>CAYFLU010000170.1:0-7099 GCA_964343975.1 uncultured Solibacteraceae bacterium
AAGAAGATCAGGATGTCGTACTGGTGGTGGTGGCGCTCGAGATAGTCGATCAGCCCCGGCGACCACGGGCCCTGCTGCTTCAACCACTCCAGCTCGTCCTGCGGCGAGTGGCGGTTCTCGAAGATCCAGTCGGAGTAGGCGTTGAATTCCTTGATGTTCCGCGTGCGCGAGCAGGCGAACCGACGCACCGTGACGCCGCGAATCCGGTCCGTACCCTCGGGGTATTCGTTCTGCCAGCTGATGTAGTCGCGCGCGCAGGTGGTGAGCACGTCGACCTGATGCCGCGGCGCGAGCCGCTCGGCGATCAGCCGGCAGTGGTACTCGGATCCGCCGAGGATCTCGGTGCCGTAGCGTTGAGCGATGAACGCAATCTTCACAAGTCCCTCTCTGCGCCGGGTGGTCAGGCCACCGCGGCGAGTACCGATCGCACCTGATCTTCGAGGCGCGTACGGCTGAAATGCGCGAGCCGGGCCCGTTGCCCGGCAATCACCTTCGAGCGCACGGGCTCGTCGTAGACGAGCGCGCCGAGCCACTCGGCGGCATATTCGAGATCTTTCGGCGCGAAGCACACCCCCGCGCCCCCGAGCGTCTCCGGCACGGCGGCGGCGCCGTAGGCGAGCACGGGCACATCCATCGCCATGGCTTCGATCAGCGGCACGCAGAAGCCTTCATGCTCACTGAGCGAGACGTAGGCGTGCGCATGGCGGTAGTACGCGGCCAGTTCCGCATCCGGCACCGGGCCGGTGAACCAGAACCGGTCGTTGAGCATCCGGTACTCGGCGATCAGGCCGCGCACCGTGTCGTAGTAGCGCGGCACCGCGTCGTAACGGCCGACGAAGATGAAGCGATACGCGAAGTCGACATACCGCTTGTAGTGTTCGGCCAGACGGATGATGTCTTCGATCTTCTTGTTCGGCGCGATCCGTCCGACGAACAGAATGTTGGCGAACGGCTCACCGAGCATCGCGTCGAGCGAGGGCACGGCCGGTGCGCGACGCAGCCGGTCCGTGTCGACGGCGATGGGCAGGACGCCGGTGCGCGGGAAGCCCAGCGCTTCGAGCTCCGACCGGTTGTACTCCGACACGCCGAGCGCGAGATCCGTCCGGTCCGCCATCTCGCCGAGTTGCTCGCGTCCGAGCTGGCACATGCGCACGAGTCCCGCGTCGTAGGGCGCGAAGAAGTGGGCCGGGGTGACGTTGTGGTAGTGAAGCACGCGCGCGCCGGGCAGGCGGCCGAAGGCCTCGGTCATCGGTGACGGCACGGCGTAGTGGTAGATCGTGACGTCGCCGTTACGCGAGGTCGGATCGCTCCACGGGCGGGCTTCGTCGCGCATGTCGTCGTCGATCGTCAGCGCGAAGATGTCCGAGGTGTGTCCCCAGGCGCGGAACAAGTCGCGCAACACGCGGGCGTTGTCGCCGACCGCGTCGCCGCGATGGGCGGCGGGAATCCACTGGTGGATGGCGAGGCCGCTACTCACGGCGATGGTCCAGGGCGGCCACGGCCGACGCATCCGGCGCGTCGGGCAAGGCCCGGAATGCCGACGGCCGCGTGTGCCGCAATTCGGCGAGTTCCTCGACCAGCCGGAACTGTCGCCAGAAGTCGTAGGAGACCGGAGGCAATGGTTTGCGCGGCATCGCGAACACCTGATCGACGAACTTCAGCAACGTGCCGCCGAAGTCCTGGGCGAGCAGCCGGGCCAGCGCCGCATCCTGTGCCTCGAGCACGCGGTCGGCCATGGCGTGATCCGACGTGAGCGCCTGCATCAGCGCCGCGACGCGCATCGGGTCCTTCACGTCGTACAGCACGCCGCCCCCATCCATCGTCGCCGGCACGGCCGTTGCCGCGAACGCGAGCACGGGCACGCGTTTGTAGAAGCTCTCGATCAGCGGCACACAGAACCCTTCATGCTCGCTGGCGCAGAGGAACAGATCCGCGCAATCGTAGAGGCCCGTCAGCTCGGCGTTGGTGACCTGGCCGATGATGTGGACATCCTTCACGCCGAGCCGCGCGATCAGGGTGTGCAGTTGTGCGATGTAGGTCTCGAAGCCCGTGTACGATCCAGCCAGAATCAGCCGCGCGCGCGGGTTGTAGTAGGTCTTGTACGCGTGGAAGAAGCGGATGACGTCGTCCGGCCGCTTGTTGGGAATCTGGCGGCCGACGAACAGAATGTTGGTCCACTCATCGTCGTACGCGTCCATGACCCGCGGGTCCGGCGCGACATCGAGATGCGTGAAGTCCGGAACGACCGGCAACACCGCCGTCGGCGAGAACCCCAGCGCCTCGAGTTCCTGTCGGTTGAACTCGGAATCCCCGAGCGCCAGATCCACGCGGTCCCGATAGGCGGTGAGTTCGCGGCGGCCGTGGTAGCACTGCTTCACGAGCTGCGGATGCACGCCGAGGAAGAACTCCGGTGGCGTGATGTTGTGGTAGATCAGCGCCATGCGGGCCGGCAGCGCGTAGGCGGTGCGCGACGCCCGTGATCCGATGGAAAAGTGATGGATCAGCAGGTCGTCCGGACCGATCTCGTTCACCATCTCCTGATAGTCCACCGTGAGATCCTCGAGCCGCGGATCGGCGGTCTCGACGATGATCTCCGACTCGTAGCCGGCGGCGCGCAGGGTGCGGCAGATGCCGAGCACTTCATTGCCGATGGCATCGCCGTAGCCGAGCGTGGCGAGGATCTGGTGGACTTTCGGTGGCATGGCTAGCGGAGCACCGGTCCCTTCGGCGCGGCGTCGACCACGCCCATGGAGCCGGGGACGTTCTTCTTGCGACGCGCGAACCAGCCGGGGAGCGGCTCGATCGTGCCCTTCGCGCCGTCTTTCTTCAGGCGCTCGAACATCTCCATGTACTTCCGCTCGATCACCGGCCAGGCATAGTGGCGCTTGAAGAACTCGCGTCCGTTGCGGCCGAGGATCTGGTTGAGCGGGCCGGTCGCTTCGAGCACGTACATCGTCTCGGCGAATTCCTCGTAGCTCTCGTAGAAGAGCCCGGCGTTGCTCCGGATGGCCTGTCCGCGCAAGACATCGCACCGGCCGTTGGCCAGCACGGGCCGGCCGAGCGCCCAGGCTTCGAGCGCCACCATCGACAGGCTCTCGAACGGCGACGGCATGATCAGGAAATCCGCGCCGCCGAGCGCATCGAACTTGTCTTCGTCGGACACGAACCCGAGGTGCTTGATGCGCGGGTGCTGCGGGATCGGCATGACGGCCGAGCCGGCGAGCACGAGGTCGAGGCCGTCGGGGAAGGTCGCGGCGTAACGTCCGAAGTACTCGAACAGCTCGCCGCAGCCTTTGTTCTCGTCGATCCGGCCGATGTACAGCGCGTACGGCCGCTTCAAGCCGAACTTGCGCTTCGCGCGCCACGGTTGCACGCGCTCGGGGATCTCGGAGCCGACACCGACCACCACGCCCGGCACCTGACGGTTGTTGGCCACCGCCTGCAACATCGCCCGTTCTTCGAGCGAGTTGTACATGATCGCGCGTACGCCGCGGAAGATCGGCCCGAAGATGTTGAGGCCGATCGAGGGCTCACGCTCGGCGGTCGGCACGAGGACCGCCTTGTCGGCGACCGCGCGCACGCCGTGGAACGAGTGGTAGTAGCGCGCGCTGAAGAACACGAAGAAGTCGACGTCGTGCTTCACGCGCGTGATGTGCTTGATCAGCGCGGGACTCGTCGGTCCCTCGCTGTCGAGCCACTTCAGCTCGTCCTGCACTGAGTGGGTCTGTTCGAACACCGTGACGGACCGTCGCCCGAAATCCTCGGGCTGCCGGGGACGTGCCACCGGGAAGCGCTTGACCGTGATGCCGTTGACGGTCTCGTCACCAGCCGGCAGCTCGTTCTTCCATGTGACGTAGTCCTTGGCGCAGGTCGTGAAGACCTGCACCTCGGCATGCCGCGCCAGCCGCTCTGCGACGTAGCGCGCATGCAGTTCGGCGCCGCCGTTGATGTCCGCGCCGTAGCGCTGGACAACGATCGCGAGCTTCACTCCGCCGCTCCGCCGCCCTGGCCCGGGGTCTCCTCCGGACCGTCATCACCCGAGCCGTCATCATCCGGCCCATCGTAGTCGCCGCCCGTCTCGGCTCCCGCCGACGTCGCCCCCTGCGCGGCGTTCTGGTCGGCATTCGGCGCGCCCTGATTGGCAAGGTTCTGTCCTGACCGACGGCGCCGACGACGGCGACGACGGCGTTCGCCGCGCTCGCCCTGATCGCGCGGCTCGATGCCGGCGCGCACCGGATCAACGGTGGCCGGCTGGCCGTTGCCGGATCCGGTGTTGCCTCCGGCGGCGGGCGCCGCGGTCTGGCCGTCGGACTGGGGCTTCGGCGCCGGCTGCGGGCGGTCGCCCTGCGTGGGCTTTGGCGCCGGCTTGTACTGCACGACGCTCTCGAGAGCGCGCGCGCGACGCTCGTCGAAGTCCATCCGGCTCGACAGCGATTCCACGCGCATCTTGAGGTTGTTGTTCTCGATCGACAGCCGCGTCAGTTCCACCACGAGGTTGTGGATCACCTCGTAGTAGAGCGGATCCATCTCCTCGCGCTGGCGGAACCGGCGGTGGAAGTCCTCGTTGATCCGGTTCTGCACTGTCGGCATGGCCGCCAGCTTCTGGAAGGCCTGATTGATGTCGTAGATGATCGTCGTCGGATTGATGAAGAGCTTGACGATCGGCTGCAGCATCTTGCGGATCGATTCGAGCGCCGAGCGGTGTGAGCCGCGGATGGTGATCGGTTCGAACTGCGCTTCGAGCTTTTCCGGCGCCGGGCTCAACTGCCGGTTGCGGCGGAAGTCTTCGACGAGATTCGAGCGGACGCCCCGCGGATCGAGGAACTTCTCCAGCTTGACGCTCGCCAGTTCGCGGATTTCCTGCTCGGTGTAGTCGGCGCCGCGCTTCTCACGGATGCGCGCGCGGATCTGCCGCATGATCTGCTCGACGTCGACCGCGTCGGCTCTGACCTGAAACTCAGCCATTGGTGGTTCTCCTGCGCCGGGCTCCAAACTCCGGCGCCTCCTTGATACAGGTTGCCAAGATGCCGAGCGAGCGCCACAGCGCCTTCAGGCCCGTGCGCTTGATCTCCGCGCCCTCGCCGGGAATCGACGGGTAGCCGCGGTCGTCGGCCTTCACTACTTCCCAGTGCCGGAACAGGCGTCCCCAGACGCTGTCGAGCACGTCGTGCATCATCCGTTTCGCTTTGACGGGGTACCAGAAACTGTCGTGATAGATCACGCTGGCGATGTACGCCCAGGGGGCGAGCACCGTCTTCAGGGACCACTCGATGGGCTTCTTGAGCGGACCCCAGTAAATCTTGTGTTGCATGCGCGAGGCGAAGGTCATCTTGCGGAACGGGCCCGTGAAGTGCCAGTTCTCGCGGCCGGCGGCCTCGTCGCCGACGATCTCGATCTCGCGCACGTCGCCGCAGCCGAGGCCGAGCTCGTGCGCGAGGCGAATGAACTTGATCGAGAGCGGATCCATGCCCATGAGCTTGGCGGCCACCGCATCGATCGCCACCTGATCGCGGCTGGCCAGGATCACGTTCTTCACATGCGGCACCATGCACCGCGGCCCGGGGCCATCGCCGGCGAACGTGCCGTCCATCACCGCGAAGACACCGCGATGGATCTTCTGCTGGATCATGAGCAGATCCACGAGCGTTTCGTGAATCACGGGATGCGTCCAGTGCCGGTGCTCGTTCAGCAATCCGCCGAACGCATTCTTCATGGCGCCGGTCGTCGTCGTGAAGATATGCGTCTTCACGGTCGGCAGGTGAATGATGTTCTCCCCGATGAAGCGCTTCGGAATCATGAAGCCGCCGGGGTAGACCTCGTTCAGGCAGAGGAACTTCTTCGTGAGATCACCGACCGCGTCGCGGATGTTGATCCACTCTTCGCCCTCGTACAGATGCACGTTGCGCAGCCCGTGGGCCTCCACGACGTTGATCTGCTTGTTCTCACGTTCGCCGAAGCGCGCGTCGATCACCACCGTGCGGTTGTGGCAGGCGTGGATCAGATTCGGATCATAGCCATCCTGCTTCATCGCGCGGATCACGCCTTCGAGCTGCCAGGGCGTCGTGGAACTGCCCGGGTAGAAGAAGTGCCACGAGATGTTCACCTTGAGCGCGGTATCCGCGTCCTTGGCCACGACGTCCTGATAGCCGGCGAGGTTCAGCAACCGGTGATAGTCGGCGAGGACGGTGGCGGGGGAGGTCTTGAGGATGGCGACCGTGGAACGAGCCATTACTTGAGCGGTCCGTAGATGATGACGGCTACGAGCGCGCCCCAGAGAGCCAGGCACACTTGCAGCGGGCGGTCTGACAGCAGCAACTCCGAGGGGTTGCCGTGCTTGTCACCGCGATGAATGAGAAAGAGATAGCGGAAGAGGCCGTACATCGGGAGCGGCAGAGTGAGCAGGAGATGGTCGGTTCCGAACTTCGCGACCGTCTCGGCGCTGATCGTGTAGAAGGCGTAGGCCAGGAGCGTGCACGCCATCACGACCGTCAACATCTGGTCGAGCATCGGCAGGGTGTAGTGCTCGAGACTCGGCCGATGAGAGGTCGCGCTGCCGGCGAGCGCCGCGAGTTCGCCGCGGCGTTTGCCGATCGCGAGAAACAGCGCGAGCAGCAGGGTGAGCACGAGCAGCCAGTGACTGAACGGCACATGCAGCACGACGGCGCCGGCCCACGCGCGCAAGACGAAGCCAAACGACAGGACCAGCACATCGAGGATGGCCGCGTGCTTCAGCCACTGGGAATAGGCAATCAGGAGCGCCAGATAGGTGGCGCCGATCAGCGCGAAGTCACGGTCGAGGGCGTAGCCGGCAATCAGGCTCCCAGCGCCGATGAGGAGGGCCGCCGCCCAAGCCACGGGAACGGCGAGCGCACCGGAGGCAATGGGCCGCAGACGCTTGATCGGGTGATGGCGGTCAGCCTCGCGGTCCTGAATGTCGTTGATGAGATAGACGACGCCCGACCAGAGACAAAACAGGCCGAAGGCCGCAGCGGAGGTGGCCACATCTGCAAGATGCAGGAGCTTCTGTCCGAAGATCAGCCCGGCGAAGACCACGAGGTTCTTCGTCCACTGTCCGGGCCGGAGGGCGAGCAGAAGATTG
>CAYFLU010000171.1:0-7094 GCA_964343975.1 uncultured Solibacteraceae bacterium
GCTTCGATCGCGCCGTGGTACGGCTCCCAGCCGTGGAAGATGTGGTTCATCATGCCGGTGCCGCGCGTTTCGGTGAGGAACTGCGAGCGGAAGCCGATGAGGCCGCGCGCCGGAATGCGGAACTCGAGACGCGTGCGGCCGCTGCCGTGGCTCACCATCTTCGTCATGGTGCCCTTGCGCTGGCCGACCTGCGCGATCACGACGCCCTGATAGTCGTCGGCGACGTCGATCACGAGATCCTCAACCGGCTCCATCTTAACGCCGTTCACGTCCTTGACGACGATCTCGGGACGCGAGACCTGGAGCTCGTAGCCTTCGCGGCGCATCATCTCGATGAGGATCGAGAGCTGCAACTCGCCACGGCCGAACACCTTCATCTGCTCGGGCGTGTCGGTCGGCTCGACCTTGATCGACACGTTCGCGAGCAGTTCCTTGTCGAGACGATCCTTGATCTGACGCGACGTGACGAACTGACCGTCGCGGCCGGAGAAGGGCGACGTGTTGACGCCGAAGATCATCGACACGGTCGGCTCATCAACCGTGATGTGCGGCATCGGCTGCGGGTTCTCGGGATCGGTGATCGTCTCGCCGATCATGATGTTCTCGATGCCCGCGAGGCAGATGATGTCGCCGGCCGCCGCGCTTTCCACTTCCACGCGCTTCAGACCGTCGAACATGTAGAGCTTGGTGACCTTCGTCTTGTCGACCGAGCCGTCCGGCTTGCACACGCCGATCGGATCGCCGACCTTCACCGAGCCGTTGAAGATGCGCGCGATGGCGATACGGCCGAGGTAATCCGACGCGTCGAGATTCGCCACGAGCGCCTGCAGCGTCGTCGACGCGCTGCCGCGCGGCGGCGGCACGGTTTTGACGACGGCGTCGAAGAGCGGCTTGAGGTTCTCCCCCGGCACCGCCAGGTCCGTCGTCGCCACGCCGTCGCGCGCGATGGCGTAGAGCACGGGGAAGTCGAGCTGGTCTTCGGTGGCGTCGAGATCGATGAAGAGGTCGTAGATCTCGTTCAAGACTTCCTGCGGCCGCGCGTCGGGCCGGTCGATCTTGTTCATCACGACGATCGGCGTGAGGCGGCGCTCGAGCGCCTTGCGCAGCACGAAGCGCGTCTGCGGCAGCGGGCCTTCCGACGCGTCGACGAGGAGCATGACGCCGTCGACCATCGACAATACGCGCTCGACCTCACCGCCGAAGTCGGCGTGGCCGGGAGTATCCACGATGTTGATCAGGATGTCGCCATAGTGAACGGCAGTATTTTTCGCGAGGATCGTGATCCCGCGTTCGCGTTCGAGGTCATTGGAGTCCATGACCCGCTCGGCGACGCGCTCATTCGCCCGGAAAGTGCCCGCCTGTCGCAGCAAGGCGTCTACCAACGTGGTCTTACCGTGGTCGACGTGGGCAATGATGGCGATGTTGCGCCGAAGAGGGTTCGCGATCTCCTGTGACTTCTGATGCGGCAAAGACATCCTTTCAGTATAGTTCGTGGCGCATGCAGGACAATCGTCGGTCGTTTCTCGGCAAAATCGTCGCCGGCGGCGCGTCCCTTCTCGGGGCGGGCCTGGCCGGCCTCGCGGGACTGGCCTCCATTCCCAAAACCAAAGCCGCGTCGAAGCGCTGGCACAAGGCCGCGTCGATGTTCGACGTGGGCAAGAAGCCCCTCATGGTGGTGATCGCGGAACGCCATCAGGACGGCTGGTACGAGACACAGCAACAGACGATGGTGTTCATCGATCAGGACGAGTCGGGGAAGGGGTATCGCGCGCTGTCGGCCACGTGCACGCACCTCGGCTGCGGCGTGTCGTGGGATGACACGAAGAAGCAGTTCCTCTGCCCGTGCCACAAGGGCGTGTTCGACCGCACCGGCACCGTCGTGTCGGGGCCGCCGCCCAAGCCGCTCGTGCGCTACGAGACGCGCGTGAACGACCAGACCGGCGACATCGAGGTGCAGCTGTGAAGGACTGGCTGACACGGGTCGCGGCCGAGTACGTGCCGGCCGGCACCGGCTGGGAGTTCACGCTCGGCATGGTGCTCGTGTTCGGGCTCGCGCTGCAGCTCTTCACGGGCATTGCGCTCGCGCTCTACTACGCACCGACGCCCGACCACGCGTGGACGAGCGTGCGCTACATCATGTTGGAAGTGCGCTTCGGCGCGCTGATACGCGGGCTGCATTTCTGGGGCGCTACATTGATGGTGGTGGCCGCGGCGCTCCATCTGCTGCGCGTCGTGTACCTCGGCAGCTACCGCACGCCGCGCTCGACCAACTGGCTGATCGGCCTCGGCCTCCTCATCGTCATTCTGTTCTTCGCGATGAGCGGGTATCTGTTGCCGTGGGATCAGAAAGGGTACTGGGCCACCGTCGTTCGCGTCGGCATTGCCGGCCTTACGCCGTTGGCCGGCGACTTCGCGAAAGACATGATCCGTGGCGGCGCCGACATCGGCGCGCTCACGCTGATGCGCTGGTACACGCTGCACGTGATGGTGCTGCCGCTCCTCGCGATCGGTCTCACCGCGGCGCATCTGTACTTCCGGTTCCGCGACGGCCTGTCGGGGCCCGCGACGCCGAAAAGCGGCAAGGGTCAGGCGTATTTCCCGTTCCATGTATCGCGTGAAGTGATCGCGATGCTTGTGGCGCTCGGTCTCCTGATTGCGCTCGCCGTGATCAAGGGCGTGCCGGCGCTCGAGCCGCAGGCCGATCCGTCCGACAGCACGTACATCCCGCGCCCCGAGTGGTACTTCGCCGGCCTCTTCCAGTTCGTGAAGCTGTTTCCGGGCAAGTGGGAAGTGGTGGGCGCGCTGATCCTGCCGGGCGCGGCGTTCTCGCTCCTCGCGGCGCTCCCGTGGATCGACCGCGGCAAGACGCGCGCGTTCGCGCATCGCATGCCGGTGATCGCGGGCTTCACGGTGTTCTTCCTGACCGTGGCCGCGCTCACGACGATCGGCGCGATGGACCAGCCGGAGCGGCAGGGCGACAAGTGGAATCACCAGCAGATCGCCGGCATGCAGCTCATCGCCACGGATCGCTGCGCGAAGTGCCACAAGCCCGACGGTGTGGCGTCGGTGATCGAAGGCGGCCGCATCAGCCGTGCGGCCGGCTGGATCAAGGCGCACGTGAATGATCCGGAAATGATTGCGGCGGGTTTGCGCGACGTGCCGGCGAACAACGAACGCGACACCGAGGCGATTCTCGCCGCTGTGGCCCGTCTGCGCGGCGGCGCGGCGCCCGAGGTCGACGCCACCGAAAAGCAGATGTCACTGCTCGTGAGCCGCCACTGCCTGAGCTGTCACGTGATCGACGGCGTCGGCAGCACGACCAACGACAACCTCACGCACATCGGCGCCAAACGGAATCAGCAGGAGATCGCGCAGCGCATCGCCAATCCCAAAATGCTGAAGCCCAACAGCGACATGCCGGCGTTCGAGACCAAGCTGACGCCTGAAGAACTGCAGGCGCTGGCGGCGTGGCTGTTCGCACATAAGTAGAGCGACCACGGAAGAGCGACACGGAGACACGGAGGCACGGAGCACACCTTTTGGGGGTGCGACAGTGCGAAAGTGCGATCGTGCTATGCGCCTAGCGCAGTGGGGCGTAGATGACGCCCCAGGGGCTGCCGCCCGCCATCACGCGTTGACGGACCGTGCCGGTGGCGGCGTCGATGATCGACACGTCGCCTGACGGGCCGTTGGCCGTGAAGAGCGTGCTGCCGTCCGGCGTTTGCGCGAGACCCCACGGGCGTTCGCCCACGTTCTCGATCATCCGCACGAACGTCATCTTGACGAGGTCGAGCACGGCGACCGCGCGCGTCCGGCCGAGCGTCACGAACGCGAGTTTGCCGTCGGCCGACACGCTGACGCCCATCGGTCGTGACGGCGCCACTTCGCCTGTGGCGTTGGGAATCTTGATGAGCGACTGCTCGCGATGGGTGCGCGCGTCCACCACGGTGATCGACGCGCCCATTTCGTTGGAGATCAGCGCGGTCGCGCCGTCCGGCGTGAATCCGATCGCGCGGGGGCGCGGCTCGGTCTTCACCGTGGCGACCACCGTCTTCTTCGCCGTGTCGATGATCGACACGCTCTGCGAGCCTTCCGAGGTGACGTAGACCTCGCGGCCGCCCGGCCGCAGCGTCACGCCTTCCGGCTCCTCACCGACCTTCACGCGCGATCGCACTTCGCCGCTCGCCACGTCGACGATCGACATCTCCGCCGTTTCTTCATTCGAGACGAACACCGACTTGCCGTCAGCGGACAGATCAAACGTCTCGGGATCTTGGCCGCTCTTGAGCACACGGATCACCCGGCCCGTCGTGATGTCGACGACGCCGATGCCGTCGGCCGAGCGATCGGCCGGCGGGAGCTTGGAGACGTCCACCTTCGGGCCGGCGATCGGCGAACCCGACAGCGCCACAAACAACTGCGTGCCATCGGCTGACAGCCGCAGCCCTCTCGGGCGCTTGCCGACCGCGATGCGCTTCAGCAGGTTGCCGGTGGCCGGATCGATGATGACGATATTGCCGCCGGTTTCATCAGAGACGTAGAGCCGCGGTCCTGGGGCCACCGGACCGGTCACTTCCGGCGCGGGTGTCGGCGTGGGCGCCGCTGCAGGCGCCGGCGTCGGCGTGGGCGGTGGGGGCGGCGTTGATGATCCGCACGACCATGAAGCAGCAGCCAAACCGATGGCACACAGTGCAGCCAGACGTTTCGTCATAGGTGTCCTCGTCGGCGTTCCGCCAACGCAATGTGGGTGAAAGCAGGCGGAGGGTAACAGACTGCTCCGGCACTGGCAAGCATCACACACTTGCGACGCGGCGGGGCCGCGTCGCAAGTGTGTGCTTGTGGGCGGTCAGCCCCGCGAGCCGACGTAGCGAATGCGCTTCTGGATGTCGGTATTGACGGAGTGATACGGCTGCGCCAGGTTGCCCGGGTTGAATTGGCTCTGGCGCATGTGCTCCGAGTCGTCGGCGCCGATGGCGTCAGTAAAGATCGGCAACAGATAGTCGATGCCCATGCGCGAGGGCTTCATCGCCACCGGGTCATACATGTCCGGGTGCATCGCGCGCGCGTGAATCAGGCCCCACCGATCGCGGAACCGGTTGGCATCGTAGCCGGCCACATGGAATCCCTGATCGGCCTGATATTGCAACACCGACACCGCGTTGTTGTGGCCTTCCGCAAGCAGGTCGACGGCCTTGGATCCGAGCATGGCCGCGTAGAAGCGATCGAAGCGAACCGGGCGGCCGCCACGCTGCGTGTGGCCGATCTTGCGCGTGAAGATCGCTTCCTTCGCCGAGCGGCCGCGGCGATACCGCTGGAAATACTCATCGCCGAGCAGCTGCACCATCCGCTCGCGTAGCGCGTCGGCGGCGCCGGTCAGGAGGACATTGCCCGCCGGGTCGCTCGAGGCTTTCGTTGCGCCCAACGCCGCGCCCTGTTCGTCCACAACGCCCTCACCGCACACGATGACGACGTGCTTCTGCAGTTCGTAGAGGTGGCGCACGCGGTCCACGAGTCGTTCGATCTCGAGGGGATGCTCGGGGACGAGAATGATGTCCGGCTGCCCGTAGGCCGTGCCGAGCGCGATGTAGCCGGCATGGCGGCCCATCACCTCGATGATGGCGATGCGCCGGTGGCTCTCGGCCGTCGTCCGCACGCGCTCGACGCCCTGCACGGCGACGAGCACGGCGGTGGCGTATCCGGGCGTGGCGTAGTTGACGATCTGGTCGAGATCGAACCGCACACTCGACGGCACGCGCGAGTAGATGTAGTTGCCCTTGTGCGCCGGGTCGGGCTCGCGCACCCATTCATCCGGCTCGCTGGGGTAGTTCAGCCCGAGGTCGTTGTCGATCGTCTTCGGCGCGAGCACGGTCGGCATGCGCTCGGCCAGCGGTTGCAGGCCGTTCAAGGTGCCGTCGCCGCCGATCGCGATCACGCCTTCGATCCCCAGTCCGCGCAGGCGGTCGGTGATGAGATCGAGTTCCGGTCCATTCTCCGCGTCGATGAAATCGCGCGACGAGCCGATGAGGGTCCCGCCCTTGGTCGGATCGAGTTCCGGAATGGCCTGGAACAGGGGATTGAGGTGCACGTGCGGCACCCGGGGATTGAACAGGCAGTTGAAGCCCTTGATCAGGCCGTAGACCTCGATGCGCAACTGGTTTGCGCGTGCCACCGCCCCGTGAATGGCGGCGTTGAGTGCCGGCGTATCGCCGCCGGCCGTCAAAATGCCGATGCGCTTCATGATCTTCGCTCTCCGTGCGTGGCGCCCATTATCCGGTGCGCACCATGGGAATTCACGTGAATTCCGGCGCCGATCGTTCCGGCGAGCGGTGTAGTATGCCGACCATCGCAGAGGAGCCCCTGATGAAGCGCATCGTCTCAATTGGCCTCGTGATTGCCGGTTTGATCATTGGGTTCGCGCCCACCACCACCGCGCAGCAGCCTGCCGGTCGCGCGGGTGGTGCGCCGCCGCCGCAGGTCACGTCGCCCGAGCTTCAGGCCGATCGCCGCATCACGTTCCGGATCTACGCGCCGCAGGCGCAGGCGGTGCGGCTCTCCGCCAGTGACATCCCGGGGCTCGGCCCCGCCGCGCAGCTGACCAAGGCCGACAACGGCGTGTGGGAAACCACGGTCGGTCCGGTCAACCCCGGCACCTATCGATACAACTTCAATGTGGACGGCGTTGCGACGATCGACCCGCGCAGCCCGTTCACGAGCGAATCGAACAACAACACGTGGAGTGTGGTGCACGTGCCGGGCTCGGAGTTCGCCGACACGAAGAGCGTGCCGCACGGTGCCGTGGCGGCCGTGACCTACTACTCGACCGCGCTTCGCGACTTCCGCCGCATGCACATCTACACGCCGCCCGGCTACGAGCGTGGCAAGGACAAGTACCCGGTCTTCTATCTGCTGCACGGCGCCGGCGACAGCGACGACTCGTGGACGTCGGTCGGGCGCGCCGGTTTCATCCTCGACAACCTCATCGCCGCCGGGAAAGCCACGCCGATGGTCGTCGTGATGCCGGCCGGCCACACGCGGCGCGGCGCCGCGGCGCAGGGGGCGACCGGACGCACGGCGACCGATGAATTCGTGCAGGA
>CAYFLU010000172.1:0-6987 GCA_964343975.1 uncultured Solibacteraceae bacterium
GATTTTAAGTCCCATGCGTCTGCCAGTTTCGCCACCCCGGCGCGACCTTCATTCTACTTGCCGGGTTGCCCGGCCGGCGCACCATAGCAGCGCACGTCGAGCCGCGCGAACCGCGTCGTCGACTGGAGCGTGGCGTGCTGATCGAGCCAGGCCTCGGTGGGTGACGTGGGCGGCGCGTTGCCAAACCGTTCGGCGACCAGACACAGTGTTTCTCCACCGGCGATCAGGCGCGCGAGCAGATCGGTGGCGCGCCCGTCGGTCGCGAGCGTCGCGGGCGAGGCCGCCGTGCGATAGAACGACCACGGCTGGCGGTTGTACGGCGGATCGAGCACCACCCGCATCGAAGGCGCGTGCCGTGTCGTGAGGTGCGCGACCACACCGCGCCAGTCAGCGCGCGGCGTCACGAACGTGAACGCGCACGCACACGCGCACAGCGCGAGCACCGGCGCCTCGGCACGCACGCGCGCCACCGCCCAGGCCGCGGCGAGCGTCACGAGCGGCCACACGCACACGAGCACCTGCTTCGCGCTGTAGGCGCGCGGATACGCGCAGGCCATCGTCGCGAGCACAAACACTGCCGTGACGACCGCGGGCAGGGCCGTGGCGTCGCCCGCGCGGCGCACGAGCGACGACAGCGCACGCGCCACGAGCACGGCGAGTGCCGCGCACGCGGCCATCGCCACCGCCAGCGGCACGCGCGTCACGCTGCCCCAGTGCAGGCGCGCCGCCAGATTCTTGAAGAGCGAGACCTTGTCGAGCTCCCCGTACGCCACGAGCGCCTGCGCCCACACGGGACGACAGCACAGCGCGATGGCGACGACGACGAGCGCCACCCGCCACACCGGCCCGAGCGACCGCCGTGTGGTGGCCGGCCAGGTCACGGCGAGCGCGCCGATCGCGATGAGGATCGGCCACATCGTGTGGTCGAGGTAGAGCCCGGCCACGGCGCCGATCACCGCGAGCACTGGCGCCCACGGCCGATCGAGCCAGCACCCGAGCGCCGTCACCGTGGCGGAAAGCGCCACGAGCGCGTACATGCGCGCTTCTTGCGCGTACCAGAGATCGATCGGCGCCAGCGCCAGAAGCGCGGCGGCGAGCCATCCGGCGCGACGGTCGCCAAGCACAGACGCCGCCAGCCACGCGACGAGCGCCAGCCCGGCCACAGACGCCAGCGCCGACGGCAGGCGCGCCGCCGCCACGCCATCGCCAAAGGCGTTGAGCGACGCGTGCAGCAGCACGTAGAAAAGCGGCGGATGAATCGGGTCGATCCCCGGCGACCACAGTTCGGCCACCGAATGCGCCCGAGCCGACAGCACACTGAACGCCTCATCGAGCCACAGGCTCTGCACCGTCAGCGTACTCACCCGCACGAGCGCACCCGCGACCACGAGGGCCAGCAGCAGTCGCTGCGGAAGCGGTGTTCGCATGCGCGCACTAGCTTGACCGCGAACTCGGTCACAATCAACGTCGTCAGAGAACCCGATGGACACCCTGCAACAGGATCTGCGTCTCGCGCTCCGCGCGCTCCGTCGCCGCCCGGTCGCCACGCTCCTGGCCGCGCTCACGCTGGCCATCGGCCTCGGCGTGAACACGGTCGCCTTCAGCATCGTGAATGCCCTCGTCTTCCGTCCCTTTCACGTGCCGGGCGGTGATCGCACCGGGTGGGTCTTTGCCGGCAGCGTGACCGATCCGCTCCGCGAATCGAGCGCCGCGGTGTTCGAGGCCCTCCGCACCCGCGCGCACTCGCTCGAGATCGTCGCCGCCGAGGGCCGGGCGGCTCTGGCGCTGCAGCGGCCCGGCGCCACGTCGCAGGCGTGGGCCCTGTTCGTGTCGGATCAGTACTTCTCACTGATCCCGCCGCCGCTCGTCGCGGGGCGGGTGCTCGACGCGCGCGACGTCTCGAACACCGAGGCCGGCGTACTCATCAGCGAGCGATTCTGGCGGAGCGAATTCGGCGGCGCGACGGATCTCACCTCGCTGTCGCTCGTGCTGAACCGCCACACCGCGCGCGTCGTCGGCGTCGTAGCGGATGGGTTTCAGGGACCCGGCGGCGTGTTCGAACCCCAGCTGTGGGCGCCGCTCGATGCGGCACGTGCGATGGCCGTGCCGATGTCCGCCAGCGACCGGCCGTGGCTCACGGTGATCGCACGACCGGCCGCAGGCGCCTCGGCCGCCGCCATCGCGCAAGAACTGCCGGCCGTCATTGCCTCGGTCACTGCTGAGCCGGTGTCCACGCTCAAGGCGCAGTTCGTCCCGATCATCGACGGCCATCCCGAAGCGCGTTCCCTGCGTCCGGTCGCTGCCGTGGCGCTCGGCGCGGTCGGCATCGTCCTCCTCATCGCCTGCTTCAACGTGGCCGCGATTCTGCTCGCGCAGTCGGTCGATCGCCGGCGCGACTTCGGCGTGCGCACCGCGCTTGGCGCGTCGCGCGGCCGGCTCGTGCGCCAGCTGATCACCGAAGGGCTCGTGCTGGGCCTGATCGCCGGCGCGGCGGCGCTACTGCTCGCGCACTGGAGCGAGGCGCTGCTCGGCTCGCTCGCCTTGCCGGCGCCCATCCCGCAGCGCCTGCACTTTGCGATCGACGGGCGGCTCATCGCCTATGCGGTCGCCGCGTCGCTGTTGGCCGCACTGATCCCGACCGTGGCGCCGGCGTGGCTCGTGTGGCGCACCGACCTCACGCGCTGGGTGCGCGGCAACGCGTCGTCCAGCGTGGGCGCCGGCCACGCCCGCACACGCCGGCTCTTCCTAATCGCTGAAGTGGCCGGATCGACCGCATTCCTGATCTTCGGCGCGATCTTCATCCGCGCGTTCCTCACGACCGCCGCAGCGGATCCGGGCTTCGACGCGCCGCATCTGGCCGTGATGACCGTCGCCCCTGCGGAGTTCGGCTACACGCCGGAGCGCACGGCCACGGCGCTCCGCGCCCTCACCGAAGACATGCGTCGCATTCCTGGCGTGATGGCCGTCGCAACGGCAGATCAGGCCCCGTTCTTCGTCGGCCTCTCGGCGTCGATGACGATCAACACCGAGCATCTCGACTGCCGCACCACGACATGTCCATCGATCCCCGCGTATGCCGTCGATGCCCACTTCGTCGACGCGATGGGCATGCGCCTTCGCGCGGGGCGCGCACTCGACCCCACGCGCGCAGACGACCGTGATGCCGTGGTGATCAGCGCGGCCACCGCTACGCGCTTCTGGCCGTCGGCCTCCGCCATCGGTCAGCGCTTTGACGACAGCGCGCGGCGCACATGGACCGTCGTCGGCGTCGTCGACGACATCGCCTGGCGCCAGTTGCGCGCGGACCCGCCGCCTGTGGCCTACCGGCTGCTCGGCGATGCCGACTTCACCGCGCCCGTCGCGATCCTGGCGCGCACCGCCGGTGATCCCTCGACGGCACTCGGCGCGATGCGCGCGTCCTTGCAGCGGCTCGATCCGCATCTGCCCGCGTCGAGCGTGCAGACGATGGCGCAGCGCATGGCGATGCCGCTGTGGCCGTCGCGCACACTGGCGGCCTTCTTCGGGGTGTGCAGTGTGGTGTCGCTGCTACTGGCGACGGCCGGGCTGTTCGGCGTCACGTATCAGGTCGTCAGTCAGCGCACGCGGGAGTTCGGCATCCGCCTGGCGATCGGCGGCAGCGCCGGCGCGCTGCAACGACTGGTCCTGGGTGAATCGCTGCGGCTGGTGGCGCCGGGTCTCGTGATGGGCGCGCTGATCGGCGCGGCCGGCACCGCGCTCGTGCGCGCGCAATGGCTCGGCGTCGAGCGCCCGAGCGTGGCCGTGGTGGCGGCCGTGATGGCCGCTGAAGTCGTGGTGGCGCTGCTCGCCGCGTGGTGGCCGGCCCGCCGCGCGTCACGCGTCGATCCGCTCATCGCGCTGCGCGACGAATAGCCTCAGTGCCGGAACAGATGGACCTTGTCGTCGTAGATGCGGAACACACCGAGCGGCACGTAGTCCGTGGCGACCCACCGACGGTTCCTGATCCGGATCTTCGTGCCCGGATACGTACCGCGTGACACCGCCACCTGCGCGCGATCCGCGTAGGTCAGCTTGCGGCGAAGCGCTTCCGCCTGATCCCGCATGAGATCGAGTTCGCCGCTCACCGTGCGATCCGCCTCATACGCCGCGATCTCGCGATCGAGGTGCTCGAGGTCGTGCCGATGAGTTTCATCGAGACCGACGTGCACGAACGTGGGCACCGCGGCCAAGCTTCCGAGCGTGCCGACATTGACCTGCCCCACCGCCGTCAGCGTGCCGCCGAGCACCAGGCCTTTGCCGCTCGACGTGCCGACGACGATGTGACGCCCGCTCTTGATGTCGGAGAACGTCACGTGATCGTCCACGACCACGTCGTCACCGGCTTCGACCTCGGCGTGTTCCACAAACACGGCATGGAAGCGGCCGCCACACTGCACGCGACCCGTGTGATGCGGTTTCTCATCGCTCGTCGAGCGGTCCTCGTCGTCTTCGTCTTCGTCCTTCGGCGCACCTTTGAGGCCGCCGAGCAAGACGACCTGACCACCGGCATGAATCTCGGCGGCCGTGACGGTGCCATGCACAACCACATCGCCACTGGCGCGGATCTTCATGAGCGGTTGCACGTCGCCGAGCACGGTCACGCTGCCGTCGAAGTCGACGTGGCCGGTGGACATGTCGACGGACGGAAAATCGATCGCGGGTTCCACATGAACCCCGCGTGCCACCCGGACGGGGCGACCGGTGATCGCTGCGCGAAGGAGGTCGGGGTCGTCGGCGTCAGGGACCACCCCTTTCAGCTTGGACGCGTAGGGCACCGGTCGCCCGTTCTTGGCCTTGAGGACCTGACCTTTGACAGTGAACCCATTGACGCCGGGGCGGGACGGGACCCGACGCATCACAGGGCTGCCTTCGATCACGCCCGGGATTTGTCCGAGATTGCGGATGTCGAACATGCCGTGTTCATCGACCTGCGGCTTGCGCTCCGTCGATTCCTCCACGAGCAACTCAAATTCAGTGTCGGCGCCGTCTTCTTGCGGCTGACCGCGGGCGATCACGCGACCGGTGGCGACGCCGAGCGCCATCGCGGCGTCGATTTCTTCGGTGAGCACGCCGGCGGTCACACCGGCGCGCAGCAGGCCGTCTTCGACGTCGGCGCGCGTCACCGCCTTGCCGCCGCGCGGACGCTCGAGCGTCAGCCGCACTTCCATGAGGTCTTCGGAGATGGTGAGCACGAAGGCGCCGTCACGGCGGGTCGCGATCGCGCGCTCGATGCTGCGATCGGTGGAGCGCGCCACGACGCGCATCTGTTCGATGGCGGTGAGGTCAAGGACGCACCCGTCGAGACCGAGCTCGGCAAGCGCCTGTCGCACCAGATCGACGTCGAACTCGGCCTGGGAGGCTTGGTCGGGACCGGCCACGGCGGGCTGCCACTTCGCCCACACCCGCTGGCCGTCGTCGCTGACTCGCATCGAAAGCCCGGGTACCGCCATTGGTTCCCTCCGCACGATCAAGCGTAGGGCGGCCGCAGGATTAATGCTCCCCCCCCCCCGTTGGTGGGTACGGGGTGAACCGGCCGGGGGAGGCTATTTCACGAAGGTGATCGTGGAGATCGCGAGCACGGGCTCGTCGGCTTTCGCGCTGAAGTTGCGCACGACCACGTAGAGGTCGCGCTGCCCGGTCGGGGTCTTGATGGGCAGGGTGGCCACGTTGGCGGCGGGCCCTGCGGCGCCGGTCGCGCCTCCCGACGACTGCATGGCGTTCGCGTCGGGATTCACAACGCCGGCGTTGCCGATGTTGGCCTGACCGAGCAGTTCGCCGACCATCGATCCGAGGTGGACTTCGATCGTGCCGCCCTTGAAGCCTTCGCGGGCGGGCGCGGTGGCGGCGATCTGGAGCGCGCGGATGCCCGTGAGATCGACATTGCGGAACACGAGATAGGCGTTCGCCTTCGCCGACATCGTCTCCACGCCGCCGTTGGCCTCCATGCGGAGCGACATCCCCGAGGCCTCATCGGCGGACACAGCGCGCACGGTGGGCTCGCGGCGCACGGCCACGGCATCAACGGTGTGCGACATCAATCCGGCCGGTGCCGTATCGGTATAGACCGCGCGAAACACAATCTTCGACGAAGCCTGCGGCTGGGGCGCGAACGTGCCGGTGAGTGGCAGCGCGTTCACCGTCGTGCTCTTGATCTGCATCACGTAGTCGAGGATCGACTTCGCCTCCGCCGGCGACAAACCGGGATGCGCCGGCATGTTGGTCTCGCCCCACACGCCCTTGCCGCCCGCGCGGATCTTGTCGATCAGCTTGGCCTGCGCCGCCGTATCGCCCGCGTATTTCTTGGCGACCTCGGTCCAGGCCGGGCCGTTCGATTTGCTGTCGACGTTGTGGCAGGTCTTGCAGTCGCTCTGCCCCATCAGCGCCTTTGCCACGGCAAAGCGCGTCGTGCCATCAACCTTGTCGTCGCCCTGCGCGAGCCACGCCGTATCGAAACTCTCGGACACCTGATCGATGCTAAAGGCGACCTTGGCCGCCGGCACGGCGCCGTCTTCCTTGTCGGTCACGGCGACGGTGTATTTCAGCGGCTGGTCGGCGAAGAAGAACGTGCGATTGCCAGGAATGTCGAACGCAATCTTCGGCGGCTCGTTGCCCGCGATGATCGTGAGCAACGTGTCGTTCGTCTTCCCGGCCGGATCCGTGACCGTGAGCGACGCGAAGTAGACGCCCGGCTTGTCGAACGTCACGGCGGCGTCAGGCGTCGCAAACGTCTTCGCGGGACCGCCGGCTTCCGGCTCCACGCTCCACGCGTATTTCAGGGCGTCACCGTCGGGATCCATCGAGCCCTTGGACGACAGCGCCACCTTGAGCGGCACCGCACCGCCGGTCACATTCGCCGAGGCCTTGGCGATCGGCGCGCGATTGCCCGCGTTGTATTCGATGCGCACCAATCGCGCGTTGTCGCTCTTGCGGAACCAGTTGCTGCCGTACTCGAGCACGTAGAGATCGCCG
>CAYFLU010000173.1:0-6978 GCA_964343975.1 uncultured Solibacteraceae bacterium
GACTTCATCGACTGGCAGCAGGGGATTCCGGGGCGCGCGTCGATCCGCCTCGACGCGCCGGTGCGACAGATCTACGACCGCATGACCACGTCGGATTCCGGCGGCGTGACGTCCGCGCTCAGGCAGATGCCGATCGTGCCGTTGCTCGTGGCCATTGCCGGGCTCTTTGTCATCATCCAGATCTCCGCATTCGTCGGCGGTGTGGCGCTGGCGCGGCGCATCACGTCGGCCGTGCATTCGCTCTTTGTCGGCACGGCCAAGATCGGTCAGGGCGACTTCTCGCACCGGATTCCGATCGGCAGCAACGACCAACTCGGCGACCTGGCGGGGTCGTTCAACAACATGAGCGCGAGCATCGAGCACCTGCGCCACATCGAGCGCGACAAGCTGCGGCTCGACGAGGAATTGCAGATCGCCCGGCGGATCCAACGCTCGCTGCTGCCGGCCCACGTGCCGTCGGTGCCCGGCCTCTGCATCTCGGACCTCTGCGAACCGGCCATGGAAGTCGGCGGCGACTACTACGACTTCTTCCCGCTCGGCCCACGTCAGCTGGGCGTGCTCGTGGCCGACGTCTCGGGGAAGGGCACCTCGGCCGCGCTCTACATGGCGGAGCTGAAGGGGCTCATGCTGGCCCTCAGCCGCACGCACCGGTCGCCGCGGGCGCTCCTGATCGAGCTCAACGGGCTCTTGGCCGAACATCTCGACAACCGCAGCTTCATCTCCATGACCTATGCGGTCATCGACCTCGAGGCGCGGACCCTCACGTGCGCGCGCGCGGGACACACGCCGCTGCTCGTCGTGCGCGGCGACGACAGTCGCGTGATCGTGCCGGAGGGCATGGTGCTGGGCCTGAGCCTGCCGGGCGCCGCCGTGCGCTTCGGACAGCTGCTACAGGAATACACGCAACCGCTCCTGCCCGGCGACGTCGTCGTGCTCTACACGGACGGCATCACGGAGGCGATGAACCCCGACGGCGACCTCTTCGGCGACACGAACCTCGCGCGCGTCGTGACGGCGCACCGGGCGCTCGATTCCGCGGGGATCCGTGAACGCGTGGTCCGGGATGTGAGAGCATTTGCGGGTGCGGCCGAGCCGCACGACGACATGACCATGGTGGTGTTGAAGTTGAAGGACGACGCGTGAGCGACGAACTGCACGGGGGCATCCCCGCGGAAGTGTTCCGCTCCGGCTCGTCGGTGGAAGCGGAAGTGGTCCGCGGCCTGCTCGACGCCCATGGGATCCGCGCGGTGATCACCGTCGGCGGCAACACGACCTTCATTGTCACCGTGATGTCCCCGTCGGCTTCACGGGCGGTCTCGCTCATCGCGGGCCACCTCGACGAAGCCGCGGCGATCGAAGTACGGCGACTCAGTGAGACGCTGGGCCCGCTCGAAACCCGCATCGGCCACAAGTTCCGCGACCTCGGCCTGCTCGAGCACGCGCTCACGCACCGCTCGCGCGCGCATGAAGACGCGAGCGGCGCGGTGATCGACAACGAGTCGCTCGAATTCCTCGGCGATGCCGTGCTCGGCTTCGTGATCGCCGACATGCTGTTCCATCACTTTCCGACGCACGACGAGGGCTACAAGTCGAAGGTCAAGGCGTCGATCGTCTCAGCGGTCTCGCTCGCGCGCCTGGCGGAAGACATCGACCTCGGTCGCTACATCCTGCTCGGGCGCGGGGAGGAGAAGACCGGCGGCCGGCACAAGCACGCGATCCTCGCCGACTGCTTTGAGGCGCTGATTGCGGCCATCTACCTCGACAGCGGTGTGGACGCTGCGCGCGCCTTCATCGTGTCGCGCTTCGGTCCGCTCATCGCCTCGGCTGGCGATCAGGCCGACGATGCGTCGTTTACGGCCGACTGGAAGTCGGCGCTGCAGGAATGGATGCAGGCCAACGGCAAGGGCTTGCCGCAGTACCGCCTGGCGTCGGCGGAAGGCCCGGATCACCGGAAGCGGTTCGATGTGGAAGTGCTGGTGCAGGGCGTGGCGACGGGACGCGCCGAAGGCCGCTCAAAAAAAGAAGCGGAGCAGCAGGCCGCCAAGGCGGCACTGCACGCGCTCCGCTCCTGATCGTTCGCGTGGCCGGCGTTACTGCCGGTCGTAGACGCGCTTGATCTTCGCGTCGTCAATCTTCATCACGGGATGTGAGGCCTTCAGCGTCACGGTCAGTTGCTTGCCGTCGGCGCTGAGTGTGTAGGTCTCGACGACCTTCAGGTCGTCTTCGGTGCCCACTTCGCGCGTCATGCCCTTGCTGTCGATCTTCACCTTGAGGTCAACTTCACCGATCTGCGGGTTCTTGAGGACCGACTTCTTGCCCTCGGCATTCTGCTTCGGGAACCCGGTGCCGTCCTGCTTGATCGTGATCTCTTTGTTGTCGAAGACGATCTCAAGGGTCTGCGCCGCTTTGTTCATCAGGTTCAGCATCGTCCGGATGCGCTGCGTTTCTTCCGGGCTCAGCTGCGAGCGCTCCTGATTCGACTGCGCCCCGCGCGACACATCGTCGTTGCCGCCGCCGCGGCCGCCACGTGCGCCACCGCCGGCGGCGTCACCGCCCCGGCGGCCACCGGCGCCCTGCGCCGGCGCAGGGCCATTCGGGTTGTTGCTGAGGCCTTCATTGAGTTTCCACACGCCGGCAAAGGCCGGCGTCTGCCGGGCGGAGAGCGGCGCCGCCGCGAGGAGCGATCCTGCGGTTACGAGCACGAGAGCCAGCTTGCTGGGGGAGAACGAGAAGCGTGTCACACGAACCTCCGAGGGCGAAACGTCGAACTAGTCGATCTCGATGATACCGGTGTCGCGGACCGTGTCGGCCGCCGCGAGCGCGGGCGTCCGTCGGACGGCCACATCGCTCGTGCCGAGCCGCTCGCGCGCGAACGACTGCACTTCGCGGGCGATGTCTTCGGTGCCCGGCGGCGTGGCGCCGGTGTAGAGGCGCACGAACAACCGGACGAGCGGGTCATCGAAGGTGTAGCGCTTGCGCTGCACGGCGAGCACGTCGACGTCCTCGAGCCACGACAAGTAGTCTTTCGTGGATCCCGGCGTGCGGTGCAGCCGGTGCGAGATGTCGGTGAGGGTGAGCGGTTCCTCTTCGGCGAGCACGCCGAGAATGGCCTTGAGGGCGCCGTAGCCGCGCGCGCGATGCAGGCGGAATTCATAGCTGTAGCGGCAGAGCGCGGTGAGGCGGCCGGTTGGCGCAAAGAGCTCGCCGAGCGCGGTGACGGCTTCCGATGAGGCCGCGCCGGTCATCGCGTCGATGAGCGCCGTCGCGTAGGCCACGCGGCCGCCGGAGAGCGCGTGCACGGCGGGGGCGATCTGCCGCGACCAGTCGTCACGGCCGTCGCGGGCGCGCGCCAGCGCTTCCACTTCCGCGAGATCGAGCGACGGCACGTGAATCACTTCGAAGCGCGCCGAGGCATCGCGCAGCAAGCGGTGCGCGCGCGCCGTGAAGCGCGAGGCGAGCACGAACCGGTTCGGGCTGTCGCCGAGCCGCGCGATGAAGTCGCGCTGCACATGACGCAGGCCGGGGAAGTTCTCGAAGGTGCGCAGATCCTGGAACTCGTCGAGGAGGAACGTCACCGGCTGGCCCTGCGGGCCGACGGCCGTGTCGAAGCCGCGCATCATCTGGTCGAAGGCCGCGCGCGCTGAGTGCGCATCGGGTCCCGCCGGCACCTCGCCGAATCCGGCATGGCCGGTCGCGCCGGCAATCGCCGCCACGCAGCGTTCGGGCGTCGTCGCGACGGCGGCGAGGTCGATGTAGTGACTGGCGGGACGCGTCAGCTGCGTGAGCCGCTGGAGCAAGGCCGTGCGTCCCATGCCGCAGCTGCCGAGCAACACGGGAATGCGGCCCGCATCGAGTGACGAGAGAATGCGGCGTTCGATCGACGGCCGTTCCACAAGCGGCATCGTCATCACGACCGCCCCAGCATCGGCATGTTGATGCCATGGCGGCGCGCGGCCGCGATCGCTTCGGGATACCCCGCGTCGGCATGACGGATCACGCCCATGCCCGGATCACACGTCAGCACGCGCTGGAGTTTCTCGTCGGCCTCGGCCGTGCCGTCCGCGATGATGACCATGCCGGCATGCTGCGAGTAGCCGATGCCGACGCCGCCGCCGTGGTGCACCGAGACCCACGTGGCGCCCGACGACGCGTTGAGCAGCGCGTTGAGAATCGGCCAGTCCGAGATCGCATCGCTGCCGTCTCGCATGCCTTCGGTTTCGCGATTGGGCGAGGCCACCGAGCCGGTGTCGAGATGATCGCGACCGATCACGATCGGCGCGCTCACCACGCCGCGACGCACGAGATCGTTCAAGGCGAGACCGAACTTCGCGCGCTCCCCGTAGCCGAGCCAGAAGATGCGCGCCGGCAGGCCCTGAAACGCCACGCGCTCGCCAGCCATGCGGATCCAGCGGCAGAGCGCCTCGTCGTGCGCGAACATCTCGAGCGCCAGCCGGTCGGTGGCATGGATGTCGGCGGGATCGCCCGAGAGCGCCGCCCAGCGGAACGGGCCCTTGCCCTCGCAGAAGAGCGGGCGCACGTACTCGGGCACGAAGCCCGGGATGTCGAATGCGTTGGTCACGCCGGCCTGCTGCGCCTGCGCGCGGAGGTTATTGCCGTAGTCGAACGTGATGGCCCCGCGCTGTTGAAGCGCGAGCATCGCGCGCACGTGCGTGGCCATCGCGGCCATCGAGAGTTCCACGTACCGCGCTGGGTTGGCTGCGCGCAGCGCGCGCGCCGCCTCGAACGTCATGCCATTCGGCACGTAGCCGTCGAGCGCGTCGTGGGCGGAGGTTTGGTCGGTGAGCACCTGCGGCGTCACGCCGCGACGCACGAGTTCCGGGAGCACGTCCGCGATGTTGGCGGCCAGACCGATCGAGCGGGCCGTGCCGCTATGGCAGTACCGCTCCGCGCGCGCGAGCGCATCGTCGAGCGAGGTCGCCGCTTCATCGAGATAGCGCGTGTCGAGCCGGCGCTGAATGCGCGACGGATCCACTTCCACGACGAGCGCGACGCCTTCATTCATGGTGACGGCGAGCGGCTGCGCGCCGCCCATGCCGCCGAGGCCGGCGGTCACCGTGAGCGTGCCGCGCAGCGTGCCGGCGAAATGCTTGCGGGCGAGTGCGGCGAGCGTCTCGTAGGTGCCCTGCAGGATGCCCTGCGTGCCGATGTAGATCCACGACCCCGCGGTCATCTGGCCGTACATGATGAGTCCGCGGTCTTCGAGATCGCGGAACGTCTGCCAGTTGGCCCAGGCGGGAACGAGGTTCGAATTTGCGATGAGCACACGCGGCGCGCCCGGGTGCGTCTTGAAGATGCCCACCGGCTTGCCCGACTGCACGATCAGGGTTTCGTCGCCCTCGAGCGAACGCAGCGACGCCACGATCGCATCGAAGGCCTCCCAGCTGCGCGCGGCACGGCCCGAGCCGCCGTACACGACGAGATCCGCCGGACGTTCGGCGACCTCGGGATCGAGGTTGTTCATCAGCATGCGCAACGCAGCTTCCTGCGGCCACCCCTTGCAGGTGAGCGCAGTGCCACGCGGTGCGCGAACGGAAGCGGAACGGGACGTGACAGGCATCAGACGTGTCGGCGAAAGGTCACTCTAGCACTACGGGATTCGCACGTGTCAACAGCAGAACGGGGCGCGTTTACGCGAGCGCGAACGGACACGCGCGCTCGAGTGATCCGTCTTCCACAAGTGCGCTGATCGCGTCAATATCCGGCGCCGGCGGACGGTCGGCGACGAGCATCGGCACGACACCGCGAATCGCACCGTGCACGGCGGACAGCGCGGCCGAGGTGCGGAGCGGCGCGAGCAGGTCGATCGCCTGGGCGGCGGCGAGCAGTTCGATGCTGACGACGTGGCGCGCGAGCGTGACCGCGCGCGCGGCCTTGAGCGCCGCGCCCATGCTCATGCTGACGTGATCTTCGCGGCCGGCCGAGGTCGGGATCGTGTCGGCGGCGGCCGGGTGGGCGAGGCCCTTCATCTCGGACGCGAGCGCGGCCGCGGTGACGTGCGCCATCATCAGCCCCGAGTTGAGGCCGCTGTCGCGAATCAGAAACGGCGGCAGGCCGCTCTCGACCGCCGTCATCATGCGATCGATCCGCCGCTCGCTGATCGTCGCAAGCTGCGTGAGGCCGATCGTGAGCGTGTCGGCCGCGAGCGCCACCGGCGCGCCGTGGAAGTTGCCGCCCGACACGATGTCGCCGTCCTCGGCGAAGACCATCGGGTTGTCGGTGGCCGCGTTCGCTTCGATCTCGCACAGCCGTCGCGCGAACGTGATCGCTTCCCGCGCCGAGCCGTGCACCTGCGGGGCGCAGCGCAGCGCGTAGGCGTCTTGCACTTTGCCGCAGTGGGTGTGCGACGCGTTGATGCTGCTGCCGGTGAGGAGCGCGAGCAGGTTGGCCGCCGCCGCGATCTGTCCCGGCACCGGCCGCGCGGCGTGAATGCGCGCCTCGAAGGGATGATACGAGCCGCGCAACGCATCGACGCTCATCGCGCACGCCAGATCCGCGGCGCGCGCGAGGCGCTCCGCGTCGAGCACCGCCAGCGCGAGCACGGCCGCGCTCGCTTGCGTGCCGTTGATGAGCGCGAGGCCTTCTTTGGCGGCGAGCGACACCGGCGCGAGGCCGTGCGCGCGCAGCGCCTCGGGCACCGGTGCGCCATCGAGCAAACGGCCTTCGCCGATCAGCACGAGCGCCAGATGGGCCAGCGGCGCGAGATCGCCGCTCGCGCCGACCGAGCCGCGCGACGGTACGTGCGGCGTGAGCCCCGCGTTCACGAGCGCGAGCAGCGCCTCGAGCGTGGCCTCGCGAATGCCGGAGAAGCCCTTGGCGAGCACGTTCGCACGCAACGTCATGAGCGCGCGCACGGCCGGGGCCGGGAGCGGTTCGCCCACGCCGGCCGCGTGTGAACGGATCAAATTGAACTGCAACGTGGCGAGCTGGTCGTGCGGAATCTTGACCTCGGCCAGCGAG
>CAYFLU010000174.1:0-6965 GCA_964343975.1 uncultured Solibacteraceae bacterium
CCCCCGCCCTGTGCCGGCGCCGACACGCGCGTGCACGTGTAGTCGCTCAGCGAACAGCGAATGCGATTGGCCACGGCCGAGGCCGCCGCGGCGCCGCCACCCGCACGACCCGCGCCGCCCGGCGCGTATTCGACGGCGCCCTGCCCATCAGCAAACGTAACTGTCGTGAACGGCAGCGTGATCGCGGTGACGTTCCCGCCCTGCAGCGCATTGATCCCGGCTGCGAGCTTCGCATGATCGAACGCCGGCGCCTTGGTCGCGGACGCCGGATCCACGAGCATGAACTCCGCCCCGCCCTTCACCGTGACGCGATACCAGAACTTGCCGCTCGACCCGATCCAGTTCGGCGCGTCGGCCTGGTGATACACCTTGTTGCTCGTGCGCTCGCGCACCGAATTCGATCGGTCGTAGTCGGCCTTGAGGCTGTCGGACGCCGACGGCGTCTGCGCGCCCACATACGTCGTCAGTGCAGCGACGACGCCAACGATGCCGACAAGGATGCTGGTCCGTTTCATGGCGGTCTCCCGGTTGCGCCGAGTGTCGCACAGACCGCGCGGAACACGACGATTCAATTGGCGAATGGGTGAATTGGCGCGGTAGGCTCTCGCCATGCGCGTTGTTGCCATCGCCCTGTCGTTCGTCGCCTTCGCGGCGCAAGCCGCGTCGCCATTGCTCCACCCCGAGTCGGCGGAGTTCACGAAGCCCGCGCCGGCGGTGTCGCGGCTCACCTTGCAGACGTCGAAGGGCGACGTCGTGGTCGAGGTCACGCGCGCGTGGGCGCCGCTCGGCGCCGACCGTTTCTACAACCTCGCGCGTCTCGGATACTACGACGACATGCGCCTACATCGCGTGTCGGGCACGAAGTGGGCGCAGTTCGGCATCAACGGCACGCCGGCGATCGCGAAGGCGTGGCGCACGGCGACCTTCCCCGACGATCCCTTCGTGCCCGAGCACTCGAACGTGCGGGGCACGATCGCCTTCGCCTACAAAGAGAAGAACGCGCGGACGACGCAGGTGTTCATCAACCTGCAGGACAACGCCGCCACCCACGACACGGAACCCTTCGTGCCCTTCGGCCGCATCGTCAGCGGCATGGACGTGGTCGATCGCTGGAACAAGGAGTACGGCGAAGACGCGGGCGGCGGCATCCGCGCGGGCAAGCAGGATCCGCTCTTCGACGGCGGCAACACCTACATCGACCGGATGTGGCCGCGGCTCGACCGGATCATCAAGGTTCGGATCAATTAGCGGGACCATTCGGCGGTTCGCCCGGTAACATGTCTGTACTGAGATGCCCGAATCGATTCTGATCGCCGAGGACAATCCCGCCGCGCGCGTCGGACTGCAGCAGCTGCTGCGCGGCTGGGGCTTTGACGTGGACGCGGCGGCCGACGGCGACGAGGCGCTGCAGAAGGTCGTCCTGAAGCCGCCGACGATCGTGCTCACTGACATGGTGATGCCGCGCATGGGCGGCATCGAGTTGCTGAAGTCGGTGAAGCAGCACGATCCGTCCGTGACGGTCGTGATCCTCACCGCGCAGGGCTCGATCGAAACCGCGATCGAGGCCATGCGCGACGGCGCCTACGACTACCTGATGAAGCCGGTCGACCCGCAGCGCCTGCGGATCGTGATCGACCAGATCCTCGACCGCGACCGCACGCAGCGCGAAGTGGAGTCGCTGAAGCGCCGGCTGCGCGATCAGGGCCAGATGGGCCCGATGATCGGGCAGAGCCAGGAAATGCAGCAGATCTACCGCGTGATCGAGCAGGCCGGGCCGACCAACGCGTCGGTGCTCGTCACGGGCGAATCGGGCACGGGCAAGGAGCTCGTCGCGCAGGCGATCCACAACGCGAGCACGCGCAAGAACGCGCCGTTCGTGGCCGTGAACTGCGCCGCCATTCCCGACGCGCTGATGGAAAGCGAGCTCTTCGGCCACGAACGCGGCGCCTTCACCGGCGCGCTCACCCGCCGTCAGGGCTGCTTCGAGCTCGCCGACCGCGGCACGCTGTTCCTCGACGAGATCGCCGAGATGACGGCGGCGATGCAGGCCAAGCTGCTGCGCGCACTCCAGGAACGCCGCTTCCGCCTCGTCGGCGGCACCGAAGAGAAATCCGTCGATATCCGCGTGATTGCGGCGACCAACGTCGACACGAAGAAGGCGATCGCCGACGGCAAGCTCCGCGAAGATCTGTTCTATCGGCTCAACGTGATCGGCATCCACCTGCCGCCGCTCCGCGAGCGCACCGACGACATCCCGCTGCTCGTCGACGCGTTCATCCGCGAATTCGCCTCGGCGAATCAGAAGCCCGTGGTGGGCGCCGACGCCGCCGCGATGGACCGCATGATGCGTTATCGCTGGCCGGGCAACGTGCGCGAGCTGCGCAACGTGATCGAACGCGGCGTGATCATCGCGCGCGGTACGCTGCTCACGCCCGCCGACCTGCCCGGCTTGTCCGAAGTGCCGGCCGCGGCGCCACAGCTGCCGCCCGGCGCGCTCGCGCCCGGCATGACCGTCGACGAAATGGAGCGCAAGCTCATCGACGTGACGCTCGCCCACACCGGCGGCAACAAGACGAAGGCCGCCGCGCTCCTCGGCATCAGCGTGAAGACGCTGCACAACAAACTGAAAGCCGCCGGTCTCGACACCGGTGAGGCCGACACGGCCGGCTGATGGCCTTCCGCGTCGGTCTGAAAGCGAAGCAGGTCGTCGGCGTCACGTTCATCGTGGCGCTCGCGATCGCCGTGCTGTCGGTCGTGTACCTCGGCCTGATGGTGCAGATCTGGCTAACCGAAACGCAGGCCGCCGGCGATCTCGTGGCCAAGGCCGCGTTCCAGCGTGCATTCGCCGTCGCCGCCAGCGACACGACCGGCGACCTCGCCGCTGCGCTCCAGAACGATCCCGGCCTCCGCTCGATCCTCGAGTCGTCGATCTACTCCGACACGGTCACCTTCGCCGCGATCACCGACGCGCGCGGCGTCGTGATCGCGCACAACGACCCGAGTCAGGTCGGCACGACACTCGCCATTCGCGGCCCGCTGAAGCAGCTCGTCGCCGAAAGCACCGTGCGGCAGCTCCGCGCGATCTATCAACCCGGCGGCGGCACCTACGACGTCGCGCAGCCCCTGCTCTTTGCCGGCGGCTCCGCCTTCGGCTCGATTCACGTCGGCGTGTCCACGCTGCTCATCCGCAGCCAGTTGAACGAAGCGCTCGGCAACCTGAAGTGGCCGATCCTCGGCGTCCTCGCCGGCACCGTCTTCATCGCCATGCTCCTCGCCAACGTCGTCTTGCGGCCGATCTCCGTGATCAGTAGCGGCGTGGCGCGCCTCGGCCGCGGCGAGTTCGACGCGGCCGTTGATCTGCCCGACGACGCGGAGTTGCGTGACGTCGGCGAATCGATGCGCGCGATCGGCGCCCGGCTCGCGGCCGGCGGCGACGACGCCACGCAGCGCGACGCCAAGCGCCTCGTGGCGCTGAGCCGGCTCTCGGCCGGCATCGCGCACGAGATCAAGAACCCGCTCAACGCGATGTCGATCCACCTCGAGTTGTTGCGCACGCAATTCAGCGGGTCGCGCGAGGCACTCGAGCATCTGCGCGTGATCATGAGCCAGCTGCGCCGGCTCGACGAGGTCGTGCAGACGTTCCTGAAGTTCTCGCGCCCCGAGCAGCTCGCGCTCAAGCCGACGTCGCTGCTCGCGATGCTCGACGACATCAAGCACATCGCGGAAGCCGAAGGCGAACGCGCGGGCGTGCGGGTGGTCGTGGACTGCCCCGCCGACCTCCCCGACGTGCGCGCCGATGCGTCGTCGCTCCAGAACGCGCTCCTGAATCTGGCGCTGAATGGCGTGCAGGCGATGCCGGGCGGCGGCACGCTGCGCATCACGGCCACCGCGGCGGATCGGCACCACATCGCCGTGCGCGTGAGCGATCTCGGCGTCGGAATTCCGGCCGAGCATCTCGACAAGATCTTCAATCTCTACTTCACGACAAAAGACAACGGCACGGGCATCGGCCTGGCGATGGTCTATCGCACGATCCAGTTGCACGACGGCGACATCACCGTAGAGTCGGCGCCGGGCCGCGGGACGACGTTCACCGTCACCCTGCCGGCCGCGGCCGCGGAAACCGGGCGATAATAGCCGTATGGCTTCGCGGACTCTCTGGCTGGCGATCGGCGCCACCGCGCTGCTGGCAACGGCGTGCGGCGGCGCGAAGGCGCAGCCGGTCATGCCCGACGGCCAGCCGCTCGTGGTCCCCGCTGCGCCCGCGCACGTCGTCGTGCCCGCGGCGCCGGAGCCGCCGCCACCGCCCGTGCTCGATACACCGGTGACAACGCCCACGGTGCCGGCCGGATCGAATGCGTCGCGCGTCCGCACGGATCCGCCGCCACGTCCCGCGCCGCCACCGCAAACACCGCCCGTGCAGCAGGCGCCGGCCCCCGCCGCGCCCACGCCGCTCGAGGCCTCGCCGAATCAGATTGAGCTGGAGCAGAAGGCCACGGGGCTCATCGGCACCGCCGAGAAAGCGCTCGAACGGATCGACCCGAAGGCGCTGAACGCCGACGCGCGCGCGCAGTACGACACGGCGAAGCGCTTCATCGTGCAGGCCAAGTCGGCGCTCACCGCGAAGAACATCGTGTATGCGTGGCAGCTCGCCGACAAGGCGAACACCATCGCGACGTTGTTGAAGTAGGTCTTATCCGCCGCTGCGCGCGGCGGCTCCTGCCACTACCAGCTGTTCTTGATCTGTTCCCACTCGGCGCGCATGGCGGCGACGAGGGCCGCCGACGCGCGCGCGTCGAGCGCGCGCGCCCGTTCGGGGATGATGGCGGCGACGACGAGCTGATCGATGTCGGTGCGCGCGCCCGGGTTGGTCTTGGCGCGAATCCACGCGGCGATGGCCGCATTCCAGGCGCGGTCGAGCGATGCGGTGCCGCGCGCACCCACCGCCAGCCAATAGCCGGCCGCGCTCGAGAGCGGCTCCCGCGCGAGTTCCGCTTCACTGCGCTTCACGAGCCGCTCGTAGTAGGCATGGCGGCTCGCGTCGGGCACCAGTTGCGCGGCGCGGTCCACGGCGGTCGCCCACCAGTCGAAGAGTTTCTCGTGAGCGTGCGGATCCGCCGCGAGCGATTCGGTCGGCGTGGCGAGCGCCACTTCCAGCAACTCCGCCGCGGCGCCGGGCCGGCCTTCGAAGAACACGGTGAGGCCGAGACCGATCGTGAGGTCGCGCCGGTCGACGCCCGAGAGCGTGGCGGCGTTCACCGCATTGAGTGCCACATGCGCCGACACGAGGTCGTCGCCATTGGCGTGCTGGTCGAACCGCCCGAGATAGGCGCGGCCCAGAACCACACCCGCGGCGGCCGCGAGCGACGGCACTTTCTTCGCGTCGAGCGCCGCGGTGATGGCCTGATCGAACTGGCCGCCGTTGAGCGCTTGCCGCGCCCGCCCGAGGAGGGCCAACTGGTCGGGCGTCTGCGCCAGCACAGGAGTGGCCAGGCACAGCAGGGCCACAAACACCCCGGCAATTCGGCTCCAGATACGCATCGCCCATCCACTCTAAACCATGTCGTTCTTGCGCGTTGGCGGGCGCCGGCGCGTATTTCTTACCGCCGGCCACCCCGTAGATTGCACATCGCTGCCCAGACCTGCCCTTGTACGAGTGGCACGTCTCTTGATATATCTGATAGGCATGTCTTGGCGGCATTCAGCCTCCCTGGGCCCGTTGACCCTCCTCCAGATCGGCGTCCTGCTGGGCGTCGTGTCGGCGGCCGGTTCGGCGCAGGATCCGGTGCGCCCCGACATGCCGTCGTTCAAGTCGTCGGCGACCCAGGTCGCGGTGACGGCGGCGGTGCGCGAGGCCAACGGCACGCCGGTGACCACGCTCAAACGCGACGACTTCGAGATTCTTGATAACGGCTCGTCGCGGCCCATCACGAGCTTCTGGTTCGAGCCGTCGGCCGCCTCCGTGGTCGTCCTCTTTGATCGCAGCGGCAGCATGCGGCTGGCCGACAAGCTCGACATCGGCCGTGACAGCGTGCGGCAGCTGCTCGGCTGGCTCGATGCAGGTGTGGACCGCGTGTCGCTCCTCGGCTTCGATCACGACGTCGCGCGGCTCGAGCCGTTCACGACCGTGCCGGGTCGCGTGCTTGCGGATCTCGCGAACGTTGACGCGTTCGGCACGACGGCGCTTCTCGATGCGATGCCGACGGCGGCCAACGAAGTCGCCGACCTGCGCACGCGCCGTGCGGTAGTGGTCGTCACCGACGGGCTTGATACAGAAAGCCGCCACACCGTGGCGAGTGTCTCGCGCTTTGCGGCCGGCATCGACGTGCCGGTGTATGTGCTCGTCACGGCCCCGGCGGTGGATCATGCGCGGCTCGCGGCCGCCACAGCGCGTTCCACCGGCGATCTCGCGGAGATCGCGCGCCGCACCGGCGGCGAGGCGTTCGTCGTGACGACCGCGAGCGAGATCATGAAGGCGACGCGCACGATCGCGTCGGATCTTCATCACCAGTATCTGATGGCGTTCGCCTCGGACGGCACGCCCGGATGGCACGCGCTCGATGTGCGTGTGCGGCAGCAGAAATTGCTCGTGCGTGCGCGGACCGGCTATGACGCCGGCGTGCGCACCGCGAGTCACTGACGAAGAGCCCCAAGGAGGCACTGATGCGGAAACTGATGATCACCACGGTGGTTGTGGCGGTGGCGCTGGCGAGCAGCGCAGCCTGCGCGACGAAGAAATACGTGCAGGAACAGGTCGGCGGCGTGAGCCAGAAGGTCGACGGCGTGTCGAAGGCGGTCGAAGAGAACCAGCAGCGCACGCGCCAGAACGAAGACAAGATCGCGGGCGTCGACTCGAAGGCCGGCAAGGCTCAGGGCGCGGCGGACGCGGCGCAGCAGTCGGCCAACGCGGCCGGCTCGAAGGCGGATGCGGCCAACTCGGCGGCGGCCACGGCCAACGGCAAGGC
>CAYFLU010000175.1:0-6922 GCA_964343975.1 uncultured Solibacteraceae bacterium
GCTGCGCCGGCGCCGCCACCAGCGCATCCAACGCGTCGTCCCACGGCCAGGGAGTCGTCATGGGGAGACACTAGCAGTCGGCCATCACTGCTTGCGCTGCTTCACCGTCTCTTCAAGCGCCTTCAGCTCAGCCTCGTCCTGGACATCCGCTTCACGCGCCTCGTCTTCTCGGCGGCGTCGGTCAAAGTCCTCGTAGAGCTCCGTCGTGGCGCGCTCCATCTGCGCGTGGCTGACGGAGCCCGGGTGGGTCAGTACCGGGAAGCCGTTGCTGCTGATGATCTGGTCGACGTTCTCGCGCCAGAAGGCCATGTGAATCGTCTCGCGACGCTTGGCCCGCAGTTCAGCCGTCTCAAGAAAGATGACCACAAGACGATTCAGCGTGTCGATCTCGTCCTCGGTCAGGTAGTTCTTGGCCACAAGAATGTCCTGCTTGCGGACCTTGGCGCCCTGCCAATGCAAGAGGCCAAAGTGCCTGTCGCCGGCATTCGCACGGGACATGACCAGCTCCGCCGCCGTCTTCTGCGTGACGGCATAGAGCAGCAGGTTCTGCACCGTGGCGAAGAACACCTGCGTGGCCTGATCGGTCTTGTCGTAATCGACCGCCAGCGCGAACAGGTCGCGCACCTTCTGATAGAAGCGCTTCTCCGAGGCCCGAATGTCCCGGATGCGCGCCAGCATCTCGTCGAAGTAATCCGGACGTCCATCCGGGTTCTTCAACCGCTCATCGTCCAGCGCAAAACCCTTGAGCAGAAATTCCGTCAGCACGGTGGACGCCCAGCGCCGGAACTGCACGCCTCTGGGCGACCGCACCCGGTAGCCAACGGCCAGGATGGCGTCGAGGTTGTAGAGCTGAGTCTGGTAGCGCTTGCCGTCGGCGGCAGTTGTCAAGGATTCCTTGACAACTGACTCTGCCGACAATTCCCCGTCCTCGAAGATGTTCTTCAGATGCAGCGAGATGTTCTGTTTGGTGGCGTCGAACAGCTCCGCCATCTCCGACTGCGTCAGCCACACCGTCTGGCGATCAGCCCGCAGCTTGATCCGGCTGCGCCCGTCTTCGGTGGTGTAGAGGATCAGCTCACTCATGGCCCGCCGTCATTCTAGCGTCGTCCTGCCCTCCGCCGCGGAGCTGACCTTGTCCGTCAGTGCTCGTCACGCCCTCCCGACCCGCTCGGCGAAGTAATCAGCGAGGTGCCGGGTGCCGCGCACGGGCGCGACGAGGTCGTGCTCCGAGAGCGCTGCGACAAATTCGAGGAGTTGCCCAAGCCTCGGCTGAAATGGCGACGCCAGGACCGCTGCGGCCTTCAGCGCAAACAGCGGCGCGGGCATCGACTTCTGATGCGGCCGGCCGACGACCGCGAACGCCAGCGCGTTCATCTCGGCGCGCGTGAGCACGTCGGGGCCGCCGGCGGACACCTCTTCCGGCCCCTGCTCGATCGCGTCGACGCACACCGCAGCGAGGTCGCCTTCGTGTATCGGATTGCTCCGCGCGAGCCCGCCCTTCAACACCGGCAACCGCCCCTTCGCCGCCATCGGCAAGAGCCCCGCCAGCGCGGAGAAGAATCCGGTTGGACGCACGATCGAATACGCGAGGCCGCTCCGCACGACGGCCTGCACCACGTCTTCATGCGCGCGAATGTATGCGAGGCCCCGCATCGGCTGAACGTGGAAGACCGACACATACACGAAGCGCCTCACACCGGCGCGCTTCGCTTCGTCGAGGAGCGCCAGATTGGCAGGCGTATCGACCTGCCTGTAACTGCGACGGCCGGCGCTCGCATCGGGCGAGACCGACGCACCGAGACATGAGAAGACGATGTCGATGCCGTCCATCGCGCCGTGAAGGGTCGCGGGCACGCACGCGTCGCCGACGTGCGTGCTGGTCAGTGCGAGATCGTTGGGCAACCGCGACGCGTTGCGCGTGAGGCCACGCACCTGATGGCCGCGCCGCAGCAACAGCCGCGCCACCTCCGCGCCGAGCGCACCAGAGACACCGGCCGTCAGGATGTTCGCCATCGAGAAGACTCCCGCTTCACGGGACATCTTAAATGGGCCCCGCCGGTTCGGAAGGATGCGAACACTTTTCCCCGCGCCATCCTCATTAGAGTAGATGCCATCGCCCATGACGCCGGACGCTGCGGAAGCGCTCCTCGTGCTGCGAGCCCAAACGGGCGACACCGCCGCGCTCGACGAGCTGTTTCAGCGCGTCTCACCGGCGCTCGAGCGGCACCTCCGGCGGATCGTCGGCCACGAGGCCGCGGCCGAGGACGTGCTCCAGGACGTGCTGGTCATCGCGTGGCGAAAGCTACGCTGGCTGAACGAGCCCACGCTGATCCGCCCCTGGCTCTACCGCATCGCGACGCGCGAGGCCTTCCACTATCTGCGGCGTCGCTCGCACATGGCCTGGGATCCGCTCGCGGCCGATGGCCTCGAGCCGTCGGATCCCGCGTGGGTGTCGCCAGACCACACGCTCCTCGTCTCCGCCGCCACATCGGCGATCGCCGCCGTCAGCCCTGCGGCGCGCGCCGTGCTCAGCCTGCACTACCTCGAAGGGCTCACACTCGACGAAGCCGCTGCCGTGCTGGAGATCCCGCGCGGCACGGCCAAATCGCGACTCGCGGCCGGCCTGGCGCAACTGCGGCGCCTCCTGAGGTCGCCATGAAGCTGCGCACCGCCATCTACCTCTTTGCCGCCATCGAGTTCGTTGTGATCGCGGTGCTCGTCATCCTCTCGCTCTTGCATCGCCACTGATTGGAGTTCCTATGTCTGTCGACACCGTCCGCCACACCGCCCTTGCCGCCGTCGAACGCGCCGAACGCCTCTTCGTCCAGCTCTTCCTCGTCGCCTGCGTGGCGGAAGCCGTCATGCTCGCCGCCCTGCTCTACGCCGTCGACCGGCACGATCGCACGCACCTGCTCCTGCTGATCGGATTCGTCGGCAGTTATTCGATTGTCATCCTCGCCATCGTCGCGCTCGGCGCACACGTGAGCCGCATCGGGCAACGCATTCTCAAGGCGGTCGCGCTGACCCACAGCAAGGACTGAGCCTCTCTCCTACGATCGCGCGAACTCCAGAATTGGCCTGATGTCGTGACTATCGGCGGCGCGCAGCGCGTCGCCCCACATCGCCTCAGGTACCACGCGCGTGGCGGCGGTGCGCGTATCAATAAGCACTCTGCCCTCCGCATCACGCCGGACGAAATCGCCTGATCGGCCCTCGTCCAGCCCCGGCATCACGCTCGACGCGCGAAAGACGGTCACGATCTGCACGTCGGTCCCGGCGAGGCGATAGACGACGCGGTACGGCGCCACGATGACTTCAACGGATTGCCGGGTCGTCACGCTCCGGCACGATGCGGCCGGATTCGGGAAACGACGCCAAGTGCTCCACACCGGCGACAATGCGACGTACAACCAGATCGGCGTAAAGCGGGGAGTCTTGCTCGATGTAAGTGCGAATGGCCAGTACGTCGCGCTCGGCTTGAGGCGACCAGATGAGCCGGGTCACAGACCGAGGCGACGCTTCACTTCGTTGTGGTCCCGCCCCTTGCCGGCATCCAGTTCAGCCAGCCCGGTCTCGATCTTCGACAGAAACACCAACCGCTCGATCGCGTCGCCGATCGTCGCGTTCGGCGACAGCTTGTCGATCGCCTCGCGAATGCGGTCGCGCGTAGTCTGGGTGGGCATGCGGCGATTCTAGCGCCAGGCCAAGTTGAAAGCGACTACGCCTTCGTTCCGCAGAAATCCGGCGTCCGGTGTTCGTCGAACAGGAGCCGCACGGCTCAGGCCAAGGCGACTGGAAGGGAACCGCAACCACAGCTTCGCGGCACCGGGTCCCTCGCCCCTCGTCATTGGTCCGCACTCATCCCGCGTCTGGTCCACGGAACGAATGAAGGAAGGGTTTCGAGGCTCTTCGAGCCAGAGGCACGACGCGGGGGGACGCACTTGCAGAATAGAATCCCGTTTCTAATTTGCAAACGCTCGGATTACTTCCCCAAATGCCACGGAATCGCACCGCGCGCGATCCGTTCGGCCAGCGTGTCGCCTTCGATCAGTTCCATGACGATGGCGTCGCGTTCGAGTCCGTAGATGGTGGCGATATTGGGATGACTCAGCGCCGCGAGCGCCTGCGCTTCCCGTTCGAATCGCGTCAGGCGCTCCGCATCGCCGGCCACCGACGGCGGCAGCACCTTGATCGCGACGTCGCGCTTGAGCTTCGCGTCGTGGGCGCGATAGACCTCACCCATGCCGCCTGCGCCCAGCGGCGCCACAATTTCATAGGGTCCGAGTTTGGTGCCCGCCGACAAGGCCATGGATCGGCGGAGTATATCTCCAGGGTCCCGGGTCCCGCGTCAGAGACAGGACCTCGGGAGTCGTTTTGCCTCAAAACAGAAACCGCAGGCGACATGTAAACCGGAGTTTCCGAAACGAGGCAAAACGACTCCCGAGGTCGGTTCGTCCCAGCCCTGCCCGTGTTCGCGCAGTGCAGACGTCGCAGTCGTGCGGGCGCGATAATCCGGCTCGTGCTCACGCGCTGCCTGCTGATCGCTGTTCTGGCCCAAGCCGCCGCCTCAACGCCGCTCCCCGCGCCGGACGCGCCCGTCGATGTGGCGCCCGGCGTGCACTTCATCCGCTCCACCGCCGTGCCAGGGCGCGGCCCCGACGGCAACACCGTGATCTTCGACGCGCCCGACGGGCTCATCGTCGTCGACACGGGCCGGCACGCGTATCACTCGGACGCGATCCTTGCGTTCGCGCGCGCGGCAAAGAAGCCCATCGCGGCGATCGTGAACACGCACTGGCACCTCGATCACTCCTCCGGCAACGTGCAGTTGAAGGCCGCGTTTCCGAACGCCAAGGTCTATACGACGACCGCGATCGACCGCACCGTGGCGCCCGGCGGATTTCTCGCGCGCAATCTCACTGATGCCGAGGGCATGTCGAAGCGGGCAGATCTCCCGGCCACGACGAAAGACGAGATTCAGATCTTCATCGACACGATGAAGGCGAAGGACGCGCTGCGTCCGGACATCGCACTGACGAAAACACAGACGATGACGATCGCGGGGCGCGCGCTGGAGGTGCACGTGACGACCGACGCCGTCACAGACGCCGACGTGTGGCTCTTCGATCCGCAGAGCAAGGTCGCGGTCATCGGCGACATCGTCACAGTCCCTGTCCCCTACTTCGAGACCGCGTGTCCCGACGGGTGGAAGCGCGCGCTCAACGACATCTTCGCTGCGCCGTTCACGAGCGTGATCCCGGGCCACGGCCCGGCGATGACGCGCGCGCAGTTCGATGTGTATCGACAGGGCTTCGGTCCGTTCATCGACTGTGTGCGGTCCACTGCAGAGGCGGCGCAGTGCAGCGCGGCGTGGGTCACTGGGACCGCGAGCCTCATCGGCGATGACGCCGCGCGGCAAAAGGCCGTGGCGCAGAACATGGACTACTACGTGGCGTATCTCCGCAAATCCGGTGGCAAGGCCGCCGACTGCCGCGCGAAGTAGCTACAATCCGCGCGGAGGCGTTTCATGAACCTGCTCGCTCTCGCGCTCGTGCTGGTAACCTCGCTCTCGCCAGTGTCGACGCTGGTCCAATCCAAAAAGCCACAGCCGACCCCGAGTAGCGTGATGGGCTTCGTCTACAAAGCGGACATGTCGCCGGTATCGGACGCCACGACCCAACTGCGCGTCGCGTCCAGCCACAAGGTCGAGCAGGTGGTCCGCACGGACGTGACGGGCCAGTTCTACTTCATCCGGGTGCCAGCGGGGACCTATGTGGTGGAGGTGCTCGAACGGGTCGGCACCGACGGCCTCAAGGTGATCGGTACGAGCGCGCAGTTCACGCTCAAGACCGGCGACAGCGTGGCGACGAAGGTCGTGCTCAACAAATAGGCGAACGGCTCACGCCAGCGCCGCGTCCGCTGCGATGACGGCGTTCATCAGCACGTCCGCGCCGCGCGTGATGTCGTCGGGGCGCGAGAACTCCTTCGGCGAGTGGCTGATGCCGCCCACGCTCGGAATGAAGATCATCGCCATCGGCGCGATGTGCGCCACCTCCTGCGCGTCGTGGCCCGCGCCGCTCGGCATGCGCTGATGACTGAGCCCCAGCGCCGTCGCGCTCTGCTCGATCCATCCCATGAAGCGCTCGTCGGAGAGCGCGGGCGTGCTGTTGCTCAGCACACTGAACGCGAACGTCGTGTGCGTGGCGTCGCCAATCTGTATTGCCAGGGCTTTGAATCGCGCGTCGAACCGGTCAATCTTCGCCTGATCAAGATCGCGTAGATCCACGGTGAGCACCACCTGGCCGGGAATGACGTTCGTCGTGTTGGGCGTCACATTCAATCGGCCCACCGTCGCCACCTGCCGCCCGGTCTCTGATGTAATCGCGTCGTTCACCGCCACCGTGAACTTCGCGGCGGCAAGCATCGCATCCTGCCGTTGGTCCATCGGCGTGGCGCCCGCATGATTCGCGAAGCCCGTGATCGTCACCTCGAACCAGCGCAGACCGACGATGCCCTGCACGACGCCGATCTGCTTTGACGCTTTCTCGAGCAAGCCGCCCTGCTCGATGTGCAGTTCGAAATACCCGGCGACATCGCCGCGCTTCTTCACCGCCTCGCCAATGCGCGCGAGGTTGCCGCCGATGATGCCGATGCCCTCGCGGATCGTCTTGCCGCTCCGCGCCGTCTTCGCCAGATCGGTGTCGGTCAATTCGCCGATGAAGCCCTTGCTCCCGACCGTGCCGCCTTCTTCGTTCTGCCAGATCACGACGTCGAGCGGATGCCGCAGCCGCACGCCCTGCTCCGCCAAGCTGCGCGCCACTTCAATGGCGGCGAATGAGCCCACCGGTCCATCGTAGTTGCCGCCGTCGGTCACCGAGTCGATGTGTGAGCCAATGAGGAGCGGCGCGAGGCCGCTCGCCGT
>CAYFLU010000176.1:0-5419 GCA_964343975.1 uncultured Solibacteraceae bacterium
CGCACAGCAGCGACACGGTCTATCACGCGGCGAACTTCGTGCTGCGCTCGATCGACCGCGGCGAGACGTGGGAAAAGATCAGCCCGGACCTCACGAAGAACGATCCGGCGACGCGCGGCGGCACGGGCAACGTGTCGTACGCGACGCTGACGGCGTTCGATGAATCGCCGGTGACCCCGGGCGTGCTGTGGGCGGGTTCCGACGACGGCAACGTGCAGGTGTCGCGCGATGGCGGCCGGAACTGGACGAACGTCACCGACAAGATCACGGGTCACCCGGGCTACTGGGTGAGCCGTATCGAGCCGTCGCACGTGGCGGCGGGCACGGCCTATGTGACCGTGACCGGCATGCGCAACGACGACTTCCGTCCGTTCATCTGGAAGACGACCGACTTCGGCGCGACGTGGACGTCGCTCGCGGCGGGTCTGCCGAATCAGGCGATCAACACGGTGCGTGAGGATCCGTACAACGCGGATCTGCTCTTCGTCGGCACGGACCTTGGCCTCTACGGTTCGCTCGACGGCGGCAAGAGCTGGACGAAGATCACGGGCTCGGTGATGACCAACGCGGGCGGCGGTGGCCGCGGCGGTGGCGGCTTCGGTGGCGGTGGCGGCAACGCGGAACCGCGCGGCATCCTGCCGACGACGCCGGTGTACGACGTGAAAATCCATCCGCGCGATCACGAGCTCGTGCTCGGCACGCACGGCCGCGGCATCTGGGCGGTCGACATCGCGGCGCTCGAGCAGTACACGCCGGCGGTGCAGGCGGCGGATGCGACGCTCATGAGCATTCCGCCGTACATCCAGTGGATGACGTCGCGCGCGACGGAAACCGCGTCGGTGAACTTCCCGGGCCAGAGCCGGCCGAACGGCGTGGCGATCAACTACGCGCTGAAGACGGCGGCCACGGGCGACGTGAAGATCAGCATCTACGACGGCGCGCGCAAGATTCTCGACATCGACGGTTCGAAGAACGCGGGCATCAACACCGTGCGCTGGAATCTGAACGGCACGCGTGAAGCGAGCCAGGCGGCTGCGGCCGGCGGTCGTGGCGGCCGCGGCGGTGGCCGTGGCGGCGCAGCGCCCGGTGGCGCGGCGGGCGGCACCGAGCCGTACACGGTGGGCCCGGGCGAGTACCGTGTGGTGCTGAGCGTGGGCGGCAAGGAGTACACGCAGCGCGTGCACGTGATGCCGGATCCAGGGAAGTGAAAAGCGCCTGCAAGTTGGAAGGCGGAAGTAGGAAGTAAGAAGTAAAAGTGGGAAGTGGGAAGTGGGAAGTGAAAAAGGGGCCCGGCGGTTGCCGGGCCCCTTTTGATTTTCTCGGTAGGCGCTTCGCTGGTGTTCAGGCCGCGCGCGTCGGCGTGTAGCAGAGCTCGCGGTACTCGCGCTTGTGGCCGCTGCCGTCGGCGAGCGGCACGAAGATGTGGCAGTGCGTCATCTCGCCGCCGTAGACGTGAATCGTGACGGACGGCGTCGCTTCGGCGTTTGCCAGCGTGTGATATTCGAACGGCGGAATCAGTGCGCCGGCTTCGCCGACGCCAGCGCTGATCATCTTCTCTTGCGCGAACTGCACAACGCCGGTGTGCGGATCGCCGCCGCGCACCGAGTACGACGTGACGTTGAGATGTCCCTGATACACGCATTCCACGCACCAGATGCCGGCGTGGTCGTGGAGCGGCGTGCCCTGGCCCGGTCCCCAGACCATGGCGATAACGGTGTAGCGCCCGGCCGGGTCGCGATGGAGCAAATGCCGCGCGTATCGATCCGGCTGCGGCTCGAGGAATCGCGCCTCGATGTCGAGGCCCTCGCCGATGCTGCTGATGAGCGCGTCTTTGACGCCCAGGCAGCACCGCTCGTCGTTGCGATCCGTCACTGCGGCATCCAGCCGCGCAATCAGATCCGTGAGCCCCAGTCGCGCCGTGTGGGTGGTAGTCGCCATCCGTCGTCTCCCGCTAACCTCGCGGATAGTAGCAGGTTACCGTCGCGTTGTCTGAGCTGATTACCGCGCGTCCCGGTCCCGCAACACGCGCCGGAGAATCTTGCCCGACGCGGACTTCGGGATCTTGTCGATAAACTCGAGCTGGCGGATCTTCTTGTGCGGCGCGTGATGGGCGGCGACGAAGGCGATGAGTTCGTCCGCCGTCGCCTCACCCTTCAACACCACGAACGCCTTGGGCACTTCGCCGGCGTCCGCATCGGGATACGGCACGACCGCCGCATCCGCCACCGCCGGATGTGACAGCAGTGAGGCTTCGAGTTCCGCCGGCGCCACCTGCAGGCCCTTGTACTTGATGAGCTCTTTCAGCCGGTCGACGATCGTGAGGTACCCGCGATCATCGATGCGCCCAATGTCGCCCGTGTGCAGCCAGCCGTCCGCGTCGATCGTCGCCGCCGTCGCCTCCGGCTTGTTCAGGTAGCCGCGCATCACCTGCGGTCCGCGCACGCACACTTCGCCATCGCCCTCGCCGGGGCCGAGCACGCGGCCATCCGCCATGAGGCAGCACTCCGTGTTGGCGCAGACCACCCCTACCGTGCCGTGCGTCTCCGGCGCATCGGTCGGCGTCATGTGCGTGCACGGGCTCGCCTCCGTCATGCCGTAGCCCTGCTGCAACGTGCACCCGAGCCGCGCAAGGCACGGCTCGATGACATCGCGACTGAGCGGCGCCGCGCCGGAGAAGAGCTTCCGCACCGACGCGAAGTTCTGCGGATCCACCGACGGATGCTTCGCGAGCGCCAGCACGATCGGCGGCACGACGTGCAGCACCGTCGCGCGATGGCGCTTCACGAGCGCAAAATACGCCTCCATGTCGAAGCGCGACATGACGACGATCGTGGCGCCGCACCGGATGCCATCCAGCATCACCGCCGTGAGGCCATAGATGTGGAAGAACGGCAGGAACGCCACGAGCGTGTCGGTGCCGTCCGCCAGATGCCCGCCGCGCCCGAGCTGCATCATGTTCACGACGATGTTGCGATGCGTGAGCATCACGCCCTTCGGCAGCCCCGTCGTCCCGCTCGAATACGGGAGGGCGAAGAGGTCTTCGCTCTCGACGATCACCGCTGGCGGCGGCGATGCGGTGTCGAGCAACCGCGCGAACGGCACGGCATCGGTGGCGTCGCCGTCGAGCGCCACGAGTCGCGTGATCCCGGCATGTCGCGCGGCCGCGCGTGCCACCTGGGCCGTCGCCGGATGGAAGCACACGCACGTGGCTTCCGAGTCGCCGAGCTGCGGCGCGAATTCCTCTTCGGTGTAGAGCGGATTGGCGGTCGTGATGACGACGCCGAGGCGTGAGAGCGCGAGGACGGTGAGGACCTGCGGAATGCAGTTCGGACTGATGACCGCGCAGACATCGCCCTGCGACAACCCCAACGCGGCAAAGCCCGCGGCCACGCGATCGACGAGCGCCGGCAACTCCGCGTACGTGATCGTGTGTCCTGTTGCGCCGTCGATCAGGGCCGGGCGTGATCCGCGCGCGGCGGCCTGCGCCAGCACGACGTCGTGCACGGGTCGTTCGGGGATCGCGACGGGCTCGTACGGACTCGTGTAGACCATCGCGTCCTCCTACTTGCAGCGCGCGGCGCGCGCAGCCGGTGTGAGCGCCGTCATCGTGCGTTGTTCGGCCGCCAGCTGGTCGAACGCCACCTGCTGCAGCGCCTTGGTCTGCGTCGTCGAGAACCCGAGCTCGTAGGCCGCGCATTCGGTCGTGCCGAATGAACGCGGGTCGATGCCCGTGACCGCGCCGAACACCGTCAGCGCCTCGAGGTAGTAGCCGTAGGCGCTCGCGTGATAGCTGTCGACGGCCCAGAGATTGACCTTGCCGGCGTCGATGCCGTCGTACGGATTGGTGTCGGCGACTCCTGTGTCGAACGCGCGGTTCCACGCATCGCCCACCGGGATCACTGATGCGGCGTGCGCGGCCTGTGCCGCCTTGTCGTAGCCCGCGCGCACGTCTCGGCCCATCGTGGCGATCGGCTTGCCGAACCACGGCCGGCCCTGCGGATACGTCTGATCCGCGCGCGACCATGTGGCCATCAGGTGAACATTGATCTTTGGATTCACGCGACGCAGTGCCTCGGCCATGCGTGTGGCAGTGTCGATGAGCGTCGCCGGATCACCGGGCTTGTTCGCATCGAGCGTGCTGTAGCCGTGCATCACGACCGCGTCGAACGGTTGCGCGGTGACGACGTCGAGTTTGTTGGCGAGATGCCAGTCGATGCCGACGCCGGGATGCGTTTCGAGAGACACCGTGTAGTCGAGCCCCGCCTCGGTCGTGAGGGCCTTGAAGAGCGCCGGCATGCCGCCGATGCCCTCGTGGTTGAGGTCGGTCACCGAGTCGTTGCGCCAGAAGTGCACGGGCGACAACTCGCCGAACGTGAAGCTGTTGCCGATGAAGAGCAGGCGCGTGGGCGCGGGGGCCGCATGCGGCGGAGCCACGGCGGTGAGCGCCAGAACCAGAGCGATGAGCCCGCGTGTCATGTGCTGGGCGGGATTATAGGCCCGCGCCTCAGCGATAATCGCGGCATGGCTCTGTACGTCTCTGGTGTGGTCCGTCGGCTGATGACGGGCGTGGCCGCCCTCGTGATCCTGATGGCGGCCGCGGTGCTCTCGGCCCAGTCGCCGCAGAATCCGTCGCCCATGGTCGAGCACGTGCGGCCGCATCCGCGCCTGCCGATGGTCGCCCCGGAAGGCCGCCGTGAACCGCTCGAGCTCGGCACGCTGTTCATTCCGAAAGGCGTGAGGAAGAAGGGGCCGCTCTTCTTTCATTTTCACGGCGACCCGATGATTCCCGAGATCGCCGCGTCACGGTCTGACGTGGCCGTCGTGACCTTTCAGCTCGGCACGGGTTCCGGCGTGTACGGACGGCCGTTCACGGCGGATCCGCAGCTCTTTTCGCGGTTGATCGCCGAAGCCGAGGCAAAGGCCAACATGAAGTTCTCGCCGATCATCCTCACGTCCTGGAGCGCCGGCTACGGCGCCGTGCGCGCGATCCTCCGCGTGCCCGAGCACTACGCGCGCGTGGACCGTGTGATGCTCATCGACAGCATGCACGCGAGCTACGTCGGCGATGCCCCCGGCACGGGCCCCAACTCCGAGTCGCTCGTTGTTCCGGAAGACGTGTCGATCTTCTCCGCCTTTGCGAAGGATGCGGTGGAGGGCAAGAAGCGGATGATCATCACGCGCTCCGAGATCTTCCCGGGGACCTTTGCGAGCACGACGGAAACCACCGACTGGCTCGTGCAGTCGCTCGGATTGCAGGTGAAAGCGGTGTTGAAGTGGGGGCCGCTGAAGATGCAGCAGCTCGCCGAGGTGAAGGAAGGCAAGTTTCAGTTGATCGGGTATGCGGGCAACTCGGCGCCGGACCACGTGGATCAGCTCCACGCGTTGCCCGAGTACTTCCGGTGGTTGAAGTAGCCGGAAC
>CAYFLU010000176.1:5519-6835 GCA_964343975.1 uncultured Solibacteraceae bacterium
GCGACTAGCAGATGCCGGTCTTGCCCTTCTTCTTGGTCGCCTTCTTCGCCTTCTTCGCTGCCTTCTTCTTGGCCGTCTTCTTCGCCATGATTGCGTCCTTCATGCAAAACACGCGGCCGAATGCCGCATGTGGAACGCAGTCATGCTGCGAGTGATGCGCGATGTGCGGCCGACAGAGGTGACGGTGGCTTCCTGTGGCGACGACAGACCGCTCTGCGACGACTTGGCGAGACCGAAGTCGAGCACTTTCACGGTGCCGTCGGGACGCACCTTGATGTTGGCCGACTTCAGGTCGCGATGGACGATGCCGGCCGCGTGCGCGGCGGCGAGACCTTCGACGATTTGCCGGGCGATGGCGATCACGGCGCCCGCCGGCATCGGGCCCGTGGCCATGCGTGCCGAGAGCGTGTCGCCATCGACGAGCTCCATCACGAGCGCGTGCGTCGGGCCGGAGTCTTCGAGCCCGTAGATGGCGGCGATGTTCGGATGGTTCAGTGCGGCGAGCGTTTGCGCTTCACGGGAAAATCGGGTGAGGCGGTCGCGATCGGTGGCCAGCGCCTCCGGCAATACCTTCAGCGCCACTTCGCGGTTCAGCTTCGTGTCGCGCGCGCGATAGACCTCGCCCATGCCGCCCTCGCCGATTTTCGCGAGGACCTCATACGGGCCGAGCTGTTGGCCGATCACCACCATGCGTGAACGTCGGATTATAGGCCACGACCTTCGGTCGCGGATTGTCCCGGGCGCGGCGGCCCGGCCGCGCTACTTCAGTTCGCGGATGCGGATGTTGCGCAGCTGCAACGTGCCCGGGTGGTCGCCCTGGATGCCGAGGAGGCCCTTCGGCGCCCGGCCGAAGTTCGGGTAGCGCGCCGGCTTGAACTTGCTCGCCTCGACGGCGGCGTTCCAGGCGGGGCTGCCGACGTCGTAGGACGCGACCATCTTGCCGTTGAGCCAGTGTTCGACGTGCGGGCCCTTGGCGATGATGCGTGTCTGGTTCCACTGACCGGCCGGATGCGCGGCGTCCTTCGGCGCGGCGAGCAGGTCGTACACCGAGCCGGCGAGGTGGTTGTCCTTCTTGTTGTCCTCGGCCTTCTCGTTGTCGAGCAGCTGGTACTCCGGCGCGCTCCAGTAGATCTGGTTGAACTCGTCGGTGCCGCGGTAGAACACGCCGCTGTTGCTGGCCTCGCCGATGTTCCACTCGAGCTCGAACTCGAAGTCGCCAAACGTCGCCTTCGACGCGATGTCGTTCGCGTGCCCGTCCTTGCGCAGGATGCCGTTGACGATCTCCCAGCAGTCCTTGTTGCCGGGCGCGCCCGGCA
>CAYFLU010000177.1:0-6828 GCA_964343975.1 uncultured Solibacteraceae bacterium
CCGGCTCACGGCTGCCCCCTTGGTGCGCCTAAATCGGGTATCTGGCCAAATTGAGCCGGCTCTCGCCACCAGTTGGTCGGCCTCCGAAGACGGTCTGACCTTCACCCTGAAGCTTCGGGAGGGGGTCGTCTTCTCAGACGGCACGCCCCTGACCGCCGCGGACGTCGTGTTCTCGTTCCGCGCCCTCTACGATCCGAAAGTTGCCAGCCCGGTTGCCAGCGGCATGATGATCAACGACAAGCCGATGACCGCGCGGGCCCTCGACGATCACACCGTCGCCGTCACGTTCCCCGCGCCCTACGGCCCCGGCCTCTCCATCCTCGACGCGCTGCCCATCCTGCCGCGGCACAAGCTGGAAGACGCGTTGAACAAGGGGATATTCCCATCGACCTGGGGATTGACCACGCCGGTGGCTGAACTCACGGGCCTCGGTCCGTTCGTGGTCGCCGAGTACCAGCCCGGTCAACGCATGCGCTTTACGCGCAACCCGCACTACTGGGGCAAGGACGCCAACGGGCAACCGCTCCCGCGCCTCGACGAACTGGTGATGGAGTTCACACCGGATCAGAACGCCGAGATGCTCCGCCTTCAGGCCGGCACTGCGGACCTCGTCAGCGAGCAGATTCGCGCCGAGGACTACGCCGCTCTGGAGCGGGCCGCCGCCGAACACAAAGTGCAGTTGGCCGATGCCGGGGTGGACGTCGATCCCACCGGACTCTGGTTCAACCTCCGCCCCGACTCGGCTCGCGCGAAGGCGCGGCCGTGGCTTCAGCGCGAGGAACTGCGCCACGCGATTTCCGCCGTGATCGATCGGCAACAAATCGTCAACACCGTGTTCCTCGGCGCCGCGGAGCCGGTGTACGGTCCGATCACACGCGGCTACGGTCCGTGGTTCGTGCCGGATGTACCGCATACGCCGCACGATCTGGCCCAGGCGACCGCGTGGCTCGAGGCGATTGGGCTGAAGGATCGCAATCACGACGGCCAACTCGAAGATGCGCAGGGCCGTCCCGCGCGCATCGCGGTGCTGACGCGGAAGGGCAACACCGTGCTCGAGCGCACGCTCGCCAGCGTGCAGGAACAGCTCGGCAAGATCGGGCTCGGCATCGACATCGTGGCGATGGAACGCGATCCCATGCTCAAACAGTTCTTTGCCGGCGACTATGACGCGATGTTCTACGGCGCGCCCGTGCTCTCGCTCGACCCAGCCAACAACAGCGATCTGTGGCTGAGCAGCGGCGCCTTCCACTTCTGGAATCCGGGACAAACCACGCCCGCCACCGCCTGGGAATCACAGATCGATACGCTGATGCGCGAACAGGCGACGACGATGGATCTGGCGAAGCGCGTGACGTTGTTCGCGCAGGTGCAGAAGATCTTCGCCGAGCACGAGCCGATGATCTTCTTCGCGGCGCCGAAAGTGACCGTCGCGATGTCGGCGCGCGTCACCGGTGCCGTGCCGGTCGTGTTGAAGCCGCAGATTCTCTGGAAACCCGAGACGCTCGGCGTCGGCGGCGGCGTGAGGTGACGCACGCGTTCGCGCGCGCCGCGTTGCGCCGCGTCGCGGCCACCGTGGGGTTTGTCGCGCTCGTGGCGACCGCCGCGTTCGTCCTGACGCGTCTCGCGCCCGGCGATCCCACGCTCGCGCTCCGCGCCAGCGGGGCCAGCGAGGCCGTGATCGCGCACGAACGCGCCCGGCGCGGCCTCGATCAGCCGCTCACCGCACTCGCGGCCGACTGGCTGCGCGGTGCGCTCCGCGGCGATCTCGGCGAGTCGGTTACCTACGGCCGACCCGTCCGCACACTGGTTGCCGAGCGCGCCGTGTACACCGCACAGCTGGCCGCCGGTGCGCTGATCGTCGCCCTCATCATCGGTGTGCCCCTCGGCATTCTGGGTGGAGCCTACCCGCGACACTGGGCCTCGCGACTCAGCGCCACGCTGTCGCTCGCGCTCGTGTCGTGTCCGCCAATGGTCGCCGCCCTCGCGCTGCTGTGGATCGCGGCGACCACGCAGTGGATGTCGATGGAGCCCGGCGCGTGGGTCTTGCCGACGCTGGCGCTCGGTGTGCCGCTCGCGGCATCGATCGAGCGACTGCAATCGCAAGCCGTTCGCGAGGCCATGGGCGGACTCGAGGTCGTGGCGGCGGCCGCGCGCGGCATTCCCCCCGCGCGGCTCCTCTGGATTCATGTCGCCCGGCAATCGCTGCGCCCGCTCCTCGGTATCTTCGGCGTCGTGATCGGCAGCCTGTTCAGCGGCTCGTTGATCGTCGAAGTGGTGACGTCGTGGCCCGGTCTGGGCCGGCTCACGTACGACGCGCTTCGCGAGCGCGACATCTATCTTGTCGCGGGCTGCGCCATGGCCGGAGCCGTGTGCCTCAGTGCCGGGCAATGCATCGCCGACGCGGCGCGCACCTGGGCCGATCCGCGGGTGCGGACCCCACGATGATGACGCGCACGCAACGCATTGGCGCCGCGCTGCTGCTCATGCTGTGTGCGACGGCCGCGCTCGCGCCGTGGCTGGCGCCGCACCGGGCTGGTGAACAGTTACCGGACCGCGCGTACGCGCCGCCGACGCGCGTCCACGTGCGAGACGCCGGCACGTGGCATCCGCCGTTTGTGTATGGGCAAGTGCTCGTCGATCGCTTGCGCCGTGAATTTCGCGAGGACACCGCCGTGCGCGTGCCGCTGCGCGCGGCGCCGGCGGACGCATCGCCGGTGCTGCTCATGGGGGCCGACACGTTGGGCCGCGATGTGTTCGCGCGGCTCGTGCTCGGCGCGCGCTGGTCGCTCGGCGTGACGCTGCTCGGCGCGTGCGGCGCGATGTTGCTCGGCACGCTCATCGGCGCCGGCGCGGCGGTCCTCGGAGGCGCTCTCGAGCGGTGGCTGATGCGCGGCGCCGATCTCGTGCTCGTGCTGCCGCTCGCGTACCTCGTGCTCGTGCTCCGCGCACTGCTTCCGCCGGTGTTGTCGGCAGGACAGGTGCTGTGGTGGCTCGCCACGCTCTTCGCCCTCGTCGCGTGGCCGCATCCGGCGCGCGGCGTACGCGCGATCGTCGCCTCTGAATTGGCGCGCGACTATGTCGAGGCCGCGCGTGCGTCCGGTGCGGGCCGATGGCGACTGCTGCGCCACGTCGTTCCGGCCGCGTACGGCTTTCTCGGCGCCGAGCTCGTGCTCCTCGTGCCCGCGTTGTTGTCGGCGGAAGCGGCGATTTCGTTTCTCGGACTCGGCTTTCCGGAACCCACACCCAGTTGGGGCACCATGCTGCAGGAAGCCGCAAACGTTCGCGTGCTCAGTGAAGCGCCGTGGATGCTCGCGCCGGCGGTCGCCATGTTCCTGGTGACACTCGCGCTGCAATTGATCGGTGCGCGCGTGTCCACCGGCGCGGCATTTTTTGATAGCCTCCGCGCACATGGCCACGATCCGACTTGACGGCATTTTCCCGCCGATGCCCACGGTGTTCGATGCCGACGGCGCTCCTGATCTCGGCGCCATTCGCGCCAATGTCACTCGCTGGATGCGCACCGATCTGGTGGGCGTGCTCGCCCTCGGTTCAAACGGGGAAGCGACCGCGCTCGACGAAGATGAAGCGGATCGCGTCGTCGCCGCCGTCCGCGAGGTGATGCCCGCCGGACGCACGCTGCTCGTCGGCACGGGGCGCGAGTCGACGCGGCAAACGATCGCGGCGTCCCGTCGTGCGGCGGCGCTCGGCGCCGATGCGGTGTTGGTGCGCACGCCCTTCTTCTTCAAGGCGCAGATGACGCCCGACGTGCTGATCGCGCACTACCGCGCGGTGGCCGATGCGTCGCCGGTGCCCGTGCTGCTCTACAACATGCCGCACAACACCGGCGTCGTGCTCACGCCGCCGATCGTGCGGGCGTTGCACACGCATCCGAACATCATTGGTCTCAAGGAGACCAGCATCGAACTGGAACGTCTCGGCCAGTTCGTCGCGCAGGCGCCGTCGACCTTCAGCGTGTTGTGCGGTGCGGCGCCGGTGATCTTTCCGGCGCTTGTGAGCGGCGCGGCCGGCGGCATCCTGGCCGCGGCCAACGTCGTGCCGGAGGTGTTCACGCGCCTGCATGCCGATGTGCGCGCCGGTCGCATCGACGCGGCCCGCCGGTGGCAGCAGGAAGTCACCACGTTCGCGCGCCTCGTCACCACCGTGCACGGGGTGGCCGGGTTGAAGGCGGCGATGGACATGGCCGGCTATCAGGGCGGCGTGCCCCGCTCGCCGCTCGCCCCCGTGTCTGCCGCGGCCGCCTCGGACATTCGCGCCGAGCTGGATCGCGTGCGCGCGTTGCTCTCGTAAATCGAAAGGACTCGCAATGTCGGCTCTCCCCACCTCCGACGTGTTGTTACTGGGACCGGGACCGTCGCCGGTGTCGCCCGTCGTGCGCGCCGCGCTCGGTGCTCCGATTCGTTCACACCTTGATCCCGAGTTCATGGCGTTGCTCGACGACACCCGCGCACGCCTGGCTCGCGCGTGCCGCGCACCAGACGGCGCGCTCGTGTCCGCGGTGTCCGGCACCGGCACCGCCGGCATGGAAGCGGTGGTCGCCAATCTGGCCGAGCCCGGGACCTGTGCGCTCGTGATTGTCACGGGCTACTTCGGCGATCGGCTCGCCACGATGTTCGAGCGTTACGGCGCGGCTGTGGAACGCCTGCGCGTCGAATGGGGCAAGGCTGTCGACCCGGCGGCCGTTGAACACGCCATGCAAGATGGGCAGTTCGACATCGTCGCGCTCGTGCACGTCGAGACGTCGACCGGCGTCGTGAACCCGGTGGAGGCGATTGCCGGCATCGCGCACCGGCACGGCGCGCTCTGCGTGCTTGACGCGGTGACGTCGCTCGGCGCGATGCCGCTCGATGCGGCCGCGTGGGGCGTCGACGCGTTGTACAGCTGCTCGCAGAAAGGCCTGGGCGCGCCGTCAGGGCTCGCTCCGGTCATGTTCGCGCCGAGCGCGATCGTGCATCGTGTGCGCTGCCGGAGCTTTTACTTCGATATCGAGCTACTCGAGGCGTATTGGGTGAGCCGGAAGTACCACCACACTATGTCGTCGCCGCTCCTGTGCGCGCTGCACGCGGCGCTTGGTGAGATCGACGCAGAAGGACTCGACACGCGGTGGGCGCGCCACGAACGCCATCATCGGCAGCTCGCCACAGCGCTCGCGTCGCGTGGATGGTCGTTCCTGCCAGATGCGGCGTCACGCGCATGGAGCCTGAATGCCGTCCGCGTGCCGGATGGCGTCGACGATGCGAATGTGCGTCGGCGATTGTTGACCGAGCATCGCATCGAGATCGGCGCCGGGCTGGGGCCGCTCGCCGGGCAGATCTGGCGCATCGGTTTGATGGGCGCGGGCTCCACGGCGGAGAATGTCAGCACGCTCATGACGGCGCTCGACGAGGTGGCTCGCTGACGTGATCTGGGTCCGGCGTTTCGCGAAGATCGCACTGGCGATCGCGGCGCTCGCGTTTGCGGGTGTCGCGTATCTGTGGTTCACCGTGCCCGACGTGCGTCCGTTGCGCACGACCGTGCCGGCGTCGACGGCGTTCATGGATCTGCGCGCGCGCGAAGCCCGCGACGCGGGGAAGCCCGTGCGGAAAGTGCAGCGATGGATTCCCTACGGACGGATCTCGCCGCTGCTCGTGCGCGCCGTGCTCGTTTCGGAAGACGCGGCGTTCTGGTCACACAACGGCATCGACTACGACGAACTGAAGGCCGCCATCGAGACCAGCATTGAAAAGGGTCAACCGATGCGGGGCGCGTCGACGATCACGCAGCAGCTCGCGAAGAATCTGTACCTGTCGCCGTCACGCAACCCCACCCGCAAGCTCACGGAGCTGTTCATCACGCGGCGTCTCGAGGCGGAATTGCCCAAGCGGCGCATCCTCGAGCTGTACCTGAATCTGATCGAGTGGGGCGACGGCATCTGGGGATGTGAAGCCGCCGCGCAATCGTATTTCGGTGTCTCGGCGGCTGATCTGTCGCCGGCGCAGGCGGCGCTCCTGGCCGCGGCGATCATCAACCCGCGCCGCTACAGCCCGGCCCATCCCAACGCCGTGCTGTTGAAACGGCAGGCCATCATTCTGAAGCGCATGGGCGACGTCACGCCGCCCCCGACCGTCGAGAAGTCCGGCTCAGAGGATGCGCCGGGCGCCGACAAATCGGGTGCGCCAATACGCTGAGCTCAGTTTTTCCGTGCGCACGACGCCATTCTCGGACGGCGCGTGAATGAACTCGTCGGGGCCGATCGCCAATGCGACGTGCGTCACCCCGGGACCCGTCGTGGTGAAGAACAGCAAATCGCCGGCCTTCAGTTCTTTCCGGTTGGCCGGGCGACCCGTCCGGTACTGGTCACCCACGGTCCGCGGCAACGTGATGCGGAAGAGCCCGAACACATACTTGGTGTAACCGCTGCAGTCGAATCCGGTGGCGGGGGAGTCGCCGCCGAGCTGGTATTTGATGCCCTGCAGCTGCTGCGCCGCCGTCACAAACGCCGCAGTACTAAAGGAGTGCGACGATTCCGGGAGTGGCACAGGCAAGGAGGGCCGCGCGGCCGTGGGAAACGGACTCGGCCGCGGCACGGTGCCCGTCGACGCACATCCGGCCGCGAGGGTCACGCTGGCGGCGACGAGCAGGGCAGAGACAAGACGGCGCATTCGACCCCGTGTATCGGCGCCAGTGGGTCTTCGCAACAGATCGGTGGCGTTTTGTCGCTATAATCGGCCCGGTAATGGAACAGACACTGCTGCTCAACGCTACCTATGAGCCGCTGCGGGTCGTCCATTGGCAAAAGGCGATCACGCTGTGGTGCCAGGGCAAGGTCGA
>CAYFLU010000178.1:0-6787 GCA_964343975.1 uncultured Solibacteraceae bacterium
TCTTCATCCGCAGACCGATCCTCGCGACGGTCTGCTCGCTGATCATCATCCTGGCCGGCGCGATCGCGATCCCGACGCTGCCGATTGCCCGGTACCCGGATCTGGCGCCGCCGTCGGTGACGGTGAGCGCGTTCTACACGGGCGCGAATGCGCAGTCGGTGGAAAGCGCCGTCACGACGCCGCTCGAACAGGTCATCAACGGCGTCGAGGGCATGCTCTATCTGACGTCCTCGTCGACCAACAGCGGCGTGTCCACGATCACGGTCACGTTCGAAGTCGGCACCAACGCCGACCTCGCGGCCGTGAACGTGCAGAACCGCGTGAACCAGGCGCTCGGCCGCTTGCCGGCCGATGTCCGCACGACGGGCGTGACCGTCACGAAGAACACGGTGGGCTTCCTCGGCGCGCTCGGGTTCTACTCGCCCGACAACCGCTACGACTCGCTCTTCATCAGCAACTACGTGGACCGCTACGTCCGCGACGCGCTGAAGCGCGTGCCGGGCGTGGGCAACGTCATCATCTTCGGCGAGCGCAAGTACGCGATGCGCCTGTGGCTCGATCCGGTGAAGATGGCGGGGCTCGGCCTCACGGCCGGCGACGTGACGGCGGCACTGCGTGAACAGAACGTGCAGGTCGCCGCCGGGTCGATCGGTGACGAGCCGTCGGCGCCGAATCAGCTCTTCCAGCTGAGCGTGCGCGCGGCCGGCCGCTTGAACGACGTGTCGCAGTTCGAAGACATCGTCGTGAAGGCCGGCAAGAACGGCGCGCTCGTGCGCGTGCACGACATCGGCCGTGTGGAACTCGGCGCCGAAAGCTACTCGTCGCAGTTGCGGTTCGGCGGCGTGGACGCCTCCGGCGTCGGTGTGCAGTTGCTGCCGACGGCCAACGCCATTCAGGTGTTCCAGGGCGTGAAGGCCGAGATGGAGCGGCTCGAGAAGAACTTCCCGCCCGGGCTGAAGTGGCAGGTCGCGTTCGACAACGTCACCGTCGTGCGCGAGTCGATCGTCGAGGTGCTGTGGACCCTCCTCGAGGCGATCGGCCTCGTCGTGCTCGTGATGTTCCTGTTCCTGCAGAACTGGCGCAGCACGATCATTCCGGCGATCACGATCCCGGTGTCGCTCATCGGCACCTTCGCGTTCGTGAAGCTGTTTGGCTTCTCGATCAACACGCTGACGCTCTTCGGCATCGTCCTCGCCACCGGCATCGTCGTCGACGACGCGATCGTCGTGATCGAGAACATCGAGCGGCACATGCGCGAGTCGAAGAAGAACGCCGCGCACGCCGCGATCGACGCGATGGGCGAGGTCTTCGGCGCCGTCGTCGTCATCGGCCTCGTGCTCGTGTCGGTGTTCGTGCCGGTGTCGTTCTTCCCGGGCACGACCGGGCGCCTGTATCAGCAGTTCTCGCTGACGATCGCGTTCTCCGTCGTGTTGTCGGTGTTCAATGCCGTCACGTTCACGCCGGCGCTGTCGGCGCTGCTGCTCGATCATGAGCCGCACCAGCACTCGGGGTTCTTCGCCCTGATCAATCGCGTGATCGACGCCGGCACGAACTTCTACGTGCGCTCGGTACGGTTCACGCTGCGCTGGAAGGCCGTGATGCTGTTGCTCTTCGTCGGCGCGTTGGCCGGCACGTGGGTCGTCTACAACCGCGTGCCGCCGGCGTTCGTGCCGGAAGAGGACGAAGGTTACTTCATCACCATCGTGCAGGCGCCGGGCGGCTCGTCGCTCGAGTACACGATGAACATCATGAAGAAGGCCGAGCAGATCATCTCGGCCCAGCCCGAGATCTCGACGATGTTTGCCGTCGGCGGCTTCAGCTTCAGCGGCGCCGCGTCGAACCAGGGCATGATGTTCGTCCGCCTGAAGGGCTTCGAAGAGCGGCAGTCGAAAGCGCAGTCGCTCCAGGCTGTGCTCGGCCGCCTGTTCCCGCGGCTGATGGGCATTCCCGGCGCGCTCGTGATTCCGGTCGCGCCGCCCGCCATCCAGGGCTTGTCGACGTTCGGCGGCTTCCAGTTCGAAGTGCTCGATCAGTCGGGCGGCGACATCGGCAATCTCGCGTCGGCCGCGCGTCAGTTGATCGGCGAGGGCAATCGCTCGGGCCGGATCACGCGCTTGAACTCGTCCTTCACCGCGGACGACCCGCAGCTCGTCGTGGATGTGGATCGCGACCGCGCGCGCAGCCTCGGCTTGCCGATGGGACAGATCACCGACGCGATGTCGGCGTTCCTCGGCTCGCAGTATGTGAACGACTTCGACTTCGGCAACCGCGCGTACCGCGTGTATGTGCAGGCGGATCAGCAGTTCCGCGCCGAACCGAAGAACCTGCGGCAGTTCTACGCCCGCGCGCAGAACGGCCAGATGGTGCCGCTCGACGCGGTCGTGAAGATGCGCGAGACCACGTCGCCGGCCGTCATCAGCCACTTCAACCTGTACCGGTCCGCGGAAATCACGGGCTCGGCCGTGCCGGGCGTGAGCTCGGGCCAGGCGCTGCAGGTCATGGAAGGGCTGGCGAAGAAGAACCTGCCGGGTGGCTTCGACTTCACCTGGGCCGGCCAGTCGCTCGAAGAGATCAAGGCCGGGTCGCAGGCCGTGTACATCTTCGCGCTGAGCATCCTGCTCGTGTATCTCGTCCTCGCGGCGCAGTACGAGAGCTGGATCCTGCCGTTCATCATTCTGCTCGGCGTGCCGCTGGCGGTGGCCGGCGCGCTCACGGCGCAGATGCTGCGTGGGTACTCGAACGACATCTTCTGTCAGGTGGGTCTCGTCATGTTGATCGGTCTGGCGGCGAAGAACTCGATTCTGATCGTCGAGTTCGCCGAGCAGTTGCGTGAGCAGGGGCACTCGATCGTGGACGCCGCGGTGGAATCGGCGCGCATCCGCCTGCGCCCGATTCTGATGACGTCGTTCGCCTTCATCCTCGGCGTGCTCCCGCTCGCGTATGCGACGGGCGCCGGCGCGGCCGCGCGCAACTCCGTCGGCACGACGGTCGCCGGCGGCATGCTCGCGTCGACGATCCTCTCGGTGATCTTCATCCCGGTGCTCTACGTCGGGATTCGGTCACTGGCGCCGGGCAAGGGCTCGCGCAACCACATGGAGCGCACCGCGGTGTTCTTCATCGGCATCCTCCTCCTCGGCGCCACGACGGCGTTCGCGCAGTCGCCCGCGCCGATGACGAAGGTCGAGTTCAACGACGCGGTGTCGCGCGCGGTGGAGAAGAACCCCACCGTGGCGCAGGCCGCGACCGCGATTCAGCGTGCCGATGCCCTGTTGCAGCAGGCGCGCGCGGCCACGATGCCGGCGGTGAACGCCTCGGTGTCGAACCTGCTTATCGATGGCGAACGCACCTCCGGCGGCCTGGTCACGCAGCCGCAGAACCAGGTGACCTTCTCCGGCAACGTGTCGGTGCCCGTGCTCGCGGCCGCCCGCTGGGCGGCGGTGACGCAGGCGCGCGACCAGATTGCGGTCGCCACCGCGTCGACCGACGACGTGCGGCGGCAGATCTCGGTGGCGGCGGCGCAGGCCTACCTCGCGGTGATCGCGCAGAAGCGGCAGCTCGAGGTCGCCGATCGCGCGCTCGTCAACGCGCACGCGCACCTCGACTACGCGAAGAAGCGCCTCGACAGCGGCGCGGGCACGCGCCTCAACGAACTGCGCGCCGAACAGGAAGTGACGGGCAACGAAGCGCGCGTGGAAACCGCGCGCCTCGCGGTGCGACGCGCGCAGGAAGCGCTCGGCGCGCTGCTCGTGGCGGACGGTCCGGTGGACGTCGGCGCCGATCCGGTGTTCGAGGTGCCGGCGACGACCGACATCGCCGGGCGCACGGACGTGAAGCTGCAGCTGGCCAACATTGCCGCGGCCGATCGGGTGCTTCAGGACAGCAAGAAGGACTGGTTCCCGACGGCGACCTTCTCGTTCACGCCGTCCTTCGTGACGCCGAAGGGCGCGTTCTCGCCGGCCGGCTCGTGGGCGATGACGCTCTCGCTGACGCAGCCGCTCTACGACGGCGGTCAGCGTCGCGCCGTGGCCGCGCAGCGCCAGGTGAACCTGAACGTGTCGAAGTTCGCGCTCGCGGCCGTGGAGAACCAGGCCAACAGCGACGTGCGCATCGCGCGCGCGTCGATCGACAGCGTGACGAAGGTCGCGGCCACAACGCACCGCGCGGCCGATCAGGCCACCGAAGTGCTGAAGATCACGACCGCCGCGTTCGAACTCGGCGCGTCGACGAACCTCGAAGTGATCGACGCGCAGCGGTCGCTCCGCGACGCCGAGTCGTCGGCGGTCGTCGCCGACGATGCGGTGCGGCAGGCGCGGTTGCAGCTGCTCGTCGCGCTCGGCAAGTTCCCGAAGTAACCAGCGCCGGGTTCGGGGAGTGGGCACTCCCCGAACCCGGTTCTGCTAGTCTGTGGCCATGTTCCTCTCGCTGCTGCTCTCCCTCACGCTCCTCGTGCCGCAAGCCGCCAAGCCGTCCCCCGGCGCGGCCCTCCTCGGGAAGAAACTGTCGGCCACGCTCAACGTGACCGACTTCAGCGGCAAGACCTCAACCCTCGCGTCACATCTCGGCAAGCCCACGTTCATCAGCTTCTGGGCCTCGTGGTGCGGGCCGTGCCTCAAAGAAATGCCGGAGCTCAACACGGTGCTCGGCGCACATAAGGGCGAGTTCCAGGTGATCGCCATCGCGATGGGCGATCAGCTCGCGGCCGCGGAGAACGCGCGTAAGCCGCGGATGGGCTTCGACTTCCAGTGGTACATCGACCCTGAGTGGCAGTCGACCCAGCCGTTCAAGTCGAAGCTCGGGCAGGCGTTCAACATCCCAGCGCTCCCGACCGCAGTGTGGATTGCCGCCGACGGCACGGTGGTCGACTACTGGAATGGCCTCCCGGACGGCGAAGGCGTCCTGACCCGCAAGATCGAAGGCCTGCTCGCAAAGAAATAGCCCCTCTGGCCCTGTTGGGCCTATCGCGGAACGATTCGTGCACCGATACGTGAGGTAGGGCCACTCTCCCCTGAGCGGCCCGTTGCCAGCGCACGTTTCTGAAAGGGCACGAACGATATGCGGATCGCCGTCGGCCGATGGGCCATCGCGACGCTGCTTCTGGCCGGAGTGTCGGCCTGCAGCATGCAGAAAATCAGCTCGGCGCTGTCATCGGCGACGGCGCCGTCGACCACGGTCACGAGCGTGACGACCTCAACCGGCACCACGACGAAGACCACCGTGGCGACCTGGGCGACCGTGACGTCCGAACTGCCGAAAGGCTCGGGCTGCAGCAACTTCACCTGGAAGCTCAACACCGAGTCGTCGTCGGGCCTCTCGGGCGACTTCACGATGCTCTGCCTCGGCGCGATTACCGTGACCGGCACGGCGACCGGCTCGCTCGCGGGCACGGCGGTGACGTTCAACGCGACGGGAACGGCCACGGGACCTGGCGTGCCGGCGTCGTGCCCGATCACGATCACGGCCACCGGCACGCTCGTGGATACGTCGACGCTGCCGCTCACCTACACGGCACAGACGTGCCTCGGCACGATTCGCGGAACCGAGACGCTGCGTCGCAGCACGCCGACGTCACCCGCGCCGACGCCGCCACCGCCCGTGGATCCGCCCACGCCACCGCCGCCGACCACGCCAGAGCCGCCGCCGACGCCCGTGTCGAATGACGCGATCGATCTTTCGAACGTGACCGTCGTGCTCGGGCCGGCCAACGTCGGACAGTGGGCGCAGACGTCCACCGTGACGGGCACGGTGTCGGTAGAGCACAACCTCTGCATTTACCACACGAAACTCGGGCAGTGGCCGAGCGGGATCTTCTTCGATGATCCGAACACGCTCGTCGAAGGCAATCAGTGGGTGATCGCCAACATCGGCGGGCGCTGGTACGCGGGCGCGGCCGATTGGTATCGACCGGGGCAGGCGTGCAAGGACGTCACGGCCGACACGATCGGGCACGACGCCTTCTACAACCCGGCGTGGGAACCGCTGCGCTCCTGGGTGCCGGCCATCGGCGAGGCCTTCGGGTTGTTCTCGACGACGCCCGCGCGCATCTGGCCGAACATGAAGACGCTCGACGAACGCTCGAACGTCGTCATCGCCTACTGGGGCCGCTAAGCGGCGCGCATGACGGACCTCGCGGCGTATCGGCGATTCTTCGCCGAGGAGATCCAGATGGTGGCGAATCTCAAGACGCCATCATTGGTCGAGGCGTTGGCCTCGGTGCCGCGCGAGCAGTTCCTGCCGCCGGGGCCGTGGGTAGTGCGCAGCGACGCCGATTTCAACGCGGCGCTGCGCAAGACGCCGGACGCCGATCCGCGCCACGTGTATCACAACGTCTCAGTCGGCATCGATCCGGCGCGCATGTTGTTCAACGGCGCGCCGGTCACCTTGTGCACGGCGATCGACGCGCTCGGGCTCGCGCCCGGCAAGCGCGTGCTGCACATCGGCACCGGCGCCGGCTACTACACGGCGGTGATGGCGCACGCGGTTGGCCGTGAGGGGCGTGTGCTCGGCATCGAAGTGGATGATGCGCTCGCGGCCATGGCCGCTGCGAATCTCGTGTCGATGCCGTGGGCCACGGTGCGTCACGGCGATGGCAGCGGCGCGCTCGACGGCACCTTCGACGTCGTGCTCGTCAATGCCGGCGTCACGCAGCCGGAATCGACGTGGCTGCGCGCGCTCGCGCCGGGCGGCCGGATGAATCTGTCGATGACCGTCGCGCTCGATCTGCCGGGGGGCGAGCATCCGGCCGGTGCGGCGATGGCCAACATCGGCAAGGGCTTCATGCTGATGCTCG
>CAYFLU010000179.1:0-6759 GCA_964343975.1 uncultured Solibacteraceae bacterium
CCGCCCACGCGCGCGTCGAAGGCCTCGACCGTGCACGTCATCTGATCGGGCACCTTCCACGCCGCAATGGCGGCCGGATCAAGGAGCGCCGCGTAGACCTTCGCGCGCGGCGCCTGAATGCGTGGGGTGATGAACGTGGCGCTCATGCGGAACGGGCGGCGTCATTGTACGCTTGACGCGCATGCGCCGGTCCGATGCCACCGCCATCGCCACCGCCTCCGCACCGGCCCTCGCCGTGCTGTGGTGGTGGGCGCGCGCGCCCGTGTCACTGGCGCCGCCGCCCGACTGCGCCGGCCTCCTCGAAACCCTCGGCGCGGCGGCGCTCCGCACCTGGCCCGACACGCGCCTCGCCCCCGCCCTGCTCCTCCTCCACCTCGCCGGCGCCATCGTCACCGTCGGCGCACTGGCGCTGGCGGTGCGAAAGCTCACCGCATCCGCACTCGCCGGCGCGGCGACCGGCATCGCGTGCGCGTCCACGCTCGTGTTCGCGCCCGTGCTTGGCATGCCCGACACCGTGGTGCTGGCCGCGTCTGCGCTCGTGTGGCTATCGCTCGCCGAGATGCTGGCCGGCGCACGCGCGAGCAGCTGGACCGGCATCAGCCTCGTCGCGCTCGCGATGCTCGCACCGCAACTGCGCGTGCCCGCCGCGGCCACGATCGCCGCACTCGCCTGGCCGGCGTGGCGCCTGCGCCATCGCACCGCATTGATCGGCGCCACCGCATGGGCGCTGGCCGCGATGCTGATTCCCGCCGCGATCAGCGCCGGCACACCGGCCCTGCCCGCCGTCGGCGCGGCCGCAACCGCGTGGAACTGTGACCCCAGCCACGTCGCCGCCGGCACGCTGCTGACGACGGCCGGCATTGGCCTCCTCACACTGATGCTCGCCGCCGCCGGCCTGATCGACCGCATCACGACCTGGCCCGCGCGCACCGCCGCGATCGCGCTCGTGTGGTGGCTCGCGTCGCTGAGCATGCTCTTCCCCGGCGGCGCGTGGTCGGTGCGCGCCGGCGCACCGGCGCTCATCGGCTTCTGGCTCCTCATCGGCTGCGGCTTCGGCGCCGTGATCGCGCAAGCACGACGCGCGCGCACGGCCGGCGCGATCGCCGCCGCCGTCGCCACCGCCGCGCTCGTGATCGTGATCGCGGCACCGCGCTTCCCGGGCGCACTGCCCGCGCCACCGCGGCCCACACCGCTCGGCCACGAGCAGCTCACGGCCGGCGCCGCGCGCGCCTTGCTGCTGCAGATCCCGAGCGGCAGCGTGATCGTGCGCGAAGACGCGATGACCGACCTCGTGCTGCGCGCGATCGCCGGCCGCCTCGCGCGCCTCGACACATCACTGCGCTCCGCGCCGCCGAACATCGACACACTCGCCGACATCCGCACCCGCACGCGCGTGTTCGCGTGGCCGCACATGCAGCGCACGCTCCAGGCCGGCGGCTTCCGTATCGACACGAGCACCGTCACAGCCGCGGCCGGCCTCGCCGAGATCACCGGCGGCGGCCGCTGCGTCCGCGCGACGAGTCACTGGCAGCCGATGCCGTCGCTCATCGCCGCGCCCGCCTTCACCTTCATCGCGCCCTCCACCGCCGTGCGCGGCCCCGTGGTGCTGTGGCTCGACGGCACCGCCGTGATCGACGCGGTGCGCACAGACTGGCCGGCCTCGGCGATGCGCGGCTTCCAGCGCGTGGCCTACGAACTGCCCGGCGACGGCCACGACGCCGGCACACAGCGCGGCGACGATGGCGCGCCGGGGATCACGTTGAACTCGAGCGCGGTCACGCGCGTGGAAGTGTGGCGCACACCGGAAGCGCCGCTGTCATTGAGCGTCACGCTCACGGCGCCGCCCACGGCCGCGTTCGTGCGCCTGTCGCCAGACACGCGTGAGCCGGTCACGATCTGCCCGTCGTTCCCCGGCGAGATCCATCCGATCCCGCCGCATCGTTAGTTATTTGTTCTTGCAGAGATATAGCGGCCCGAGTTTCTCGGCTGCGCCGCACGGCTGTTCCTGCAGCGTGATCAGCTGATCGCCGGCGGCATTCGCCAGCCCCTGATACTCATTGATCCGCACGAAGTCGGTCGACGCGATCTTCACGCGCTCGCCCGAGAGAAACGTGAGCCGATACGCATGCCAGTACGGCGCCTGCGCCACGGTGATGCCGCGCGCCACGAGCCCCTTTGCCACCTCGCCGTACACATCGGGCACGCCCGCCGCATAGCGCCGCATGAGCGCGACGTTGTCGATCGACGCGAAGAGCGCCCACGCAACCACGAGCGCCACCACCACGCGACGCACGAGCACGACCGGCTCGAGCGCGAACACGAGCGCGACCACGCCCACCGGCAGGAGCAGGCTCATCATCATGTAGCGCAGCGTGAAGACATCGAGCCCCCACACGAGCGCGAGACAGAGCATCGACGACACGCCGACGCCGGCGAGATACCCGGCGAATCGCACAGGCTCATCGCGATTGCGCGACGCCACGGCCAGCCACAGCGCGCGCGCCAGCATCGCCGCCAGTGCAAGGAGCAGCGGCCACCGCATGGCATTGCGCCCCTGCGACGCCACCACGTCGTCTACATGCACCGCGCCCATGAGGAGCGGGAAGAAGCGCGTGGCGTTCGCCACCACACGCGACGGCCACTCACGCCACGAGAGCCCCATGTGCTCGGTGACATCTTTGAGTTCCGATCCGGCGGATCCGCCAAGCATCTGCCCACGCGTGCCCGGCCCCATCATGTCGGCGTAGGGCTTGAGCGCGCTCGTGGCCTGCCACACCGCCACGAACATCACGCCGGCCAGGAGCCAGCGCCGCCAGAACTCGCGCGTCGGCCAGCCATGCTCGACCACATCCGCCAGCACGAGCACGGGCAGCGCGAAGATCGTGAACTCGCGATTGAACACCGCGATGCCGAGCGTGAGCCCGAGCGCGAGCGGCCGCGCGCGCAGCCACCAGAACAGCACGACGAACGCGAGCGGCTCCACGTTGCCGCCCTGCGCTTCCACCAGGAGTGAAGACGTGAAGGGCGGCGCGATGGCGAAGGGCAACACGGCCACGAGCGCGAGGAGCGGCCGCAATCGGCCCCATCGCACGAGCCCCCACACGAGCAACACCACGGTCGCCAGATTGATCGCGACCATCCCCGCGCGGAGCGACGCCATCGTCGGTCCGCCGATCCAGAGGAACGGCGCCACGAGCCAGGCTTCGACCGCGAGCAGATAGGACTGGCCGTAGAAGTACAGCGGCCAGGCGCGGCCTTCCGCGATGTGCTTGGCCATGAGGCCGACGATGGCCTGATCGGAGGTGATGTGGGCTTGTTCGTAGGCCCAGAAGATGTAGCTGCGGGCAACGACAAGGGCACAGGCGACGAACAGGCTGAGGATGAGTTCGCCGCGCCGCTGCACGCGGATAATTGTGCAACATCCGCGCGATCGGGCGTAGCCTCACTGCATGGCGATCGGTCTCACCTCGCAGGACGCCGCCGCACGGCTCGCCAGCACCGGGCCGAACGTGCCGGTCGCGGAGCGCCGACGCTCCGCGCTGCGCGAGTTCCTCGCCCTCTTCGCCAATCCGCTCGTCGTCATCCTGCTCGTGGCGAGCGCCATCAGCGCCTCGCTTGGCCAGCAGATCGACGCCGCGATCATCGTCGTCATCGTGCTCGTGAGCGTGTGCCTGTCGTTCTGGCAGTCGTATCAGTCGCAGCAGGCGGCCGACCGGTTGCGCACGTCGGTGGCGCCCACGGCGACCGCGATGCGCGACGGCGCGTGGCAGGAAGTGCCGATGCGCACGATCGTGCCCGGGGACGTCGTGCGGCTCATGGCCGGCGACCTCGTGCCCGCCGACGCGGTGCTCTTGGAGTCGAAGGACCTCACGGTGCAGCAGTCGATGCTCACCGGCGAGTCGTTGCCGGCCGAGAAGCACGCCTCGGGTGCCGGCGCGAGCACCGCCACGGGCCCCGAGGCGCCGCATCTCGTGTTTCTCGGCACGTCGGTGATGAGCGGCACGGCCACGGCGCAAGTCACCGCCACGGGCGCGCGGACGATGTTCGGCGGCATTGCGGATCGCTTGCAGGCGCGGCCGGGCGACACCGAGTTCGAGCGCGGGCTGCGGCGCTTCAGCCTCCTCATCCTCCGCACCACCGTCGCGCTCGTGCTGTTCATCCTGCTCATCGGCATCTGGCAGAAGCACGACGCGTTCGAGTCGCTCCTCTTCGCGGTGGCGCTCGGCGTGGGGCTCACGCCGGAGTTCCTGCCGATGATCGCGTCGATTACGCTCACGCGCGGCGCCATGCGCATGGCGCAGGACGGCGTCATCATCAAGCATCTGCCGGCGATGCAGAACTTCGGCAGCATCGACGTGCTCTGCAGCGACAAGACCGGCACGATCACGGTGGGCGCGCTGTCGCTCGATCGCGTGTGCGACGGCCACGGCGGAGACACCACGCGGCCGTTCACGCTCGCCTACCTCAACAGCGCGTTCGACACGGGCATGCGCAGCCCGCTCGACACCGCGATCCTCCAGCATCAAGCGCTCGACATCACCGCCTACACGAAGATCGACGAGGTGCCGTTCGACTTCGAGCGCCGGCGCCTGTCGGTCGTCACGCACACAGCCGGCGAGGCCCATCACCTCTTCGTCACGAAAGGCGCACCGGAATCCGTGCTCCCGCTTGCGGACCGCATCGAGATCGGCGGCGTGATCACGGCGCTCGACGACGCGACGCGCGCGCAGGTGATGGCGACGCACGACGCGATGTGCGCCGAAGGGCTGCGTGTCCTGGCGGTGGCGTGGCGCCGCATCGATGTGCGGCCCGCGTATGGGAAGGCGGACGAAACCGCGCTCGTCTTCGCCGGCTTCATCGGCTTCGCGGATCCCGTGCTGCCGGAGGTCGCCGACGTGCTGCGCGACCTCAAGGCGGACGGCGTCACCGTGAAGATCCTCACCGGCGACAACGACGTCGTTGCGCGGCACGTGTGCGCCGCGATCGGCCTCGACACGAGCCTCGTCGTCACGGGCGACGACCTTGCGCGGCTCGATGACGGCGCGCTCGGGCATGTGGCGGAACAGGCGATGGTGTTCTCGCGGTTGTCGCCGGCGCAGAAGGACCGCGTCATGGCGGCGCTCAAGCGGCGCGGCCATGTCGTCGGCTATATCGGCGACGGCATCAACGACGCGCCGTCACTGAAGACGGCCGACGTCGGCATTTCCGTGGCGGGCGCGGCGGATGTGGCGCGCGAGGCCGCGGACGTGATCCTCAGCCAGCGCAGTTTGCGCGTGCTGCATCAGGCAATCCTCGAGGGCCGGCGCGCCTCGGGCAACATGATGAAGTACCTGCTCATGGGCACGAGCTCGAACTTCGGCAACATGTTCAGCATGGCGGCCGCGTCGGCGTTCCTGCCGTTCCTGCCGATGTTGCCGACGCAGATCCTACTCAACAACTTCCTCTATGACCTGGCGCAGATCACCATCCCCTCAGACGCCGTCGATCGCGAGTACGTCAGCCGGCCGCAGCGCTGGGACCTCACGGTGATCCGCAACTTCATGCTCTTCATCGGGCCGATCAGCTCGCTCTTCGACTTCCTCACCTTCTACGTGCTGCTGAAGGTCTTCCACGCCGACGAAGCGCTGTTTCACACGGGCTGGTTCGTGGAGTCGCTCGCCACGCAAACGCTGGTGCTGTTCGTGATCCGCACGTCGGGGAACCCGTTCACGAGCCGCCCGAGCCGCGCGCTCACCGCGACCACGCTCACGATCGTGGCCGTGGCGCTGCTCCTGCCCGTGTCGCCGCTCGCGCACGTGCTCGCGTTCACGGTGCCGCCGCCGGCATTTCTCGCCTTCGTGGCCACTGCGACCGCGGTGTATCTGTTGCTCGTGGAAGCGGCGAAGCGGCTGGTGCTCCGGCGCGCTAGTTGATACCGGATTTCGCTTTGGCCGCCGCGGGGCACGAGGCCGGCGTGACGAACGCGAACCGCATCGCGCCCGTCTCTGGCGTCGCCACCTGTCCGACGACCTGACGGATCTTGCCGCACTGGGCGGGATCGATCGGGAGGTGATACACGCGCCGGCGTTGCGCCAGCACGTAGCCGCCGTCGAGCGGCGTCTCGAACAGGTCGCGACCGCCGTCACTCACGCCGCGGATCTTCGCCGACTGAATCAGCATCGCGCCGCTGCCGATGTTCCGCACGACCATCAGCATTTCGCCGCCCTCGACCATCAGCGACTCGACCACGGGCACGCCGATGGCGGCGCCGAGACGCAAGAAGATCGGCACGAAGAGCCGCTCCTCGGCAGACACGGGCGTCGGTGCGGGCGTGGTGTTCGATGACGGCGGCGTTGCGGGTGCCGGCGTCGCGGCGGGCGCGGTCGCGTCGTCGACGAACAGGCGATACGCCCACTCGCTGCCGCGCGGCCTGTTCTTGGCTGTGAGAGTGACGACGGCGGAGCTCTTGGGCTCGATGGTCAGCGCGGCGGGCGCGACCTCGACGTCCGTCGAGTCCGAGTACACCGGCCGGCCGTCGTCGTCGTTGGTCCAGGCGCTTACGGTGAGCTTGAGCTTCACGGCGGCATCGCCGTCGTTGCGGACGGTGACGGGCGCAATGCTGTCGATCGGCGACAGGGTCACGCGCTTCGGACTCACAGAAACACCTGTCGGCGGCGCGCCAGACAGCGTGGCCGCGATGCCGATCGACACCGCCACCGCTACGAACCACTTCACGGATCTCGTACTCACTCGCAACTCTTGCACACGTGCCTTCAGTAT
>CAYFLU010000180.1:0-6730 GCA_964343975.1 uncultured Solibacteraceae bacterium
GCACGCCGCCGTCCTTGAAGCACGCCGTCGTGTTGGCCGCCGAGCACGTGCCGCTGATGAGCGGATCCTTGATGTACGGATAGAGCGCGCCCAAGTTGTCGAGCGACTGCGAGAAGTCGCCCGCGCGCTCGAGCAGCGTCGGCACGCGATAGCGGTTGACCGAGCCACCGACGTCGCGCGGGTTCATTTCAAGGTTGGCGTAGAAGAACAGCTTGTTGTTCCCGCCCGGCTTGCCCACCGGACCGCCGATCGAGCCACCCCAGTCGCGCTCGTTCTGCGCGGCCTTCGGGTCGCCGTTCAGGATGTTCACCTGGCTGTTGCGGTTCCACGCCGACTTGCGCTCGACGTCGTAAATCGAGCCCTTGAACTGGTTCGTGCCGCTCTTCGTGACGGCGTTGATCTGCAGACCGGACGACCGGCCGTACTCGGCCTGGTAGCCGGAGGTCACGATGCGGACTTCCGAGATCGCTTCCGTGCTGACGCGCGTCGCGGGACGGTTGACGCCCGGGTCCATGGCCGTCGCGCCGTCGAGCATGAAGTTACCGTCGCCACCGCCACCGAGGCGGGTCGCCGGGGTGAGGTTGCCCGGCTGGCTGTTGACGCCCGGCGCGAGCGCCAGAAGCTGGTCATACGTGCGGCCCGCCAACGGCAGGTTCGTCACGTTTTCGGTGGAGACCGTGAACGACCGTTCGCCGGTCGCCGCCTGAATCAGCGGAGCCTCGCTCTTGACCACCGTGGTGTCGGTCATGCCGCCGATTTCCAGGGTGAGGTTACCGAGCGACACGCGCGCGCCCGGGTTCACTTCGACGCCCTGGCGCTGCAGCGTCTTGAACGACGCCATTTCCACCTGCACGGTGTACTTGCCGGCAGTGATATTCGGGAACACGAAATCACCCGTCGAGGTCGTGACGACGGGAGCTGAGATAGTGCCGCGCGCTTCGTCTTTCAGCGTCACGGTCGCGCCGGGCATCACCCCGCCCTGCGCGTCTTTGACCGTACCAGTAATCGTGCCCGTAACGCCTTGAGCAAACGACAGCGCGGACATCGCCAAACAGATGAGGCTGCTTGCGATGACCGTGGCCACCGTCTTCCGGGCCTGTTGCCAACCGAACATTGGGTCCCCTCCATCCGCGGCCGAACCGACACCTCGGGCCGCGTTTTTCCGGGCGTAACCGTAGCACTACACGCGTCCGACACCCGGGGTGTAACCGTGCCGTTACCGTAACCCCCTGCCGACCGGCCGAACCCGCACAGCCCACGGGCTAAGATGCGCCCATGTCCGAGGCCCTGTCGTCCGCTCGCTGGTGGCGCATCACGCCCATCGTCTTCATCACCTTCAGCTTCGCGTATCTCGACCGGGTCAACTACTCCTTCGCCGCCGCCGGCGGCATCGGCCACGATCTCGGCATCTCGTCCGGCACGGCCTCGCTCATCGGCGCCCTCTTCTTTCTGGGCTACTTCGCCGGACAGATTCCGGGCGCCATCTACGCCGAGCGCCACAGCCCGAAGCGCGTCATCTTCTGGTGCCTCTTCTTCTGGGGCATCCTTTCCGCCGCCACGGGCGTCGTCTCGAACGTTCCGGCCCTGCTGGTCGTCCGCTTCCTGCTTGGCCTGGTCGAAGCCGCCGTCTTCCCGGCCCTGCTCATCTATCTGAACAACTGGTTCGCCCGCAGCGAACGCTCCTTCGCCAACTCCTTCGTGACCCTCAGCACGCCGGTCACGGTGCTCTGGATGTCGATCGTGTCCGGCTATCTCGTGCAGGCGTTCGGCTGGCGATGGATGTTCGTGATCGAAGGCGTGCCCTCGACGCTGTGGGCCTTTGCCTGGTGGTATCTGGCCGACGACAAGCCGAGCCAGGCGAAGTGGCTGCCCGCCGCGGATCAGCAGGCGATCGAGCGCACCATCGCGGCCGAACAGGCCGGGGTGAAGAACGTGCGCAACCTCGGCGAGGCCTTCCGCGCCCCGGCCGTGGTCATCATGGCCACGCTCTACTTCTTCTGGGGTCTCGCGCTCTTCGGCTTCGTGCTCTGGCTGCCGACGATCATCAAGCAGGCCGGGTCCAGCATGGTGGCCACGGGCTGGCTCTCGTCCTTCCCGTATCTGGTCGCGACGATCCTGATGCCGACCCTGTCGATCGTGTCGGACCGCATCGGCGATCGCCGCTCGGTCGTACTGCCGTGCATCGCCATCAGCGGCCTCGCGTATCTCGCGCTCTACTTCGGCGGCCAGACGCAGGGCATGCTGGCCTACCTGATCCTCTGCGTGGCCGGCATCGGGCCGATCGTGGCGCTGCCGCTCTTCTTCTCGATCCCCGCCGACATCCTCCCGAAGAGCGTGGCCGGCGGCGCTGTCGCCCTGATCAACGCGATGGGCGCGCTCGGCGGCTTCCTCGGCACGTATCTGGTCGGCTGGCTCAACGGCCTCACCAACAACCCGGCGTCGTCCTTCTTGCTGATGGGCGGATCGCTGGTGCTCGCCGCGATCATGCTGATGACGCTGCCGCGCAAAGCGTAGCGACGCGTCACTCGTCCGCGCCAGCCGCGCGCTGTCATACTGGGCGGCATGAAATACGTCTCACTCGGACGCACCGGCCTCACGGTGTCGCGCCTCGCGCTGGGCTGCATGAGCTACGGCGATCCCGGCTGGCGGCCGTGGATCCTCGGTGAGGCCGCGGCCGAGCCGTTCTTCCGCACGGCGCTCGACCTTGGCATCAACGTCTTCGACACGGCCGACATCTACTCCAACGGCGCGAGCGAAGTGGTCACGGGCAAGTGGCTCAAAGCCATGGCCCAGCGCGATGACGTCGTCATCGCCACCAAAGTGTTCTATCCGTTTGGCCCCGGCCAGGCGATTCCCGGCGCCGGCGGCGTGCGGCCGAACCGCAGTGGGCTCGGACGGAAACACATCATCGCGTCGTGCGAAGACTCGCTGCGGCGCCTCGGCACCGACTACATCGATCTCTACCAGATCCATCGCTGGGACCCGGTCGTGCCGATCGAGGAAACGCTCGAAGCGCTGAACGACCTCGTGCGCGCCGGCAAGGTGCGCTACATCGGCGCGAGCTCCGGCTGGGCGTGGCGCATGATGCAGGCGCTATCGGTGAGCGAACGGCGCGGCTTCGCGGCGTTCGTGTCGATGCAGAACCACTACAACGCGCTCTACCGCGAGGAAGAGCGCGAGATGATGCCGCTCTGCCGCGAGATGGGCGTCGGCGTGATTCCGTGGAGCCCGCTCGCGCGCGGCATCCTCACGCGTCCACGGCCGGCCTCCGGCGCGATCAACACGGACGACAGCGCGCGCTCGAAGGTCGATCTGTATTCGAAGGAGATCTACGACGGCACGCCGCAGTGGGGCGTGGTCGATGCGGTGGAGTCGGTGGCGAAGGCGCGCGGTGTCGCGATGGCGGAAGTGGCGGTCGCGTGGCTGCTCGCGCGGCCCGGGGTCACGGCGCCGATCATCGGCGCCACGAAGCCCGTGCACCTCGAATCCGCCGCGCGTGCAGTGGACCTCACGCTCACGGCCGACGAGATCGCCGCGATCGATGCCCCCTACCGCCCGCAGGCGGTGAAGGGGCACGAAGACTAGCGGTACGTCGCGTTACTTCTCTCGGAGGGCCTTGAGCACCACGTCGAGGCTCTTCTTGGCATCGCCGAAGAGCATGCGCGTGTTGTCGCGGAAGAACAGCGGGTTCTCGACGCCGGCGTAGCCGGTGGCCATGCCGCGCTTCAGCACGATCGTGGTCTTGCCCTTCCACACCTGAAGCACCGGCATGCCGGCGATCGGGCTATCGGGTTCATCTTCAGCCGACGGATTGACGATGTCGTTGGCGCCGATGATCACCGACACATCCACATCCGGGAAGTCGTCGTTGATCTCGTCCATTTCGAGGACGATGTCGTACGGGACTTTGGCTTCGGCGAGCAGCACGTTCATGTGGCCCGGCATGCGGCCGGCGACCGGATGGATCGCGAAGCGCACCTGCACGCCCTTGTCGCGCAGGAACTTGGTGATCTCGTTGACCACGTGCTGAGCCTGCGCCACGGCCATGCCGTAACCCGGCACGATCACGACGTTCTTCGACTCGAGCAGCATCGCCGCGGTTTCCGCCGCATCGACCGACTGCACTTCGCCCTGCGGCTCGGCGGAGGCCGCGGCCGCCTTCGGCGCGCCGCCTTCGGAGCCGAACCCGCCGGCGATGACCGAGAGGAACTTGCGGTTCATCGCCTTGCACATGATGTAGCTGAGAATCGCGCCGCTGCTGCCGACGAGCGCGCCCGTCACGATCAGCAGGTCGTTGTTGAGCATGAAGCCCGTGGCCGATGCCGCCCAGCCCGAATAGCTGTTGAGCATCGAGATCACGACCGGCATGTCGGCGCCGCCGATGGCCATAACCATGTGCACGCCGAAGAGCAGCGAGATCAGCGTCATGACCATGAGCGGAAAGAAGCCACCACCCGGATCGGCGTAGTCGATGAAATCCACGCCGAACCAGATCACGAGCGCGAGCAGGATCAGGTTGAGGAAGTGCCGCGCCGGCAGGAGCAGCGGCTTGCCGTTGATCTTCCCGTTCAGCTTGCCGAACGCGATGATCGAGCCCGAGAACGTGACGGCGCCGATGAGGATGCCGACGTAGGTCTCGATGAGATGAATCGTGCGCTCCGCGCCGGTCAGTTCCACCGAGTGGCCGAGGTAGTTCGCAAAGCCGACGAGCACGGCGGCGAGGCCGACGAGGCTGTGCAGCACTGCGACGAGCTCGGGCATCTGCGTCATCTTCACGCGCTGCGCGAGGACGATGCCGATCACGGTGCCGAGGCCGAGCGCGCCGAAGAGGACGGCGTAGTTGGCCGTCACGGCGCCGACGATCGCCGCGACGAGCGCGATCGACATGCCGATGATGCCGTAGAGGTTGCCGCGCCGCGCCGACTCGGGATGGCTCAGGCCGCCGAGCGCGAGGATGAAGAGGATCGTGGCCCCGATATAGGCCACGGTGACGAGACCGCCAAGTCCGGGAATCATGTCGTGCGCTCCTCTACTTTCGGAACATGTCCAACATGCGCCGCGTGACGGCGAAGCCGCCGGCAATGTTGATGCTGGTGAGGAGGATCGTGATGCCCGCGATCCAGGTGACGAGGTGGTCGGGGTCGCTGACCTGCAGCAACGCGCCGATGATGATGATCGAGCTGATCGCGTTCGTGACGCTCATGAGCGGCGTGTGCAGGGCCGGCGTAACGTTCCACACCACCTGATACCCGACGAAGCACGCGAGCACGAACACCGTGAAGTGCGCCATGAACGCGGGCGGCGCGGCGTAGCCGATCGCCGCGAAGATCGCGGCGCCGATGATGAAGGTCATCGGCGACATGCCGCCGCCCTGCGGCGCGCCATGACCGTGCCCCGCCTTCGCGCCGGCCTTTCCGGCCGGCGCTTCGGCGGGCTTCGCCGCGGGCTTGGCCGGAGCAGCCGAGAGTTTCGGCGCGGGCGGTGGATACGTGATCTCGTTACCCTTCACGACCGTCGCGCCGCGAACGACTTCATCGGCGAAGTCGACGACGAGGTTGCCGTCCTTCGCCTTGCACATGTCGGTGAGCAGGTGCCGCAGGTTGGTCGCGTAGAGCTGCGACGACTGCGCCGCGAGGCGGCTCGGCATGTCGGTGTAGCCGATGATCGTCACGCCATCGCGCACGACCACCTGACCGGGCACGGTCAGTTCGCAGTTGCCGCCCTGTTCGGCGGCGAGGTCCACGATCACGCTGCCCTGCTTCATCAGGCGCGCCGTGTCGGCGGTGATCAGCTTCGGCGCCGGTCGGCCCGGGATGAGCGCGGTCGTGATGATAATGTCGACCTCTTTGGCCTGTGCGGCGAAGAGCGCCATTTCCGCGGCGATGAACTCGGGGCTCATCACCTTCGCGTAGCCGCCGACGCCCGCGCCTTCTTCCTTGAAGTCGAGCATGAGGAACTCCGCGCCCATGCTCTCGACCTGTTCTTTCACTTCGGGGCGCGTGTCGAACGAGCGCACGATCGCGCCGAGGCTCGCGGCCGCGCCGATTGCGGAGAGGCCGGCGACGCCGGCGCCGATCACGAGCACCTTCGCGGGCGGGATCTTGCCGGCGGCCGTGATCTGTCCGGTGAAGAAGCGGCCGAAGTGCTGCGCCGCTTCGACGACCGCGCGGTAGCCGGCGATGTTCGCCATCGAGCTCAGCGCGTCCATCTTCTGCGCGCGCGAGATGCGAGGCACCATGTCCATCGCGAGCGTCGTGACGCCCTTCGCGGACAAGGTCGTGAGCAGTTCCGGATTCTGCGCGGGCCAGAGGAAGGAGATGAGCGTCTGCCCGGCCTTCAACAGCTCCACTTCTTGGGGCTGCGGTCCGCGGACCTTCATCACGATGTCGCTCGTGGTCCAGAGCTCGCGGGCCGTCGGGACGATCGTGCCCCCGGCCGCGGCGTAGGCGTCGTCGGTGAAGTTGGCGGCCGCGCCGGCGCCGGTTTCCACGGCCACGGTGAAGCCCAACTTCTGCAGCTGCGCGGCGACCTCGGGCGTGGTCGCCACGCGTCGTTCGCCGTCGTGAAGTTCCTTCGGTATGCCGATTCTCATCACGCGCTCCAAACCCTACAAGTATATCGTTCGGGTATCGGCATTCCCGGCTGCCGGTTTACCGGCGAACCGACACTTTTCCGGGCCGGGCTGGTAGCATCGAAGACAACGTGGATCTGCATGCCCTGTTCGCGCAGT
>CAYFLU010000181.1:0-6729 GCA_964343975.1 uncultured Solibacteraceae bacterium
GCGCGCCGGCGCGCTGCTCGAGCATGGTCAGCAACTCGACGCGCTCCATGGAGTCGAGCGTGAGATCGAGCTCGAGATTCGCGTCGGGCCGCACGCGCGGCCGCTGCAGGCGCTCGGCAATGGCGGCGAGCGCGCCTACGCGATCCGGGCGTGCGGGATCGTCGAGCCACGCGCGTTCGCTCTCGCTCAACGGCGCGTCAGGCGCGTCGCCCGGGGTGGCGACCGACGCCGCGCGTTCGCGCACGAGGCGCTCCACCTCGTGGCGCTTGATCTTGCCCGTGGATGTGCGCGGCAACGGCTCGAACCACACGTCGTAGCTCAGCACGCGCTTGTGCGCCGGCAGTTGCACCGACAGCCCCTCGATGTCGAACCGCACGAGCTCGCGCACGTTGGTGATGCCGCGATCCGCCAGCACCTGTTCATCCGGCACCACCACGGCATGCAACCGCTCCGCCGACGGCTCGCCGGGTTTGGTCAATCCGAGGATGCACAACTCTTTGATGAGCGGCGACTGCCGGTAGTGCGTTTCGATTTCCTCCGGGTAGAGGTTCTTGCCGGAGCTGAGGACGATGATCTCTTTCTTGCGTCCGGTGACGAACAGGCGCCCCTGCGCGTCGACGTAACCGAGATCGCCCGTGTGCAACCAGCCGTCCTGCAGGACCTGCGCGGTGGCGTCGGGCCGGTTGAAGTAGCCCTGCATCACGATCGGTCCGCGGATCAGGATCTCGCCATCCTGCGGCCCGTCATCGTCGGCGCTGTCGCGTTCGCGCGGCAGGATGCGGATCTCGGTGCCGTCGAGCGGTTGGCCGACGGACGTCGAGAACGTGTCACCGGCGCGCACGATCGTGGCGCCGCCGGTCGTTTCGGTGAGGCCGTACGCGTTCTGCAGCGTGAAGCCCATCTCGTAGAGCTCGCGTCCGATCACCGCATCGAACTTCGATCCGCCGGTGATCAGAATGCGCATGTGGTCGCCGAGCGCGCGGTGCACGCGGGCGAACCAGCGGCGCCCGGGGTTCCAGCCGGCGCGGTCGCGCAACCAGCCGTTGGTGCGGAGCATCGCGCGGAATACCGCGCGTCCCACGCGGCCGCGTTTGGCCACTTCCGCCGTCACGCGCTGATGGATCAGATAGAAGAACTGCGGCACGCACGCAAAGGCGGTGATCTGCTTCTCCTGAAGCGCCTGAAGCAATGCCGTCGAACTTACTTGTTCGAGGAAGACGACGCGGCCGCCGACGATGAGCGGGAGCAGCAGGTTGGCGAGTTGCGCCAGGGCATGGAAGAGCGGCAGCACGCCCAGCACCGCGTCGCGTTCGGTGAGGGTGACGATCTTGAACGCCGCGGCCCGCTCCGCTTCGAGGTTGCCGTGCGACAGAATCACGCCCTTCGGGTCGCTCGTCGTGCCGGAGGTGTAGAGCAGGACGGCCGCGTCGAGCGCATCGCGTTCGGCGATCGGGGGCGGCGCACTCGCCGGGCGGCCGGGCGCGTCATCGACCAGGTCGATCCGGGTGCGGTTGGGCGCGGCGGCCTCGGCGGTGGCGCGGAACTTCGCGGTGGTGAAGAGCACGCGCGCGTCGCAGTTCTCGAGCACCGTGCGCACCTGGCCCGCTTTGTAGTTGGTGTCGAGCGGCACCGCCACCGCGCCGAGACGCAGGACGCCGAAGTACGCGCCGATCCAGCGCGGGTCGTTGTCGGCGAGGAGTGCGCAGCGATCGCCCGGGCCAATCCCCCGGGCCGCCAATGCGGCCGCCCAGCGGTCGGCGTCAGCAGCCAGTTCGGTATACGTCCACGTTTCCGTGCCCGTCGGGCGCAGGACCTCAACCGCCACCCGGCTGGGAAAGCTCGCGGCTGCGCCCGCGAATCGCGCGTAGAAGTTCGCCATCCGACCGGGCGATCTTACTCTTAGAATGAAGCGGGAGGTTCGACCTGATGAAGCAGTGGGTTCTCGCACTCGGGATGGTGGCCATGGTGGCCGGTTCGGCCGTGCGCGCACAGGCGCCGGTGGAATTGAAGGTCGGGGACGTCGCCCCGGCGTTTTCGATGATGGGCTCCGACGGCAAGACGCACACGCTCGCTCAGTACAAGGGCAAGTATGTGGTGGTCGGCTGGTATCCGAAGGCGTTCACGTCTGGCTGCACGCGTGAGTGCCGCTCGATCCGCGACAGCGCGGACGTGATCAAGAAGTTCGATGTCGCCTACTTCATGGCGAGCGTCGATGACGCCGAGACGAACAAGAAGTTCGCCGAGCAGGAACAGGTCAACTTCCCGTTCCTGTCGGATCCGGAGAAGAAGGCCGCGAACGCGTACGGCGTGTTGCCGCCGAACGGCGGGTTCGCGAACCGCTGGACGTTCTACATCGGTCCGGACGGCAAGATCGCCTACATCGACAAGGACGTGAACAAGGACGGCGTGGACAAGGCTGGCGCCAACCTGGCGGCGCGTCTTGAAACGCTCGGCGCCAAGAAGAAGTAACGCGCCGTAGTGAATCCGATTCCCCCCATGAACGGAGGAGCCAGCAATGGCTCCTCCGATCGCAAGCTTCTCGAAGGACCCCACTCCCGATTTCACGAACTGCTCCTGCTGTTCCGCGCCATGCGGGACTTCATCCGGGGCTTTCGTGTGCTGCACTTTGTCGGGCCCTGCGTCACGATCTTCGGCTCGGCGCGCTTCAATGAAGATCACGAGTACTACGCGCTCACCCGCGAGGTCGGCCGCCGCGTGAGTCAGCTGGGCTTCACGGTGATGACGGGTGGCGGCCCCGGCTTGATGGAAGCCGCCAATCGCGGCGCGCGTGATGCCGGCGGTCCCTCGGTTGCCTGCAATATCGAACTGCCGCATGAACAGGGCGCCAATCCGTATCTCGACCGTACCGCGACCTGCCACTACTTCTTCGTGCGCAAGGTGCTGCTCTTCAAATACTCGTACGCGTTCTTCGCGATGCCGGGCGGCATCGGCACGATGGACGAGTTGTTCGAGGCGCTCACGCTCATTCAGACCAAGAAGATCCGCGGGTTTCCGGTGATCCTGATCGGCACCGAGTACTGGAAGCCGCTCGTCGCGCTTCTCGAGCAGATGGCCGACCACGGCGCGATCGGGCGCGCCGATCTGCAGCTGATTCTCGTCACTGATGATCTCGATGAGGCCATGCGCCATCTCGAGACGCACACGGTGGAGCCCTTCGGGTTGCGCCGTCGACAGCCGCGGCGGTGGCTCGGCGAGCGCGGGATTACTTTTTGGGGCGGTTCGCGTACTCGGTCCGCATCTGCCAAGCCAGATCGGTGAAGTGCGGATCGGCCGTGACGTGCCGGCCGAGCGTCTCCGCGATGGCGCGCAACTGGTAGATCTCGGTCACCACAAACCGGTCCTGTTCCACTTCCGCCGTGGTCACGTCGTGGTGTTCGGCAATGAAGGCCTCGGCATCCGCCACGATGCCGTCCACGATGGCGTTGAGCGATGCGAGGTCCGCCGCGGTCAGCGCGGCGGCTTCGGCCTGCGGGATTTCCTGAAGGGCCACAATGAACCGGCCCAGATGCCGGCGGAAGGACCGCTGACGCCAGCGGGGAAACAGGCTGCCGCTCACGGCGCCGGCCGCGGTTCGGGCCCGGCGGCCCACCTGCAAGGCCCGCGGAAACAGGGGCGAAGCCATGTCTGCCAATGATGGCACAATGACGCCACATGTCGGCGAAGCGCGTCCTCATCGTGCCCATGCGCTGGCCCCTGGCCGAGCGCCTGCGGGCGGATGGTCACGAGGTCGTGGAAGCCGCCCCGGCCGAGGACGCCGTGGATCGCGCCGACGCGGGCGTTGACGCCGTGTTGCTCGACATCCGCATGCCCGACGAAGCCGCGCTCGATGTGCTCGCGGGCGTGCGCGAGCGCGATCCCGATCCGCCGATCATTCTCCTCGCCGGCCGCGACGACGCGGCGATCGTCACCACGGCGCTGGCCGGCGGCGCCTTCGACTACGCCTACGAGCCGATCGACCCCGACGACATCGCGCGCCGCATCGTCCGCGCCTTCGAAGTGACGCGTCTGCGTCGTGAGCTGCGCACGTTGCGCGACCGACTCGCGCGGCCGTTCACGCTCGCGTCGATCGTCGGCACCTCTGCATCGATGGAGCGCGTGCGCGCCCTCGCGCGAAAGGTGGCGGCAAGCGACGACGCTCCGGTGCTGCTGATCGGACAGCGCGGCACCGGCCGCGACCACGTGGCCCGCGTGATCCACTACGCCGGCGGGCGCGCCCAGCGGCCGTTTCTGCGCGTCGCCTGTGGCGCGCTGTCGGGTGAGCAGCTGGAAGCCGAGCTCTTCGGCATCGAGCCGCACGCCACCGCCGATGGCGCTGAGCATCGTCGCGGGATCTTCGACGAAGCACACGAAGGCACGATCCTGCTCGACGATGTCGACGTGCTGCCGCCCGTGATTCAAGGACGCTTGCTGCGTTATCTCGAGTCGCGCGAGTTCCGCCGCGTGGGCGGCTCCACCGACATTCGCGTGGACGTCCGCGTGATCGCGGCCTCCACGCGGGCCATCGAGCCGCTCGTGCAGCAGGGACGGTTCCCGTCGGATCTCTACTACCGGCTGAATGTGCTCGGCTTCGAGTTGCTGCCGTTGTCACTGCACCGCGAAGACGTTGTGCCGCTCGCGCGCCATTTCATCGAACAGCAAAGCCGGGCGTCGCGCATCGAGGCGGCCGAGCTGACCGCCGACGCCGAAGCGGCGCTGATCGCCTACGACTGGCCCGGCAATCTGGATGAGTTGCGCGCCGTGCTCGATCGCGCCGTGATGCTCGCCAATGGACAACCCATCCGTCCGCATCATCTGGCCGGGCTCGGCGCCATGCCGCAGGTGTCCGATGCAGCGACGCCGTTCGTGTTGCCCGAGCAGGGGTGTCGTCTGGAGGAAGTGGAAAAGAGCCTCGTCCTGCAGGCGCTCGATCGCGCCGGCGGCAACCAGACCCGCGCGGCCGCGCTGCTCGGCGTGCACCGCGACCAGATCCGTTACCGGCTCGGCAAGTACCGCACCGAGCGCGACTGAGCGCCGCTAGTAGTCCACGCGTTCCAGGAACAAGCCGGAGGCGGGCGCCGTGAGCTTGGGCGGCAGATCCGAGGTCGTGTTCAGCAATCGCGCGACGGCCTCAGGCTCGAGCCCGCCGCGTCCCACTTCGGCGAGTACGCCGACGATGCGGCGCACCATCTTCCAGAGGAAATGCGAGCCACTCACGCCGATCACGATGAGCGGCGGCGCCTCCGTGATCGTGAGCGCGCTCAATAGCACCGTCGTCGACTTCTCCTCCGGATCGTCGTCCGTGAACGCGCGAAAGTCGGCGAAGCCGGTGAGGGCCGCCGCGGCCTGACGCATGCGATCGACGTCCAGCGGTTCGCGCACCCACCAGACATACGGCTTGTCGAACGCCGTGCGGCGCGTGGAGATCTGGTAGCGGTAGTGGCGCGCGCGGGCGCTGTGGCGCGCGTGGAAGCGCGGCGACATGCGTTCGGCGTCGAGCACGTTGATGTCGGCGGGGAGCGCGTCGTTGATGCGGGTGACGAGCGTGCGCGGCGGCAGCGTCATCGGCAGATCGACATGCATGACCTGGCCGAGCGCATGCACGCCGGCGTCGGTGCGGCCCGAGCCGTACGTCTCAAATGTGCGCGCGCCGGTCGCCTCGCGGATCGCGCGCACGAGTTCCCCCTGCACGGTCTTCGCGTTCTGCTGGATCTGCCAGCCGCTGTAGCGCGTGCCGGCGTATTCGACGGTGAGTTTGTACCGCGGCATCACTAAGATAGTGTCATGTTCATCTCCCGTTTCTTCGAGCCGAAGCTGGCGCAGACGAGCTATCTGATCGGCTGCCCCGGCGCGAAGGCCGCGCTCGTGATCGATCCGCACCGTGATGTCGAGCAGTACATCGCCGCCGCGGCCGCGCAGGGCGCCCGGATCACGCACGTCACTGAAACGCACATTCACGCGGACTTTTGCTCCGGCGCCCGCGAACTCGCGGCGCGGACCGGTGCGCAGTTGTTGCTGTCGGGCGAAGGCGGACCCGACTGGCAGTACGCCTTCGCCGCCGCCGATGGCGCCCGGCTCCTGAAGGACGGCGACCAGTTCACAATCGGCCGCGTCGGCATCGAGGTCGTGCACACCCCCGGACACACGCCGGAGCACCTGACGTTCCTGATCACCGACCTCGCGAATGCCGCCGAGCCGCTCGCGGCCGCGACGGGCGACTTCGTCTTCGTCGGCGATGTCGGGCGACCGGACCTGCTCGAGAAGGCCGCGAACATGCAGGGGACGATGGAGGTCGGTGCGCGGCAGTTGTGGGCCTCACTCGAGGCGTTCCGCGGACGCCCGGACTGGCTGCAGATCTGGCCGGGCCACGGTGCGGGATCGGCCTGCGGCAAAGGCATCAGCGCGATTCCCCAGAGCACGCTCGGCTACGAACGCCGCTTCAACTGGGCGTTTCAGTGCAAAACCGAGGCGGAGTTTGTTGCCGCAGTGCTGGCGGGCCAGCCGGATCCGCCCGTGTATTTCGCCGAGATGAAGCGGCTGAACAAGACCGGCCCGCGCGTGCTCGGCGGATTCACGCGGCCGCCACAGGGCACGCTCGCGGATCTGACCGCCGCGCTCGCGCGTGGGGCGCGAGTCGTCGACATGCGGTCGTCAGCGGAGTTCGCGAGCGGCGCCGTGCCCGGCACGCTCAACGTGCCGATGAACGGCAGCTTCACGACGTGGATGGGCTGG
>CAYFLU010000182.1:0-6651 GCA_964343975.1 uncultured Solibacteraceae bacterium
CGGGCATCCTCACCTACCACGTGGTGCCGGGCAACCTCGACGCGGCGGCGGTCGTGAAGGCGATCAACGACGGGCACGGCAAGGCGGTCGTGAAGACGGTGCAGGGCGGCTCGCTCACCGCGACGCTCGAAGGCAAGGATGTCATCCTGACCGACGAGAAGGGCGCGAAGGCGAAGGTCGTGGCCACCGATCTCAAGGCGGGCAACGGTGTGGTGCACGTCATTGATCATGTGGTGATGCATAAGTAACGACCTCCGGAAAGTGCGAGGGTGCGAGAGTGCCGCGGTGCCGGTGTGCACCGTGCGAAAGGGAACGTGCGATCGTGCGAACGTAAAGTGCGAACGTGCGATCGTGCTAGGTAACGCGGAGGGCCGCTGGCAAGAGCGGCCCTCCTTTTCTTTTTTGCCAGAGGATGGCGAGGCCGAGCATCAGGAGCGTGAAGAGCGCGTAGGCTTCGAGCGCCTGGCGGATCGAGAACGTGTGGCGGATCAGTGCCGTCGGGAAGCCGTAGACGATCTCGACGTGGATCCAGTACACGAACAGCGACGTCTGCCCGAAGACGAGCATCGGGCTCCAGTGTTGTGACGTCGGTCGGCGCATCCAGAGCCAGGCGAGCGCGAGCAGCATTTGCATCGCGCCGACGCGCAGCAGGAACCACGACACTGACGTGCGCCAGAACATCGAGTGGATCGACAGCGACGGCAGGTACGTGCCGGCGAAGCCGATGGCGACGATGGCGGCGCCGGTGAGGAAGAGGCGCAGGTGGAACTGGCGGTCGGCGGCGGGGTCGCGGTCAATCAGGAGCAGGCGGCCGATCCAGGCGCCGACGAAGACGAAGCCGGCCCACGGGAACACCATGAAGTTGCCGGTGTTGCCGATCGTGCGGATGTAGCCTTCGAATTGGCCGAGCGCCGCAGGCCAGGCCCAGCCGCCGGTGAATTGGGCGACGAGGCCGAAGAACGCCGCCGGCGCGAGGAGCCAGAGCGTTTGCTCGCGCGGCGTGCGGCCTTTGCCGCTGCACCAGGCGGCGCCGGCCATCGACAGGCCCATGATGTTCAGGATGTCGACCTTCAGCATCGTCCACCACGGCGACGTGGGCGAGAGCATGTAGGACTGGAGGCGGAAGAGAAACGCGAACGCGAAGATCTGCCAGCCGCGGCGCTGCACGAGGGCGCTGGCGTCAGCGAGTGAATTGCCCTTGCGCAGATGCGACGACATCGCGAGGGTGACGGACACGCCGGCGAGCCAGAGGAACAGTGGCGCGGCCCAGCCGGCGATGAACGTCAGCCACTGGTATGGCCCGAGCCCGCGCACGGCGGGGTCGTCGACCGTCCACGCGTCGATCGTGTGGGCCTCGATCATCACGACCACGGCGAGGCCTCGCAGCCAGTCGATGTACGCGCGTCGGGACATCCGCCCGGGATTCTACTGTGAGATCTCGACGGACGTCGTGAACGTCATCGCCGGGTCGAGCGTGTTGGAGACCGAGCAATAGGTCGAGTGCGAGAGTTCAATCGCGCGCTCCACCGCATCCTTCGGCACGTCGCCGGTGATGTGAAAGGTCAGATGCACCTTCACGTATTTCTTCGGATACGTCTCGGCGCGCTCGCCATTGAAGTGCACCGACAGCCCGCGCAGATCATGCCGGCCCTTTTTCAGGATATGGACGACGTCCATCGCCATGCAGCCCATGATCGCGTGCGCCAGCAGTTGCACGGGCGAATACGCGTCGGGGCTGCCGCTGGCCAGCCGCAACTGCGGACCGCCTTCGGCGTGGAAGTTCAGCTCGTCATCCCAAACCAGTGTGAGGGCCATCGATCGACTCTACCATCCTCGAACAGCCGCTACGCAACAGCCGCCCATCCTCTTATATAGGCGACACGCGGGTGCAATGAATTCGAGAGACGCCGGCCGCCCTACCGGTGCAGGAAATCGAGCGCCGCCGTCACCATCGCCTTGACGCCGATCGGCAGCGCGGCTTCGTCCATGTCGTAGAACTCGGTGTGCCACATCGCGGTGATCTTCTTCGCCTCGTTCTTGATGCCGACGAAGAAGTAGAAGCCGGGAATCTCCTTCTGGTAGTACGCGAAGTCTTCGCTGACCATCTGCAGCGTGGGCGGCGTGATGATCGCCGCTTTGCCAAACGCGCTCTCGAGCGCCGCGCGCGACGCGGCCGCCAGCGCCGGGTCGTTGTACGTGACCGGCGCGTTCGTGCGGAAGTTCAACTCGTAGCTGCCGCCAAACGCCGTGGTGATGCCCTTCACGATGGCCTCGAGCTTCTGCTTCACCGTTTCCGGCCCCGTCGCCGAGAACGTGCGCACCGTGCCCTGCATCTCCACCTGATCAGCGACGACGTTGTAGCGGTTGCCGCCGTGAATTGAACCCACCGTGATCACGGTCGGCGACTGCGCGTCGATCTGCCGCGCGGGAATCGTCTGAATCGCGCTCACGATCTCGGCCGCCATCGGCACCGGATCAATGCCCGTGTGCGGCATGGCGCCGTGCGTCTTCTTGCCGATCACCTTGAGATCGAATCGGCTGGACGACGCCATCGTGGGGCCCGCCATCGTGCCGATCTGCCCCACCGGAATCTGCGGATCGAGATGCAGGCCGAGAATGACATCCGGCTTCGGATTGGCGAAGAGCCCCGCCTTCAACACGCGCACCGCACCCGTGTCACCTCCGTCGGGATCCCCTTCTTCCGCCGGCTGAAACAGAAACATCATCGTCCCCGGGATGTCCGCCCGCATGCGGCTCATGATCTCGGCCACGCCAAGCAGCATCGACGTGTGACCGTCGTGGCCGCACGAGTGATTCACGTTCGGCACGAGCGAGTGATACACCGGCGAAATCGCTTCCTGAATCGGGAGCGCGTCCATGTCGGCGCGCATCGCAACGACCTTGCCCGGCTTGCCGCCCTTGAGGATGCCGACCACGCCCGTGCCGCCGACGCCCGTGCGGACCTCATCGAACTTCAACGCGCGCAGGCGATCGGCGACGAGGCCGGCGGTGCGCGTTTCCTTGAAGCCGAGCTCCGGATGCTGATGGATGTCGCGGCGCGTGGCCACGAGCTGCGGCGTGATCTCCGCGGCGATGGCGTCGATCTTCGTCTTCATCGCCGCCGGCACACCGGCGTTCTGGGCGGTGAGTGCGGGAGCGGCGAGCATCACGACGACGAGCGTTTTCAGCAGTTTGGTTCGGGAGGTCATAGTGGGTGCATCATAATCCCTCTATGACCAAAGTCTTGCTGGCGGCGCTGACCGTCGCGTGTGCGGCTCCGATGCTGATGACGTTGCAGGCGCAGGGCGCCGATCCGCTCATGGCGCGCGCGCTGAAGCTGTTGAAAGACGCGCCGATCATCGACGGTCACAACGACTACCCGTGGGCCGTGCGCGAGAAGGCCAAGGGCGACATCGACGCGCTCGACCTGAAGAAGCCGCTGCCGCAGCTGATGACCGACTTCGCGCGCCTGCGCGCCGGCGGCGTCGGCGGACAGTTCTGGTCGGTGTACGTGCCCGGCGACGACAAGCGCGCCGTGGCCACCACGCTCGAGCAGATCGACATCGTGCATCGCATGCTCGCAAAGCATCCCGATACGCTCGAGCTCGCCCTCACCGCCGACGACATCGTCCGCATCCAGAAGACCGGCAAGATCGCGTCGCTGATCGGGATGGAAGGCGGCCACTCGATCGACAGCTCCGTGGCGGTGCTGCGCGACATGTACCGGCTCGGCGCGCGCTACATGACGCTCACACACAACGTGAACCTGCCCTGGGCGGATGCCGCCGCCGAAGCGCCGGCGGTGCACGGGCTCACGCCGCTCGGCGAGGACATCCTGCGCGAGATGAACCGCCTCGGCATGCTGATCGACCTCAGCCATGTGTCGCCGGAGGTGATGCAGGCGGCGCTCACGGTCTCGAAGGCGCCGGTGATCTTCTCGCACTCGAACGCGAAGGCCGTGAGCAACGTCGGCCGCAACGTGCCGGACGAGATCCTTGCGCAACTCCCGAAGAACGGCGGCGTCGTGATGGTCACGTTCGTGCCGAGCTTCTCGTCGCAGGCCGTCGCGGACTACAACAAGAAGGATGACGCCTTCAAGAAGGCGAACCCGGCGCCGCGGGCGACAGTGACCGACGTGGCGAATCACATCGACCACATCAAGAAGATCGCGGGCATCGATCACATCGGCCTCGGCGGCGACTTCGACGGCATCGAAGACGTGGTGCAGGGTCTCGAAGACACGTCGAAGTATCCACACCTGATCGTGGAGCTGCTGAAGCGCGGCTACACGGACGCCGAGATCAAGAAGATCACGAACGAGAACATCATCCGCGCGCTGCGCGGCGCTGAAGCGACGGCAAAGAGTCTCCGGAAATGACCATGGCCGCCGCGGTCCTCATCGTCGCGCTCGGCGACTCGACGACGGCGGGGACGCCGCTGTTCAAGTCGCCGATTGAAGCGCCGCCGAACGGCAGCGGCGACGTGCGTGCGTCGTGGCCCGACCACCTCGAGCGCACCCATCCAGGCTGGGCGGTGCTCAACCGTGGAGTAAACGGCGAACGCACGGACCAGATCGCGGCGCGGTTCGATCGCGACGTGCTGGCAGCGCATCCGCAGGTGGTCGTGATCATCGCGGGCGTGAACGACGTCTACCAGGGCCACAGCGTCGAGTCGGTGACGAAGACCCTGCGCGCGATGTACGACCGCGCGAAAGCCGCGCACATCCCGGTGGTGGCTGGGTCGATCGTGCCGTACAACACTGCGACGGCTGAGCAGAACGCGAAGATGCACGCCATCAACGACTGGATCCGCGCGGAAGCCACGCGCGACGCGAACATCACGTTCGTCGACACGCGCAAGGCCGCGGCCCGCGCCGACAACATCGACATACTGGCGGCGTCACCGGACGGCCTGCATCCGGATGCCGGCGGCTATCACCGCATGGGCGACGCGCTCGCGCCGGCCATCGCGGCCAAGATCAAATAGCTCACACGGAGACACGAAGGCACGGAGAAGGGCCACTTATGTTGAAGATCAAGACCTCTCTCGCCATCTGTCTCTCGATCATCGCCGCTGCTGGGCTCTTCGCACAAGCGCCGCCTTCCGGCTGGTCGTCGTTCGTGGCGGCGTACACCGAAGCACTGCCACAGCACGCGATCGTCGGCAGCAGCGTCGCCTTTGTCGAGAGCGGCGCGATCACCGCGCGGCAGCACTACGGCCTGCGTGATGCGGCCGGCAATCTGCCGGTGACCAACGACACGATCTTCCACTGGGCCTCGATCACCAAGACCTTCAACGCGATCGGCATTCTGCAACTGCGTGACCGCGGCCTCATCTCGCTCGACGACCCGATCGTGAAGTACGTGCCCGAGCTCCGGAAGGTGCACAACCCGTACGCCGCGCAGACGAAAACTGAAGCCATCACGCTGCGACAGCTGCTCTCGCACTCCGCCGGCTTCCGCGCCGGCACGTTCCCGTTCGGCGACGACGCGCCGTGGCAGCCGTTCGAGCCGCCGTCATGGGAGCAGCTCGCGGCGATGATGCCGTACACGCAACTCGACTTCGCGCCGGGCACGAAGTACAGCTACTCGAACCCGGGCTATGTGTATCTCGGACGCGTGATCGAAGACGTGATGCAGGAGCCGTTCGAGACCTACATCGACAAAGAGATCCTCCGCCCGCTCGGCATGACACGCGCATTCTTCGACCGCGCGCCGTCATTTCTCCGCGACCAGAAGTCGCACTCGTACTTCGTCGACGACAAGGGCCGCACCGAGGCGCGGTTCGACTTCGACACCGGCATCACCGTGATGAACGGCGGCCTCAACGCGCCGGTCGACGACCTGGCGAAGTACATCTCCATGCTCGCTGGAAGCACCGATGCGGCCACGCAAGCGCGCTACGACCGCATCATCAAGCGCGCCACACTCGAAGAGATGTGGCAGCCGGTCGTGCCGGTGTCCCCCGGCGTGTCGATGGGGCTCGGCTTCTTCCTCGAAGACCACGGCGGCCGGCGGTTCATCGCGCACAGCGGCGGCCAGAACGGCTTCATCTCGCATTTCTGGCTCGATCGCGCCTCCCATAAGGCCGCGATCATCGCGTTCAACACGCAGACCGAGTCGACGGCCAAAGGCGACGCACGCAACACCCGCGCGCTCGACGCCGCCATGCGCGACGCGATGGTGAAGTTCCTCTTCCAGTAAGGTCGCGCCATCGGCCGTCACATCACCACCGATCGGCGCTAGTATTTGCGTCATCGGAGGAGTGGTATGACCGCAAAACATCTATTACTCGTAGGCGCGATGGGCATCGCGGTGGCCGGGGCGGGCTCGGCGATGCGCGCGCAACAAGCACCACAGGGACCGGGCAGCGACTGGAGCATGCCGGCGAACGCGCCGGAAAACGCGGCGCTCAGAAGCCTGCGCTGGCGCGGCATCGGCCCGGCCAACCCGGGCGGACGCATCGCGGTGGTCGCCGGCATTCCCGGCAAGCCGGAGACGTTCTATGTGGCCGGCGCCGCCGGGGGCATCATCAAAACGACGAACGGCGGGACGACGTGGACGCCGATCTTTGATGATCAGGTGGTCGCGTCCATCGGCGCGATCGCGATCGCGCCATCCGATGAGAACGTGCTGTGGGTCGGCACCGGCG
>CAYFLU010000183.1:0-6632 GCA_964343975.1 uncultured Solibacteraceae bacterium
CGAACCGCGCGCGCCATGTAGTCGCCGTACTGCACCATCACCGGCCGGTCGAGCCCCAGCTTGCCGCGCAGTTCATTCACGTCGGCCGGCGCGGCGGACTCGCCGAGCATCGACTGCGCGGGATCCCCGGGCACCAAATGAAGGAGCGAAAACACGAGCGTCGCCACACCGAAGATGACCGGCACCGTCATCGCGATGCGTCGCAACAGAAAACCGAGCACGCCGGATGATGTGCCGTTCGGGCCCGTTCAGGCAACTCCCTCGTCGCCCAAGCCGAGTCGGCGCATCGCTTTGTGTAGTCCCTGTCGCGACAATCCCAGTGCCTGGGCCGCCGCACTGCGGCTGCCGGTGTGGCGCGCGAGCGCGGCAGTGACGAGCCGACGTTCCATGTCGCGCCGCGCGTGCTCGAGCGGCATGATCTCGGCCTCCGCAGCGGCCGAGCGACCGCGCAGCAGCTGTCGCACCAGCACCGCGCTCACCCGCCCAGTGGCCGGCGCGGCAACCGCGAGCGCCGCCAGCGCGTTCTGCAGTTCACGAACGTTGCCAGCCCACGGCCACTCGGCGAGTTGTGCTACGGCCTCCGGACTCAACACCGCGCGCGTGCCCACACGCCGCGCCGCATCCCGCCAGAACGCGGCCGCGAGCACGGCTACATCGCCGCGACGCTCACGCAGCGGCGGCACCTGAATCTTCACGACCGACAACCGGAACATCAGGTCATCGCGAAAGCGACCGGAGGCAACCAACGCCGCGAGCGGCCGATTCGTCGCGGCGATCACCCGCACGTCCACCGGCCGCGCGTCGTTCTCGCCGACGCGGCGGATCTCGCCTTCCTGCAGCACGCGCAGCAGCTTGGCCTGCGCGCGCGGCGACAGCTCGCCCACTTCATCCAGAAAGAGCGTGCCGAGATGCGCGTCTTCGAACAGCCCCGCGCGCGCCGTCACCGCATGGGTGAAGGCGCCACGCGCATGGCCGAACAGCTCGGCCTCGACCAGTTCATCGGTCAGCGCCGCGCAGTTCAGCGCGGCGAACGGCCGGTCGCGACGCGGGCTCAACCGATGCAGCGCCCGCGCCACCAGTTCCTTGCCGGTGCCGCTCTCCCCTTCGATGACCACCGAAAACGGGGCCACCGCCGCGCGCGCGACGGCCGCACGCACCGCCACAATCGCCGGACTGACGCCGAGGATCTCGCGCGCGAGCGCATCGCCACGGGCGGCGGCCGCGAGGCTGTCGAGCCGCGCGCGCACGAGCGGCCCCGCCACCGCAGCCGCCGCTTCGACGGCCGCGGCCAGTGAGCGCGCGCGCGTGGCATCCGCCACCGCCACCACCGCGGCGATCCGCGCCCCACCGTACCGAACCTGTGCCCGCGCCTCGACCTGCACACCGCGCGAGGTCACCGCTCCATCTGGCCGATCGAGCCACGCGCGCACCCCGGCCGCATCCCAGCCGTCGCGCGCGCCAGCCAACCACTCGCCGTGCGGCGCGGCGACCACCGCGCATGACGCAGCCTCCGTTGTGCTCGCCACCCAGCGACACAGTTGCTCCAGCCCATGCACTTCATCGTCACTGCCGTTCACCACTTCCAGAAGCTGCGCCACGTCCTGCCACATCTGCATTGCCGTTCTCCCCTGTCCCCATCGCGCGAGCCCGCGCAGCGGTTCACGCTGCAATTGCGCATCCAGCCACGTGGCATCGCTTGCGGTGTCGAGACGCCACGCCCGCCGCAGTTGCGCGATCACCGCGTCCAACAATCCGCGGCGCCCGATCGGCCGGAGCGTCAGCGTCTGCACCGCCGCCAACGCGCGGTCGCTCTCGCCCAGCTCCGTCCACGCTTGCGCCGCGATCACGCCGACCCAAGGAGACGACGGCGTCTCACGTAGCGCGTCGATCACCGCATCCCTGTCACCCGCCGCTGCGGCGCAGAGCACCCGCGCAGCCCACGACCAAAGCGACGTGCCCATGTGCGGTGGCATCGTTGGCGGCACCGACGCGAACCAGGCCACCAACCAATGCGCTGTCAGGATCTCCGGTGCGGAATTCACGCACGCCGGCAATGACGCCAACAGCTCACGCGCCTCATCGATGCGGCCCTGCCAGCATCGGACCTCCGCACGACGCGCGTGCCAGGCCGCACTGCCCGAGTGACACGCCAGTTGCGCCACCGCGGCCGATGTCTCAAGACACGCGTCAGCGCGCGCGAGGAGTCCGCCATCGAGGTAAGCGCCGGCCGCCAGCATCGCCAACGACTCGCGTGCCTCCGAATCGATGGCCCGGCGCATCGCCGACAGCGCCAGGTCTGCGCCACGACGCCAGCGCTGCGCCGCAACCGCCGCGTCGACCCAGCGCGCAATCTCTGGCACGGACACGGATTCCCCGCGCCGGCCACGCGCGGCCCACTCGGCTTGGGCCCACGCCTGCGCGTCGCCAGGTCGGCCGCGAGTCAAGAGCCGTGCCGCACGAGCCAGCCGCACATCCCGCCGCCCCGCCGGATGGGTCTCAGACACGGGCCACGAGATCGGCGTCGACGTGAATCCGACCTCCGCCCGTTCGCGCACTGCGGTCACGTCGTCGGCCACGCCGTGCGATCGTTCGAGCGCTCGCGCAAACTGCGCGGGCCAGCCCGCAGCCTCTCGCGCCGCACGCGCCACCACATCGACGGTGTGCGCCGTGCCGACATAGCTCTCGACGAGTGCGTCAACCGGCACAGGCTCCAGTGCCAAATCGGCGGAGCCGCTGGTCACGCGCTCGATCACCAGCTGCGCACGGTCGCTCGCGTGCAATACATCGATCGCCCAGGCGCTCGCCGCAGCCGCGCTGGCCGCATCGCACACGATGGCCAGATGCCGATGGCGCAACTGACGCCTCAGCGCCGACGGGAGTGCGCACGAGGCCGAGACGGTGACGATCCCGAGGGCGCGCAGCGCACGCGCGAGATCGCCGAGACAGATGCCCCATCCGGCACCTGGCGGTGCACTGACGCGCAGGTGTCGTACCCCTCGACGGCCGGGCGCTTCGGCGATGGCGACGAGCAGAGACACCAGCTCGCGCGGGATCCGGCGAAGGCGCCACGACGCAACCGGCGCGACCGGCATCGACGCCTCGAACCATCCGTCGATGCCAGCGTCGCCGTAGTCGACCAGCGGCGCACCGGCCGGCGTCAGCCGTTCATGCGCGGCAGCGCAGAGGCGTGCACGCGCCACCCGATCAGCGGGCGCGCGCCCCACGGACATCCGCACGGCTGCGCCCGTAACCACGTCGCGCCACACACCGTCGATCTGCACGAACCGATCCCCGACCATCGTCGCCATCGCACGCCCTGTCATTGCAAGTTCATTGCCCGGCAGGCGCGGGATCGCGTGCCCTCTCAGGAGCGCGGCGACGCCACGGGGACGTGGCAAGAACTTCGATAGAATTGCGGGCGCCATGTTGCGTTTTTTGACAGCCGGGGAATCGCACGGCCCTTCATTGACGGTCATCGTCGACGGCGTGCCGGCCGGGTTGCGGCTGACGACGGAACAGATCGCGCGCGATCTCGCGCGGCGCCAGCTCGGCTACGGCCGTGGCCGGCGGATGGCCATCGAAAAGGATCGGGCCGACATCGTCGGCGGCGTGCGGCACGGCGAAACCCTCGGCTCGCCGATCGCGCTGCGCATCGACAACAAAGACTGGACCAACTGGCTGCACACGATGGCCGTCGACACGCCGGCCGACGACCTGCCGGGCGCGCGGCGCGCCGCCGTGACGCGGCCCCGTCCCGGTCATGCCGACCTCTCGGGCGGCATCAAATACGATCGCGACGACCTGCGCGACATCCTCGAACGGGCCAGCGCGCGCGAAACCGCGTCGCGCGTCGCCGCAGGAGCCGTGGCCCGCGCGCTTCTTCATGCGATCGGCATCACCATCCACAGTCACGTCACCGCCATTGGCGGCGTCACAGTGCCCGCGGACGCCGACACCAGTGCCGCTCGGCTCGCCGCCCTGCCCGACGACGATGATGTGCGGTGTGTGGATGCGGCGACCGCCGACCGGATGCGCGCCGCCATCGATGCGGCCAAAGCCGCCGGCGACACCGTCGGTGGCACCTTCGAAGTCGTCGCGCACGGTGTGCCCGCCGGCCTCGGCAGCCACACGCAGTGGGATCGCAAGCTCGACGGCCGGCTCGGGCAAGCGCTCATGTCGATTCACGCCATCAAGGCGGTCGGCATCGGCGTGGGCCATGACGCCGGTACGCTGCCCGGCTCGGGCGTGCATGACGAAATTCTGGCCGGCGCGGCCACCGGCACGTTGCCCGGCATCGTGCGCCCCACCAACCGCGCGGGCGGACTCGAGGGCGGAATCACCAATGGCGAAGACGTGCGCGTCAGCGCCGTCATGAAGCCGATCGCGACGCTGATGAAGCCGCTCCGGTCCATCGATCTCACGACGATGGCCGACGCGCCGGCCACGATCGAACGCAGTGATGTCTGTGCGGTGCCGGCCGCCGCCGTCGTCGGCGAAGCGATGGTGGCGTGGGTCCTGGCGGAGGCGGTGGTCGAGAAATTCGGCGGCGACACGCTCGAGGATCTCCTCGCCAACGTGGCGGCCTACCGCGCGCGCGTGGCGACCCGCCTCGGGAGCCCGTCGTGATCCGACCGATCGTGAAGTACGGCGACCCGGTGCTCGCCCGCCCGGCGCAGGTCGTCCCGGAAGTCACGGACGAGATCCGCACGCTGATCGACGACATGATCGACACCATGTATGCCGCGCCGGGCATCGGCCTCGCGGCGCCGCAGGTAGGCGTGCCGCTCCGCGTCTGCGTGATCGACATCACGGGCGGCAAGCGCGGCGGTGAGGTGATCGCGCTCGTAAACCCAGAGTTCGTGGAGCGCACGGGCATGCAGCTCGAAGAAGAAGGCTGCCTCAGCGTGCCCGGCCACAACGCGACGGTGGCGCGGCCGGAGCGCGTGGTCGTGCGTGGTCTCGACCGGAACGGCGCGCCGGTCACTTACGAAGGCACGGGGTTGCTCGCGCGCGCGTTCCAGCACGAGCTCGATCATCTCGAGGGCACGCTCTTTCTCGATCGCCTGCGCGGCCTGCGGAAGGATCTGATTCTCCGCAAAGTGCGCAAGCAGCAACGCGCCGGGACCTGGTAACGATGCGCGTGCTCTACTTCGGCACGCCGGGCTTTGCCGTGCCGACGCTCGCTGCGCTCCTCGACTCGTCACACACCGTGGTCGGCGTCGTGACGCAGCCCGACCGCGCGCGTGGCCGAGGTCAGCACGTGACGTTCGCGCCCGTCAAACAACTCGCGGTCGATCGCGGCCTGCCCGTGTTGCAGCCCGAGCGCCTCAAAGAGCCGGCGGCGCTCGATGCGATGCGCGCGCTCGGCGCCGACATCGGCGTCGTCGCGGCCTACGGCAAGCTGCTGCCGCAATCGCTCCTCGATCTGCCGCCGCTCGGCATGGTGAACGTGCATGCGTCCCTGCTGCCGCGGTGGCGCGGCGCGGCGCCCATCCACCGCGCGATCATTGCCGGCGATGCAGAGACCGGCGTCACGATCATGCGCGTCGTGCTCGCGCTGGATGCCGGGCCGATGCTCAGCCGCGTCAGCGTGCCGATTGACGACGCGGTGACGAGTGACCACCTCGAAGTGCAGCTGGCGGAGGCGGGCGCGCAGTTGCTGGTGCACACGCTCGACGCGATCGCGAGCGGCACTGCCACCGAGACCCCACAAGACGAGGAGGGCGTCACGTATGCGGCCCGCCTCGAACGTCGCGACGGCCAGATCGACTGGACGCACTCGGCCGCCGCGATTCACAACCAGATCCGCGGCCTGCATCCGTGGCCGCTCACGTCCGTGTTGTGGCGCGGCAAGCGACTGATTCTCCGGAGCAGTGCGGTGGGCGCCGCAGACGACGCTCGCCGTGGCGCGCCCGGCACCATCATCGCCCTCGACGCCGACGCGCTGGTCGTGGCCACAGGCACCGGCACGCTCCGCGTGCGTGAGGTGCAACTCGAAGGTCGCCGCGCGCAGTCGGCGCGTGAATTCATCAATGGCGCTCGCCCGGCCGAGGGCGACGTGTTCGCGCCGCTGCCGCTGCTGTGACGCCGTCGATCCGCGCGGTCGCCGCACGCACGCTCCTGGCCGTGCACAGCGGCCGCGCCACGCTGGCCGCGGAACTCGACCGTGCGCGCCGCGAGTTCGCCGACGATCGCGATCGCGGCCTGCTGATGGAACTCTGCGCCGGCACGTTGCGCTGGCGCGGCGCGCTCGACGCCATGCTCACGCGGGTGGCCACGCGGCCGCTCGGCGAAGTGCACGAGACCGTGCTGACCGTGCTCCGCATCGGTGCCTACGAACTCACGCACCTCACGCGCGTCCCCGCACACGCCGCCATCAACGAAGCCGTCGAGGCCGCGCGCACGCTGCGGCAGGCGCGGGCCGCGGGCTTCGTCAACGCCGTGCTGCGCAACCTGCAACGGGCGGGCGCGAACACGGGACTGCCTGCGCGGCCGGCCGATGACGATCACGACCAGTGGCTCGCGTATCTCACGACGACGCTGTCGCATCCGCGGTGGCTGGCGGCGCGCTATCTCGCGCGCGTGGGTCCGGCCGGTGCCGAGGCGTGGTGCCGCTACAACAACACGGTGCC
>CAYFLU010000184.1:0-6577 GCA_964343975.1 uncultured Solibacteraceae bacterium
GACCACTTCCGGCACCGGCGCACCGGCCGCGCGGCCGGCGCCCTGCCCTGCGGGGTCGCCGGCGCCGTCGCCGGAGCACCGCCCGTGCGCGCGCCCGCGGGCGGGGCCGCTGCGGCCGCGCCCCCGGCGCGGCCCGCATCACCCGGTGCGCCCTGACGACCCGCACCAGCACCGCCTGGCGCGCCGGCGCCGCGGCCACCGCCGCCGCCACCACCGCGCTGACCGCCCGACACGTTGCCGTAATAGAACGTGTCCCAGCCGTACTTCGTCTTGATCGCCTTCGTGATCGCCGGGAACCACTCAAGCTTCTGGATGTCGATGATCGCGCTACTCGTGTCGGGGTTCAGACCGGGCGCGTAGGTCAGGTAGTAGCCGTGGGTGGAGCCGTCCGACGTGTGCAGGTCGAAGCCGACGTGCGGGTCGTAGTCGTTCCAGAGCTTCGCGAACGCGCGCGCTTCCGGCGTCTCCATCTTCATGAAGTCGCGGTTGATGTTGAGGCCCTGGCCGTTGGCGCGCGTGCCCTGACCGTTGATCGGGCCGTTCTGCGGTCCGCGGTTGTTCATCGCGAACTTCTCGTTGCCGTCGGCGTTGAAGATCGGCGTGATCAGGAACACCGTCGTCTCGAGCCAGTCCTTGTGCTGGCCCATCGCGAATTCGCGGAGCAGCACCTGCGCGGCTTCCTTGCCTTCGACTTCACCGGCGTGGATGTTGCCCTGGATGTGCACGCGCAACTTGCCGGAGGCCTTGATCGACGCGGGCGTCGTGTCCTTCAGCCCGGTGCCGACGAACGCGATCGGCATCGGCCGCTTCTCGCTCGTCGTGCCATAGGTCGTGTAGTGAATGACGTTCGGGGCGGCCGCGCTCACCGCCTTCATGAACTTCACCACGTCGTCGTAGGTCGACGTCGACTTGTAGTCGGTCGCTTCCGGCGTGGTTTTGAGCTGGGAGAGGTCGACTTTGGCGGGCGCGGCAGGCGTTTGAGCCTGCGGCACGGCCACGGCCAGCGACAGGGCGGCAAGGGTGAACACAGAGCGTCGAAGCATAGTGCCGACATGCTACGTCCTCGGCGGAGCAGGGTCCAGATAGAATGTGCCCCATGAAACTCCGTCTGAGTGTGATTGCGGCCCTGCTGGCCGTGCTGGCCATCAAACTGGCCGTGCTGCTGCAGTTGGGGCACCACCCGTTGCTCGAGCCGATGGGCGAGATCGACGGCGCGTACTACCGCCACTTCGGCGAGATGGTGGCCCGCGGCGACATCATGCTCAGCTCGCGCGACAGCTTCCTCGGGCAGCCGCCGGCGCCGTTCATGATCGCGCCGCTCTACATCTACTTCCTCGGGCTCGTCTTCAAGTTCAGCCACGACTCGTTGATGGCCGCGCGGACCGTGCAAGTCGTGCTCGGCACATTCGGTGTCCTGTTGCTCGCTCTGTCGGTGCGCCGGTGGTTCGGCGAACGCGCGGCGTGGATCGCCGGTGGTCTCGCGGCGCTCACGGGCGTGTTCACGTTCTTCGAGATCACGATCCTGCCGACGGCGCTCGATCCATTCCTGACGGCGCTCGATCTCTATCTGCTCGGCCGCGCGGCCGATGAGGGCGGCACGCGCCGCTGGATGCTGGCGGGCGGCGCGCTCGGGCTTCACGCGCTCAATCGCCCGCATGTGGCGATCGTCATCGGTCTGCTCGCGCTGCTGTTGCTCGTGCGGCGCCAGTGGCGCACGGCGCTCACGGCGGCGGCCGCGGCGTGTGTGGTGATCGCGCCGGTGACGATCCGCAACATGCAGATCGGCGGCGAGTTCATTCCGATCGCCTCGACCTTCGGCATCAACGTCTACATCGGCAACAACGCCGAGGCGACGGGCACCCTCGATCGCGCCATGGGGATTCTGCCTACCGTGACGGGTGAGTGGGTCACCGCGCGGGCGCTCGTCAGTGACAAGTACGCGCGCGAGGCCACGCCGCGCCAGACGTCGTTCTTCTTCCTGCGTCAGGCGGCCAGCTTCACGGTCCGTCATCCCTTCAAGGCCGCCGCGCTGCTCCTGAAGAAGCTCTGGTACACGATGAGCGCGGTGTTCCTCACGATCAACCACTCGTACGTGTTCTTCGCGCGCGAGCTGAAGGGCGCGCTGTCATTCCTCATCGTCGGGCCCGCGCTCATCGTGCCGCTCGGGCTCGTGGGCCTGCTCTTCGCCCGGCCGCGCGATCGTGCGGGCTACTGGCTCTGGGCCGCGTACGCGCCGTTTGCGATCCTGTCGGTCGCGCTGGTGTTCGTTGCCGCGCGCTACCGCGTGCCGTTCCAGATGGCGCTCACCGGCGCGGCCGGCGCCGCCATTTCCTGGGCGATCGACCGGGTGCGTGCGGCTGAAGCGTCGACGCTCGCGTACCCCGCAGCGGCCTTCGCGCTGTTCGGCAGCGTCGCGCTCTATCCGACCAAGCTCGATGACGGGCGCGCGGAAGAGATGGTGCGGATGGCGCTCACGGAGATTCAGGCGGGACGCGTGCCGGAAGGGGAGGCGTGGACGCAGAAGGCGGTTGCGAATCAGTCGCCGGCCGGACTCGTGCACGTGCGCATCGGCCAGATGTACGAGAGCCTCAACAAACCCACCGAAGCGCTCACGCACTATCGTCAGGCGCTGGCCACGGATCCGAAGGAGCCCGCGGTGCACTTCCTCATTGGCCGCGCGCTGATGGCGACCAACGACTTGAGCGGCGCGGTGCGTGAGTTGGCCGGCGCGCGCGTGGGCGCACAGCAGGAAGTCGCGAGCCGTCTGCTCGTGATCGCGCTCGCACGAGCCAACCGCGTCGAAGAGACCAATCGCGTGATTCGCGATCTCGATCCGGCGCGCTGGAATGCGGACGGCGCGCGTCAGTTTGCGGCGGCGATCGCCGATGCCGGCCGCGTGGATCTCAGCATCGCGGCGTGGGCGCGGGCGGCGGAACTCACGGGCGACGTGCGCGACTTCGAGCGACTCGGGCTCGCGTGGGCGCTCGTCGGTCGCAATGCGGAATCGCTCGACGCGCTGGCGATGGCGGTGAAGGCCGATAGCTCGATTCCGTCGGTGCGCACGAATTACGCGGTGGCCCTGGCCACCGCCGGCCGACTCGACGAAGCCCGCGCGGAGGCGCAGGCGGCGCTCAAGATCGATCCGTCCTATCCGAACGCGCAGCAGTTGCTCGTGGAGTTGAACAAGAAGAAGTAGCGGCCGCTGCGGGAAGGAGCGGCCGCTACGAGAAGTCGTGGCAACGTTACGCGTCGACGAGGGTCGCCGCGTAGGTGGCCGCGCCAAGCAGGCCGGCCGACGGATTCAGGATCACCCGCACCGGGATCGTGCTGAGCAAGTCGGCAAGCGGTTCCTTGGCGCGGAAGGCGGTCATGAATCGTCCGCTCTCGAGTGCCTGCAGGAGCTTCGGCGCGATGCCGCCGCCGAGATACACGCCCGCTGTGGCGACCGATCGCAGCGCCAAGTTGCCGGCTTCCGCCCCGTACGCATCGATCAGCATCTCGAGCGCTTCGACGCAGGCCGGGCACTTACGGCCGAGGCCGCTGTCGCTGATCCGCGCCGGCAGCGTGGCGGCATCGTCACGAAGATCCACGACCTCACAGGCCCGCGCGCGATGCGTGAAGCGGAAGATGTTGACCAGGCCGGGGCCCGAGATCACACGATCGTGGTCCACGCGGCCGAGGCTCTCGGTGAGGTCGGCGACAAATGCGAGCTCACGCGGCGTACGCGCGGCGAAGTCGGCATGGCCGCCTTCGGACGCCGACGGCACGAAGCGGCCGTCGATGTTGTGCAGGAGCGCTTCGCCAAGCCCCGTGCCCGCCGCGATCAGCGCCGCATTGCCCGTCGGCACCGTGATGCCTTCCTGCAAGGTCGCCAGTTCGTCGGGATCGAGGACGGGCACCGCATGCGCCATCGCTTCGAGATCGTTCAGGAGCGCGACGGGGCACCCGAGCCGTTCGCCGACCGGCGCCAGATCCGCCACCCACGGCACGTTCACCATGCGCGCGACGAGGCCGCTCACCGGACCCGCGACGCCAAACGTCACGGCACGAATGCCGGTCGCGCCCGTCTCGTCGAGAAACGTCGTGACCAGATCGTCGAGGCTGTCGAAATCGAGTGTGGCGTATTCGCGGACGATACGCGGTTCAGGCCGAGGTTGGCCCGGGACGAACACACCGATCAGCGTCTTCGTGCCGCCAACGTCAGCAGAGAGCAGCATGCGTGGATGATATTGTCACGTCGTGAGCGTGCCCGTGCCAACGTCTTTTCTTCGCGCGTGCCGGGGCGTCGCCGGCCTCATCGTGATGGCCGCGGGGCTCAGCGCGGTGGCGTGCGGTGGTGGCGCGCGTCCCGCGACCAGCACGACGAATGCGCCCAAGCCGTCGATTCTGCTCATCACCATGGACACCACGCGCGCCGACGCTGTCGGGCCCGACGCGGCCGGCGTCGCGACGCCGGCGATCAATGCGCTGATCGCGCGCGGCCGCCGCTTCGTGCAGGCGTATGCGGCGGTGCCCGAGACGCTGCCGTCACACACCTCGATGCTGACGGGGCTCTATCCGGCCGGACACGGTGTGCACGAGAACGCGCGCTATCTGTCCGCGAGCACGCCCGTGGCGGCCGAGCAACTGCAGAAGGCCGGGTATCGCACGTCGGCCTTCGTGTCGTCGTTCGTGCTCGCGCGCCGCTTCGGTCTGGCGCGTGGGTTCGACACGTACGACGATCAGTGGAGTGAGGGTGCGGCCGAGCGCAGCGGCGCTTCCACGGCCGACGCGGCGATCGCCGCGCTCAAGACCGCCACCGCGTCGCCGCAATTCCTCTGGGTGCACTTCAACGACCCGCACGCGCCGTACACGCCGCCCGAGCCCTTCAAGACCCGGTACGCAAAGACGCCGTACCTCGGTGAAGTGGCCGAGATGGACCGCAACATCGGTCGCGTGGTGGCGGCATTCGAAGCCGCCACGGCTGAGCCGCGCGCCATCGCAATCGTTGCTGACCACGGCGAAGGCCTCGGTGAGCACGGCGAGGCGCAGCACGGACACCTGCTGTATCAGTCGACGATGCACGTGCCGCTGGTGGTCGTGGGGCCGGGAATCGCGCCGGGCGTCACTGACGCGGCGGTGAGCACGCGCCGTATCTACTACACGCTGCTCGACTGGGCGGGTCTTGGCGGCGCGCACAGTTTGCGCAGCGACGACACGGACGTGGTCCTCGGCGAAGCGATGAAGCCGTTTCTCGAGTACGGCTGGCAGCCGCAGGTCATGAGCGTGCAGGGCCGGTTCAAGGCGATCCTGTCCGGGCGGGTGGAAGGGTACGACGTCGCGGCGGATCCTGTGGAGAAGACGGATCTCGCGTCGGGTCCCGAGATTCCGAGTGCAGTGCGCAATGCGCTCTACGACTACCCGGTGCCCGTGCCCGGCGCCTCGAGCGAGCCGGCGAACCTCGGCGCAGATGCGCGCGAGAAGCTCGCCAGCCTCGGCTATGTGAGCGGCGGCGCCACACCCGTCGTCCGCAAGGACGCACCGCGCGCGGCCGACATGGTGCGGATCCTGCCGGTGATCGAGCAGGTGTCGGCGCTCTTCGTCGCCGGCAAATATGCGCAGGCCATTCCGCTGCTCCAGCAGGTGCGCGCGGCGGATCCGCATAACCTGGATGCCGTGCTGCGGCTCGCGAGCGCGCATTCGGCGCTCGGACATCTGGCGGAGGCCGACGCGCTGTTTGCCACCGCCGCGGAGATGGCGCCGGCCTCGGCCGATGTGAAGATCTACCGCGCGCTGCATCAGGCGCGCGGCACAGACTGGGCGCAGGCGATTCCGGTGCTCGAGCAAGCGGCGCGTGAGCAGCCGGATCGCACGCCGGTCACCGAGGCGCTCGCGCTGATCCGTGAGCGGCAGGGGCGCGAGGCGATGGAGGCCGGGCGCACGCCGGAAGCGCTGGCCGCGTTCGAGCAGGCTCGGGGCCTGCGTGGCGCGGCGTTCCGCTACGACCTCGAGCTGGGCGTGCTGTATCTGTCGCAGCGGCGTCTGCCGGAGGCGGCGGCCGCGCTCGATCGCGTGCCCGCCAATGCGCCGATGTATCCGATGGCGCTCTTCAAGCGCGCGCAGGTCAGTGTGCTGATGCAGGCGCCGGACGCCGCCGCGCGCGTGGCGCTGGCCCGGGCCAAGGCCGACGCGATGACGCGTCCGTTGATCGCCTCCGAGAAACTCTTCCAGTCGTACCGCTAGGCGTCAGACGACGGCCTCGCCAAAAGAAAACGGCCCGCCCGGTCTCCCGGGCGGGCCGTTCTGTTTGCTGTGGTGCTGTTCGGCTTAGAACGAGATCTTGCCGGTCAGCATCAGGCGGCGCGGCTCCCAGTAGCTCTGCGGGAGGCCGAACGACGCGCTGTTCTTGCTGGGCTGGTAGTTGTAGCCCGTCTGCTTGTTGGCGACGTTGAACAGCTCACCCGTGATCTGCACGCGGTAGCGGCCGACCGTGAAGCTCTGGGTGTAGTTCAGGTCGAGCTGGTAGTGCGCCGGCGTCGCGCGCGAGCCGGCCGGCTCGGCGTAGCGGTTCGTGTCGCTCGTGGACGTGCCGATGATC
>CAYFLU010000185.1:0-6575 GCA_964343975.1 uncultured Solibacteraceae bacterium
CGAGCGTGTATTTGTGACCGTCCGACGGGAAGATCGGCTCGTTGATCGTGCTCGACACGAAGCTCGGCGAGAACTTGCTCACCGTGCGCACGCCGCCCTGGCCGATCAGGAGCGAGTCGGCCAGATACGGGTTGTTGTTCAGCACGCTCGGATCGAGGTACGCCGAGTTGACGTCGAACACCTTCACGCGCTGGTAGCTGTAGGAGAAGAACGCGCGGCTCCACGCCCCGGCCGGCAACCCGATCGTGCCGGTGGCGCCAATCGTCTGCTGGCTGAACTGGTTGATGTAGTCGAGCTGGCGATTGAAGATCGTGGCGCCGACGGTGATGGGCCGGCTGAACAGAAACGGCTCCGACACCGCGAACTCGTAGTTGCGCGCGCGGTAGCCCTTCTGCAGGTTGACCGACACCGTCTCACCGCGGCCGAGGAAGTTCGAGGTCTGGAAACCGAGCTGCCCAAAGAAGCCGTCGATCTGCGAGATGCCGGCGCCGAACGAGAGCTGGTTGCGGTTCTGCTCTTCGACCTTGAGGTGAACGTCGACCTTGTTCTCCGCGCCCGGCGTCTTCTGGACGTCGATCGCGTCGTTGTTCTCGATCGGCTTGAAGTAGCCGAGCTGGTTGAGGCGGCGCACCGAGTACTTGAGCGCTTCGGCGTTGAACACGCCCGCTTCGAGGAGGTTCAACTCGCGGCGCACCACTTCGTCGCGCGTCGTCGTGTTGCCGCTGAACGTGAGGCGGTTGACGAAGTACTGCTGCCCTTCCTGGATCCGCATCGTGACGTCCACGACGTCCTTCGCATCCGACGGGCTGCACTTCGGATCCGGCTTCATGGTCTGCTCGTCCCAGCAGCGCGCGTCGAGGTCCGGCAGCGCGAGGAACTCCATGTAGCCGAGCGACCCGTAGATCTCCTTCGCCTTCTCGTAGCCCTTGCGGACGTCCTTCTCGCTGTAGACGTCGCCTTCCTTGATCTTGAAGAGGGGCCGCAGGCCCTCGCTCTTCACGATCGTGTTGCCCGTGAACTCGAACTTGCCGACCTTGTACGGCTGCCCCTCATCGACCGGAATCTTGAGGGTGACCATGCGCGTTTCCTTGTCGGCCGAGTCGCCGATCACCTCGAGCTGCGGCTGGCCGACGCGCGCGAAGATGTAGCCGTTGTTGCGGTAGAACTGCGTGATCGCCTCGGCGTCTTCGTCGAACTTGGCTTCCTGATACGTGCCGTTGCTCGTGATCCAGGACAGCCAGTTGTGCGACTTGTTGTTCTTCATCTGGCTTTCGAGCTTGCTGTCCGCGAAGGCCTTGTTGCCGACGAAGTCGATCTTCTCGATCCGGACCTTGGGCCCGGGCGTGATGTTGAACGTGAGGTGCACGAGCTTCGGTCCGCCCGGCATCTCGGCCACTTCCGGCTTCACCTCGGCGTACTGATAGCCCTTGTCGGCGTATAGCTCGCGGATGACGCCCGCGACCTTCTTCACGAGCTGCTGGTCGATGAAGGCGTCGAGGCGCACGTTCAGCGAGCGCTTCCGCAGCTCTTCATCGATCTTCGCGCTGTCGACGATCTTGTGCGGCTCGTAGTCGACGATCTTCACGCGCTGACGCTCTTCCAAATGAAAGATCACGTGCTTGCCGACCACGCCGTTCGCGAACGGCTCGTCGAGGACCTCGATCCAGAGGTTGTCGAGGAAGTTCGTGGCCCACACGCGGCGGAAGTCCGAGAGCTCTTCGGCCTCATCGAACAGGACGTACGGCTCGCCCTTGGTCCAGTCGCCCGGACGCGCCTTGATGTAATAGAGATACGTCTGGGGCTCCATCATCGGCGAGTTGTCCGGATGGAACCGCAACTCGACGGTCTTGAGCACGGGCGCGGACCCGGCCGGCGGATCGGGCCGCGCAGGGGTCTGCGGCTGCGGCGGCTGATTGCGGGGCTGCCCCACGATCTGGGCGGCGGCCGGCGCGGCACACGCCAGGGCCAGCACGAAGGCAAGGAACGTACGTCTCATCTCTCTCGCTTAGACGGTGGCGGCCAACCGGTGGCCGGAAGCTTCGCCCATCGGGCGCCAGGCCAACGCCCCGGCATCCAGGTAAATCTCAATACGACCCGACTTCAGGTCGCCCCGGATGAGGGCTTCAGCCAACGGATCTTCGATATACCGCTGAATGGCACGCCGCAACGGCCGGGCGCCATACGACCGGTCGTTGCAGGTGACGTTGATGATCCAGTCCACCACGTCGTCGGCCACATCGATGGTGATCTGCCGGTCGACCAGGTGGGTGTTGAGGTGCCCGACGAGCAGACGCGTGATGCGCCGCAGGTCGTCGTCGCCGAGCGGATCGAACACGATCAACTCGTCGAGCCGGTTGATGAACTCCGGGTTGAAGACCTTCTTCACTTCCCCGAGCACCATCTCGGTGACCGACTTCTGGGATTCCTTCGGGTCGGCCACCTGGAAGCCCATCGAGGCCCGCTTCTGCATGAAGCGCGCGCCGATGTTGGACGTCATGATCAGGATCGCGTTCTTGAAGTTCACGCGATTGCCGAGCCCATCCGTGAGATGGCCGTCTTCGAAGACCTGCAGCAGGATGTTGAACAGGTCGGGGTGCGCCTTCTCGATCTCGTCGAGCAGCACGACCGAGTACGGATTGCGCTTGATCTTCTCGGTGAGCTGGCCGCCCTCCTCGTGCCCCACATACCCGGGCGGCGAGCCGATCAGCTTCGACACCGCATGCTTCTCCATGTATTCCGACATGTCGAAGCGGATCAGCGCGTGATCGCTGCCGAAGAGGAAGTTCGCGAGGGCACGCGCGAGCTCGGTCTTGCCGACGCCCGTGGGCCCGAGGAAGATGAAACTGCCCACCGGGCGGTTCGGGCTCTTGAACCCGGCACGCGACCGGCGGATGGCGCGCGACAGCGCCGAAATCGCCTTGTCCTGACTGATCACGCGCTGATGGAGTTCATCTTCCATCCGGACGAGCTTCGCGCTCTCGTCTTCGTTCACCGAGGCCATCGGCACACCGGTCCACTTGGCCACGACCTCGTCGATCTCGGCCTTGCCGACAACCACGCGACGCGCGAGCGGCTTGAGGTCCACGCGTTCACGCACGACCGGCGCCTCACCCACCGGCGGTTCCGCCAGTGCGCTCTGCCCCACCTGCTCCACCGCGACGCGAATGGACCGGCTCACTTCGCCGAGGTCACCGGCCGAATGCGCCTCGCGCAACTTCGCGCGCGAGCCGGCTTCGTCGATCAGGTCGATCGCCTTGTCCGGCAGGAAGCGGTCGGTGATGTACCGGCTCGACTGATACACGGCCGCGTCGATCGCCTCCCGTGAGTACTCCACGTGATGGAACGACTCGTACCGGTCCTTGACGCCGAGCAACACCTCGATCGCTTCGACCTCGGTCGGCGGATCCACCTTCACCGACTGGAAGCGACGCTCGAGCGAGCGATCCTTCTCGATGTACTTGCGGTATTCGCCCGGCGTGGTCGCGCCGATGCAGCGGATCTCGCCGCGCGAGAGCGCCGGCTTGAGGATGTTGGCCGCATCGAGCGACCCTTCCGCCGACCCGGCCCCGACGAGCGTGTGCAGTTCGTCGATGAACACGATGATGTTCGGGTTCTCGACGAGCTCCTTCATGATCGCCTTGAGCCGCTCTTCGAACTGGCCGCGGTACTTGGTGCCCGCCACGATCAACGACAGATCGAGCGCCAGGATGCGCTTGTCCGCGAGGAAGTGCGGCACTTCGCCGTACACGATCTTCTGCGCGAGCCCCTCGACGATCGCCGTCTTGCCGACGCCCGGCTCGCCAATCAGCACCGCGTTGTTCTTCGTGCGGCGGCAGAGCACCTGCTGCACACGCTCCACCTCGGCCTCGCGGCCGACGAGCGGGTCGAGCAGGTTCTTCATCGCCGCATCCGTCAAGTCGCGGCTGAACTCGGCCAGGAGCGGCGTTTCCTTCGGCCGCGGCGGCGCCGTCTTCTCGTTGAGCAGCTGGACGATGTCGTCGCGCACGCTCGCGAGACGCATGCCCTTCTCGTAGAGGATCGTGGCAGCCACCGACCGCTCTTCGCGGAGGATCCCGAGAAGCAGGTGCTCGGTGCCGATGTAGGTGTGCAGGAGACGATCGGCCTCTTCGGCCGCGTACTTCAGGACGTTCTTCGTCTCGAGGCTGAACGGGATGTCGACCGACGTCGACACCTTCTCGCGAAACACCGTCCGGCCCTCGATCTCCTTGCGGATGCTCTCGAGCGACAGCGACGAGCGCGCAAAGATACGGCTCGTCAGCCCCTTGCCCTCGCGAATCAAGCCGAGCAGGAGGTGTTCGGTTTCGATTGACGTGCTGCCCAGCTGGGTGGCTTCATACCGCGCGAAGAACAGCACCCGCCGCGCACGTTCCGTATACCGCTCAAACATTGACGGCTCAATTATATAGGACGGGTCCCGGGTCCCGGGTCCCTTGTGCCGGGTCCGACGTCGTCCCGGGTCCGGGGCCGGGTCCGGGTCCGCGGCCAGGTCCGGGACTAGGGTCCGGAACCGGTCAGGTCCTCGGGTCCAGGTCCAGGTTCAGGGTCCCGGCCCCAGTGGCTGCTGACTACGGGGTCTGGAGGAGACCCGACTGCAGTTTCAGGGTGCGGTCGCAGGCGGCGGCCACGGCCGGGTTGTGGGTGACCACGATCGACGTCAGCTGCTGCTCGGCGTGGATCTCCCGCAGGAGCAACTGGATATCGCGGGCCGTGTCTTCGTCGAGGTTCCCCGTCGGCTCGTCGGCCAGGAGCAGGGCCGGTCGGCTCGCGAGGGCGCGGGCGATGGCCACCCGCTGTTGTTCGCCCCCCGACAGGGCGCCGGGCAGATGGTCCAACCGGCCCGCGAGGCCGACCCGGTCGAGCAACACCTTGGCGCGCGCGCGGCGCGTCGGGGCGTCCATCCCGCCGATGTGGAGCGGCATCTCCACGTTTTCGAGCGCCGTGAACTCCGGCAGCAGGTGATGAAACTGAAAGACGAAGCCGACGCGCTGGTTGCGAAACGCGACGCGCGCCTCGTCCGCCATGCCGTCGATGCGCGTGCCGCCGATCGTGAGCGTGCCCGCGTCGAGCGCATCGAGGCCGCCCAGCACATGGAGCAGCGTGCTCTTGCCGACGCCAGACGCGCCGACCACCGCCACCATCTCGCCCGCCTCGACCACCAGATCCGCGCCGCGCAGCACGTCGAGCACGCCGCTCGGCGCGCGATACGACTTGACGATGCCGGACGCCTCGAGAAAGGCCACTACTGATACCTCAGCGCTTCGGCCGGATCGAGCGCGCCGGCGCGCCGCGCCGGATAGATCGTCGCGAGCCAGCACACGAGCACGGCGCCGACCACGACGATGGTGACGTCGAGCGGCTCCACGCGGAACGGCACGTGCGTGATCTGATAGACATCACCCGGCAACGTGAGGAGCTTGTAGCGGTCGCAGACGTAGCTCACCGTGAGGCCGAGCGCGGCGCCCACGCCCGTGCCGAGCGCGCCGATCACGAGCCCCTGCAACATGAAGATCAGACGGATCGCCTGCGCCGGCGCGCCCATCGTCCGCAGGATCGCGATGTCGCGGCTCTTCTCCATCACGAGCAGCACGAGCGACGCGACGATGTTGAGCGCCGCCACCGCCACCACGAGCCCAATCGTGAGGCCGATCGCCATTTTCTCGAGGAGCAGCGCCGAGTAGAGCGACTTGTTCATCTCGGTCCAGTTCTCGACCGTGTAGAGCCGCGCATCGAGTTGCGCCTGCACGGCGTCGCCGATGGCCTTCGCCTTGAACATGTCGGTGACGCGCGCCTGCAGAAAGTACGGCGCGCCGCCGAGCGCCGACACCGCCTCGTCGATCGTCGTCATCGCATACCCCGAGTCGAGTTCGTAGAGGCCCATCTGGAACGTGCCGACGACTTCGAACGAGCGCCGGCCGGCGATGCGGCCCATCGGCGAGATCGAGCCGTTCGGCGTCAGAAGCACCACGCGATCGCCGACATGCACGCCGAGCTTCGTCGCCAGATCCACGCCGAGCAGCACGCCGGGCAACTGCTCCTCGGTGCGATGCCCGAGCGCGGCGAGCGAACCCGTGGTGATGTTCTGCGCGAGGCTCGTGACGGTGGGCTCGCCCGCGAGGTCGATGCCCTTGAGCGTCACGAACTCCTGCGCCGTGCTCGTCGACTGCAGCAGGCCGCGGCCGATCACGGCCGCCGACACGCCGGTGACGCCCGGCACGTGCTTGATCACCTCGGCATCCGCGGCGCGCGTGCTGAACGTCGTGTCGCCCGACTTGTAGATGTAGAGATGCGCGGCCGCCGACACGATGCGGTCGCGCATCTCGTGCTGGAGACCGGTCATCAAGGCGAGCGCGATGATGAGCGCCGCGACGCCGACCGCCACGCCGAGAATGGAGACGGCCGAGATCAGCGAGATGAACGCCTGCTTCCGTTTCGCCGTGAGGTACCGGCGCGCCACGAACCAGGCGAACGACATCAGTGGTCCTGCGCCTCGGGCTCGCCCGGCGCGGCCGCGCCCAGCTTGCGCATGAGCGGGAACAGGATGACGTCGCGGATCG
>CAYFLU010000186.1:0-6503 GCA_964343975.1 uncultured Solibacteraceae bacterium
GGTCAGCAGATTCCGGTGCCGAGCACCACGTTCGCGCCCATCGCCGCCGGCGGCGCGGCCACGCAGCCGACCACGTCGTTCACCCTCAAGGACGTCGGCGTGAACGTGACGATGACGCCGAAGGTCACCTACGACAACGAGATCCGCATCGACCTCACCGTGGAAAACAGCGCGCAGGGCGCGGACGTCACGGTGGCGGGGCAGGCGCTGCCGTCGTTCACGTCGCGCAAGGTCAACACGACGCTCCGCCTGCGTGACGGCGAGTCGAATCTGCTCGCCGGCCTGATTCAGGAGAACAACGCGAAGTCGGTGCAGGGCCTGCCGGGGATTTCCAAGATTCCGCTGCTGCGGAATATCCTGGGCGGCTCCGAAAGCAAGGAGACTTCCACCGACATCGTCATGTTGATCACGCCGCGCATCATCCGCGGCCACGACATGTCGATGGACGATCTCAAGCCGATCTACGTGGGCACGAGCCAGAACTTCGGCCTCACGGGCGCGCCGCCACTCATCACCGCGCCGCCGACCGCCGAGGAACTTGCGGCCATGGCGTCCATGGGCGCGGGACAGCCCGCACAGGCCGCCCAAAACCCGCCGGCGCCGACCACACCGGTGGTGCAGGCGCCGACACCGACCGCACCTCCGCGCACGAACCCGGTCGTGGTGCCGGTGACGCCAGTGACGGCGGCCAATCCGCCGGCGACGGTGCAAACGCCGCCCGCGGCGATCCAGAATCCGCCGACGAACCAGGCTCCGGCCACGCCGCCGGCCGCACCGGCGCCGTCAACGCCGGCCCCCTCGACTCCGCCGCCATCTCAGCCGGCTCAGGTCGGTCTAGTAGCGCCCGGACAGCAGCTACAGGCAGGCGCGGCGCCGTACACGATGCCGATCCAGATCTCGGGCGCGAACCAGGTCGGCAGCGTCCGCATCACGATCAGCTACAACCCGAAGATCCTGAAGGCCGGTCCGGTCACGCAGGGATCGTTCATGACCAACGGCGGCGTCACCACGGTCTTCACGCCGCGCGTGGATGACGCCGCGGGCAAAATCGAGATCCTGATCGGCCGTCCCGCCGGCGCCCCGGGCGTCTCCGGAGCCGGCTTCCTGGCCTCGGTCGTCTTCAACGCCATCGCGGCGGGCAACGCCAACCTGAGCATGACCGTGACGGCGCTCACGCCGAGCGCCCTGCCGGTCCCGACGCAGGTCGCACCGGTGTCGGTCGTGGTGAAATAGAGGCGAGCGAACACGATGTTGGCGTGGCTGCGGCGATCACGGCGAGAGGAAGGTGGCTTCACCTTCATTGAGCTCGTCGTGTCGACGGCGATCCTTGCCGTCCTTGCCAGCGGCGCCATTCCTCTGGCGCGTGTCTCGATGAAACGCACGAAGGAAGCGGAATTGCGGCGGACGCTACGGGAGATGCGCGCGGCCATCGACAAGTTCAAGGACATGGCCGACCAGCAGATCATCTCGCCACTGGAAGTACAGGCGGGCAGCGAGAACTACCCGAAGGATCTCCAGCAGCTGGTCGACGGAGTGGCTCTCAACAACGACGCCAGCGGTCGCAAGATGCGCTTCCTGCGTCGCATCCCGATCGACCCCATCACCGGCAAGGCCGACTGGCAGTTCCGCGCCTACGGCGACGATCCCAAAGCGACGGTGTGGGGCGGCAGCAACGTCTACGACGTCACGTCCAAGTCGGACGGCACGGCCCTCGACGGCACGAAATACAAGACCTGGTGAGCGACGGCATGAGAGCCACGATGCACACGCCGGACGACTCGCGCGCCGCACGCCCAGACGGCGGCTGGACGCTCATCGAACTCCTCGTTGTGATGACGCTCATCGGCGTCCTCGCCTCACTGGCGCTCGTGCAGTATCGGAATTCGATCCAGGCGGCCAAGGAGGCGGTGCTGAAAGCCGACCTCTTCCACATGCGCGATGCGATCGACCAGTACTACGCCGACAAGGGGCAGTACCCGGCCTCGTTGCAGGCGCTCGTCAGCGACGGCTATCTCCGCGGGATCCCGGTCGATCCCATCACGCGCTCGTCCGATTCCTGGACGACGACGCAGGCCGATGCGGATCCGAACAACCCCACGGCATCACCAGGTATTTACGACGTGAAGAGCGGCGCCGAAGGCACTTCGCTCGACGGCACGCGCTTCGCAGACTGGCACTGACGCACTCCAGCGGTCGCGCGACCGGCGCCACACGCGCGCCGTCGAGCGCCTGATCCATCCGAACCACACCGCGAACGCGCGATCCGCACCACACAGTAACCGCCCCATCCGAACCACACCGCAAACGACAACGGGCCGGCGCTCCGAAGAGCCGCCGGCCCGTTGTGCATCTGTGTTGGATCCGCGCTAGTTGATCGGGACCTGCACGGTGACGATGAACGGCAGCCCGTAGACAGGGAAGACCGTGACCTTCGCCAGCCACACACCACGCGTGTACTGGTGCGTGGGGCTGACGTTGCTCGTGGTCTCCCACGTCGCGCCCGGGGCTGGGGCATCGTTGAAGTCCCAGAAGTAGCGGTCGATCAACGCGGCGGACTGTCCGCTGGCAATGGTGAAGGTCAGCTGCGTCGGTGTCAGCGAGGATCCCGCGGTGGTCACGGCCAGTGTGCCGTTGAGTTTCTGCACGACCAGGCTGATCGACGACGACACGGTGTTGCCGTCGGGATCCGTGCCGCTCACCTTCACCGTGTAGGTCTTGCCGTTGTCGGTGGGCGTCGAGTAGAACTTCGTGTCCGTACGCGAACCGCTGAAGGTGCCGAACGACTTGGTGGTGCCATCACCGTAGTCGAGCGTGATGTTGGTCAGCGCCACCGTGGTGCCGGCATCGATGGTGAATGTGGTCGCCGTGCTCTGAGACGTCACGCCGGTCGATGGTCCGGTCAACGTGATCGCGCCCTTCGTCGCCGGAATCGTCATGGCGAGTGGCACGGTCACCGGATCGCCGTAGAGCGGGTAGGCCCGCGCTGCCACATTGATGGCACCCGAGGGCACCGTGGCGGCGTAGACGTGCGAGATCGTGCCGCCGACCGAGGTCCCGTTCGTCCCGTCGCCGAAGTCCCACACGTAGTGATCGATCGACGCCGTCGACGGCGACACTACCGCCGTGTAGGTCACGGACGCGCCGCGCGTGATGGTCGTCGGCGACGCCGACACCGTCATGCTCAATCCGGTGATCGCGACCTGCGTCGCCGCGGTTGTCACGACGCCGTCGGGATCGGTCGCCGACACGCTGACATCAAGAATGCCGGCCTGCGAGTAGTAGTGCGTCACCGACTGGGTGCCCGACAACGCGCCGAGCGCCTTGGACGATCCGTCGCCGTAGTTGATGATCACGTTCGACACAGACACGGTCGATCCGACGACGACAGAGAACGCGGCCGGGGAGCTCACGGACACAGTGCTCGTGGGGCCCGAGACAGAAATCGTGGCCTTCGCGGACACGCCCACCGACACCTTGCCGGTGATGCCGTTGACGGAGGCCGTGATGTCCGCGGCCGAGGTCGTCGTCAGCGTCGTGGTGGCCACACCGCTCGCGTTGGTGGTCGCCGTCGTCGGCGAGACCGAACCTTTGGTCGTGGAGAACTCGACCGGAGCGCCCGCCACGCCGTTGCCGTTGGCATCATCGACACGAGCGGACACCACCGCGGTGCCGCCCGAGGAGGTGAGGTTCTGCGGCGTCGCCGTCACCGTCACGGTCTTCGCATTCGCCGTGCCGATCTTGATCTGGGCGGTGGACTTGGCGCCGCCGGAGTACGCGGTGATCGTGGCGGTGCCGGACGTCGTCCCGGTATTGAGGACGACTTGCACCTTGCCGTTCGTCGTCTTGGCCTCAGACGGCTCGATCGTGCCAATCGACGACGTAAAACTGACCACGGTGCCGTCCTGCACCGGCGTGCCGGCGCCGGTGGTGCTCGACGTGGTGGCGGTCGTGCTCGTCCCACTCGACTGCTGGCCGTTCTCGATCAGGACGGCCACGATGTTGATCGACGAGTTGATGGCGGCGGTGTCGCTGGCCACAGTCAGGTTGATCACCGTACCGGTCGGCGCCAGCAGGGGCAATTTCTTGCACGCCGCGGTGCCGAGCAGGCTGACCGTGACGCCAAGCAGTCCAATGGCAGTGAGGCGCGGAAACGACCGGAGGATTCGATGCATGCGTGACGATAGAGAGGATAATACGTTCATGCGGTCCTCACAATCTGACGCAGGCGGCTTCATTATGGTCGTCCTCCTGATTGTCATGGGGATCACGGCTGTATGGATGGCCGCCGACATCCCGCGCTGGCGACAGCAGGCCACCCGGGAAAAGGAAGCGGAACTGGTCTTCCGAGGCCAGCAGTACGTCCGGGCCCTGCGCCTGTTCCAGCAGAAGAACGGCCCGGGCACGGCCCCGGCCGATTTCGACGTCTTGGTGAACGGCAAGTTTCTCCGCAAGAAATACAAGGATCCGATCACGAATGACGACTTCCTCCCGGTCATGACCGGGACGGCCCCCACGGTGCCCGGGCAGGCCCCAGGAGGGCAGCAGGCGGCCCCGGGACGGGCTGGCAGCACTCCGCAGCAGCCGGCAGCGGGCCCAGCCGGGCGAGGCGTGACTCCCGCGGCCCCGACGGCGCCCCAAACGGGCCAGCCGGGCGCCGGGTCCTCCTCTGGGACGGCCTTCGGTGGGACGATCGCCGGGGTCCGGTCGAAGAGCACGGCCGCGTCGATCATGCAGTACCTCGGTGCCACCCACTACAACGAGTGGCAGTTCATTTACAGCGGTCAGGTCGCCGGTGCGGGTGGCGGCGCTGGTCGTGGCGGCGCCCCGGGTGGCCCCGGAGGTCAAGGTGGACAGGGCGGACAGGGCGGACCGGGTGGTCCCGGCATCGGTGGTGGCGGTCGCGGTGGCCCAGGCGGCCCCGGGGGACCGGGTGGCCCAGGTCGCGGCGGCGCCGCGCCGCAAGGGCCGGCACCGGGCGGTGGCCGAGGCGGCCGCGGCGGACTCTAGCGCGACTCAGTGACCGAGTGACGTAAGGACGGCGTCGTGCACGTCGCGGCGGAGCGCCTGAATGCCGTCGCCCTCGCGTGTGGGATGCACCCGGTTGGTGAGGAGCACCACGTAGACATCCAGGGCAGGGTCCAGCCACAGAGTCGTACCGGTGAATCCGGTGTGCCCGATGGCGTGCGCGGAGAAGTGCGAGCCGCACGACGAGGTCGGCAGCATCGTGTCCCACCCGAGCGCCCGCGAGCTGCCGGGCACGTCGGTCTTCCTCGCGAACAGCGCCATCGTGTCCGGCGTTGCGAGCCACGTCGGCTCCCGGAAGCTCCGCAACACCGCGGCGCCGAACGCGCCAACCGCAGCGGCCGTCCCAAACAGGCCCGCGTGTCCTGCCACGCCGCCGAGTTGCGCGGCGTTTTCGTCGTGCACCTCGCCCTGAATCAGGCGCCCGCGCCACGGATCGAGCTCGGTCGGCGCAATGCGGTCCCGCAGGTTGGCCGGTGGCGTGAAGAGCAGCGTGTCGCCGCAGTGTGCGGCGATCGGCGCAAAGAGTTGGTCCAGCGCATCGCCGAGCGCCGACTCGATCAGCCAGCCGAGCAGCATGAACCCGAGGTCGGAATACTGCGACATCGTCCCCGGCGGATAGGCCAACGGGGTCGACGCGATCAGCGCCCGCGCCTCCGCCCGATCCTGCGCGCGCTCGTAGAGCTTCACGTGCGGCGGCAACCCGGACGCGTGCGCCAGCAGGTGTCGCACGGTGACGTGGCGACGGTCATCACCGCGCCACGACGGTTCGAGCGCTGCCACGGGCGTGTCGAGCCAACGCGAGTCCTGCTCGTGCGCGCGCATGGCCAGCGACGTCGTCGCAATCACTTTCGTGAGTGACGCCAGATCGAAGATGGTCGACGGCACGCACGGCGGGGCATCCAGCGCGTAGGTGAGGGCGCCGGCGGCATGTTGCCACCGGACACCCGCGGCGCTGCCGACTTCAATGACCGCCGCGGGAGTCACGCGGGCGGTGATGGCGGACGCGATGATGTCGAGCACAGGTGACGGAGGCGCGGGTCGCGACGTCGTCGACACGTGACGCTCAGCGGCCAGGCTGCCGGGAACTCTCGTCGATCAGCACCGGGCGCAGCGCCGCGAAGTAGTTGGGTGGCGCATCGAGCGACGCGAGGCTGTCGTAGGAAAACACGAGGACGCCGCCCACGCCGGCCTTGCGCGCGGTCTTCACGTTCTCGACCGTGCGCTCCGGCGACAACTTGTAGGCGCCAATGCCGGCCCACACCGCCGCGTTGCCCGCATCACGCTTCACACGCGCCACCAACGTCGCAAACTGCGCGGCATCCGCCGTGTAGATCATCGGGCACAGCACGTCGAGCAGGCCCTGACGCGCCCACGCGCGCCAGTCCTGCAAGCGCTGCGTACGGGCTTCATCGGCGTCCGGCGCCACGGCCGCAGACACGACGAGGCCAGGTCGCGCCTTGAGCGCGGCCGTGCGCAAC
>CAYFLU010000187.1:0-6439 GCA_964343975.1 uncultured Solibacteraceae bacterium
CTGGTCGCGATGATCGAAGCGGCCGACGCCATGGTCAAGGCCGCAAAGGTGTCGCTGGTCGGCTGGGAGAAGATCGGCGCGGGGTATGTGACCGCGATCGTGCGTGGCGATGTGGCGGCCGTGAAGGCCGCGACTGACGCCGGCGCCGCCGCGGCCCGCCGCGTGGGCGAGCTCGTGTCGGTGCACGTCATTCCGCGCCCGCACGCGAACCTCGAAGACATTCTGCCGATCGGCAAGGCCAAGTAAGCACGGCAGAGGATCGAGGGCACAGCGCATGTTGATTGCCCGTGTCGTCGGGACCGTGGTCGCGACGAGAAAAGACGAGCGGCTCGTTGCCAACAAACTGTTGGTGGCGCGGCCGCTCGATCCGTCTGGGAAACTGGACGGCAACTACCTGGTGGCCGTGGATACGGTCGATGCCGGCGTCGGCGAAACCGTGTTGATCGTGAGCGGCAGTTCCGCCCGCATGGCGTCGGGCATGAAAGACTCGCCGATCGATGCCGCCATCGTCGGCATCATCGACGCCATCGACCCCCCGCAGTCGTAGCCATGCAGACCGCGCGAGTTGTCGGCACCGTCGTGGCGACCGTGAAAGACGCCAACCTCGCCTCACACAAGTTGCTCGTCCTCCAGCCCGTGGCGCCGGACCAGACGCCCGTCGGCCGCACACTCGTGGCGCTCGATGCCGTGGGCGCCGGCGTGGGCGAGTTCGTGTTCTTCGTCCGCGGCCGCGAGGCATCGTTTCCGTTTCTGCCCGGTGAACCGCCGACCGATGCCTGCGTCGTTGGCATCGTCGATCAGGTGACCGGCGAGTCCTGAGATGCTGATCGGACGCGTGGTCGGCACGCTCGTCTCCACCCAGAAGCACCCGAAGCTCACGGGCGCGAAGCTGCTGCTTGTGCAACCGCTCACGCTCGACGATCAACCGAAAGGTGTGCCGGTGCTCGCGATCGACTCGGTCGGCGCCGGTGTGGGTGAGAAGGTGCTCTATCTGATCGAGGGCAAGGCGGCGCAGGAGGCCCTGGGGCGCAAAGCCGCGCCGGTTGATGCGGCCATCATGGGGATCGTGGACACCATCACGCTCGAACCGGTGACGGCATGAACGACGATCAGCTCCGCCAGCTCGTGCGCAGCATCGTGCAGAAGGTTGGGGCCGGGCCCGGCGCAGTGGAGCACGTGCCGGCGCCGCTCACCCAGGGGACGCCCGACGTGCAGTTCGTGCCCGAATCGGTGGCGTTTGGCGACCACGCGAGCCACGCCATGTATCTGCAGCTCGTCAATGCGGGCGGCGCGTGCGTGATCGAGGAGCACGTCTCCTGCGATCACTGCGGGTACTGCAAGAGTCACGGGCATTAGCTTCGCGGTCCCGGGGACCGGGTTCCACGTCCCGGGTTCAGTCCAGAGTCCCGGGGCAGTCCCGCGTCCAGAGTTCTGCGTACTGTTCTAAAATCCCGCTCGTGCGTTCGGTAGTATTTCCGGCACTGATGACGTCATTCGCAGCTCGGGCTTCGTGCGCGTGTGGCGTGGCGTTGGCAGTGGCGATGTCCGTGTCCTGCGGTGCGCGCGTGGCGGCTCGGGCCGACGCGGGCGCGCCGGTGGCGACGACGGCCCCGGCGCCGAGTGCGGGAGACGCTCCGGCGGTGGCGGTGCGGTTGGCGGGCACAGTGGAAGCCATTCGCGCCACGACGGTGCTCGTGCCGCGGCTCCTCGGACAGTCGGTGAACTCGCTCACGATCACGCGGCTGGCCAAGGCCGGCACGCACGTCAACGTCGGCGATGTGCTCGTGGAGTTCGATCCGCAGGATCAGCAGCGCATCGCCTCCGACCGCCAGGGCGAAGTGGCCGATCTTGATGGCCAGATCAGCCGGCGCCGCGCCGATCAGTCGATCGCCAAGACCCGTGATGAAGCCGAGATCAGCGCGGCCGAGCACGACGTGGAGCGTGCGCGCCTTGAGACGCTGCGCAATCGCTTCCTGCCGCGTATCGACGCCGACAAGAACGACCTCGCCTACGAGCAAGCCAAGGCGCGGCTCGACCAGCTGAAGAACACGTTTGATCTCAAACGGAAGGCCGAAGTGGCCGACATCCAGATCCTCGAGATCCGTCGCGCCCGGTCCGACCGGGCGCGCGAGTACGCCGAGGGCAACGCCGACCTCATGTCGGTGAAGGCCACCTTTGCCGGCATCGTCGTCATCAAGTCCACGTTCAAGGGCACGGGGTCGGTCGATATTCAGGAAGGCGATCAAGTGCGGCCCGGCCTCCCGATTCTCGACATCGTCGATCCGAGCGAGATGCGCGTGCGCGCGAAGGTCAATCAGGCCGACATCGACGCGGTGTCGGTGGGGCAATCCGTGAAGGTGCACCTCGACGCGTATCCCGACCTCGCGTTCGACGGCAAGGTCGAGTTGCTGGCGCCGCTGGCGGTGACAAGTTCGCTCACGCCGCGCGTGCGCAGCTTCTCCGCGATCGTCTCGATCACGGGCAATCACCCGCTGCTGATGCCGGACCTCACGGCCTCTGTGGACGTGCTGCCGAAGGAGAAGCGCTGATGTGGCGTGACCGGCGCGTGCTCATCGGGGGGCTCGTGGTGGCCGTCGCGCTCGTGGGCGGCTGGTACTCGGCGACGCGTCCGGCCGGGCCGTCGGTGCCGATGGCGCCGGTGCGGGTCGGTGAGTTCGTGGATGTGGTCGAAGTGCGCGGGCAGGTGCGGCCGCGCACGTCCATCATCCTGACGGCGCCGATGCAGGCCGGTGAACTGCAGATTCTCACCATCGTCAAGAACGGCTCGCCGATCAAGAAGGGCGACGTGGCGGTGGAGTTCGACGGCCAGGTGTTGCAGCGCACGATCCTCGACCGCCAGCAGGAACTGAAGCAGGCGCTCGCGGAGATGGAGCAGGTCAAGGCGCGCGCGCGGATCGGCGCCGGGTCGAATCAGATGTCGCTGCTCACGACCAAGTACGACGTCGAGCGCGCGCAGCTCGACGTCAACGCCGCCATTCCCGAGCTCACCTCGAAGGTGGATCAGCAGAAGGCCGACATGGCGCTCTCGGATGCGAAGCAGCGCGAGGCACTCGCCAAGGTGCGCGACTCGGCGGACGCGCGCGCGACCGCACGCGGCATCGAGGCGCAGGAGAAGCGCATCGCGAAGGTCCGCAAGGATCTCGAGCGTGCCGAGTGGGCGATGGGGCATCTGCGCGTGACCTCGCCGGCGAATGGTGTCGTCAACATCCTGCCGAACTGGCGCAACAACACGGGCACGGGCACGCCGATCGAATACCGGCCCGGCGACACCACGTATGCCGGGGCTGAGCTCGTGGAGTTGCCCGACATGTCGCAGGTGCGGCTCGAAGCGCGGCTCGATGAAACCGATCGTGGGCGCCTCGAGTCGGGGCAGCGCGTCACGATCCGTGTGGATGCGATTCCTGATCGGGAATTCGCCGCGTCGGTTGCCGAGGTGGCGGTGCTCGCGAAGGTCGACGGCTCGAGCTGGCCGCCGTCGAAGAACTTCGCGCTCAAGATGGGTTTCGAGTCGCCGGATCCTCGGCTGCGTCCGGGCATGAGCGCGACGGCGCGCATCACCGTGGGACGGCTGCCCGACATGGTGATGGTGCCGACCGAGGCGGTGTTCGTCGAAGGCACGCGCGCGGTCGTGTATGCGTTGCGCGGCGGCGCGTTCACGGCGGTGCCGGTCGAGGTCGTGCGCCGCAACAAAGATATGGTGGCGCTGAAGGGCGCGCTCACGGCCGCGGATCGTGTGGCGATGTTGCGGCCCGATAGCGTGCCGGCGGCGGGGAGCGCGAAGTGACGCTGTCGCGGACGATGCGCCTCGTGGCCGGTACGGCCGCGCTCGTCGGCGCGGCGGTCATCGCGCGCGCGTCTCTCGCGGGCCGCTCAACGGCGGAAGCGACGAAGGACGTCGCGGGCGTGCCCACGGCGAAGGTCATGCGCGGCACGCTGGAGCTGGATGTGCAGACGACGGGCGAGCTGCGCGCGTCGACGGTGCGGCAGATCACGGCGCCGTCGGTCGGCGGCATGCTGCGGCTCGTGCGGATCGCCGACACGGGCACGGCGGTGAAGGCCGGTGACGTCGTCATGGAGTTCGACGCCACCGAGCAGGAATACGCGCAGGAGATGGCGCTCTCGCAGTTGGCGGAAGCCGATCAGGAGATCGTCAAGATCCGCGCCGACTCCGAGACGCAGGCATCGCAGGACCAGCTCACGCTCCTCAACGCGCGCTTCGATCTGCGCCGCGCCGAGTTGAGCGCGATCTCGAACAAGGCCCTCATTCCGGCGAACGACTACGCGAAACGGCAGCTCTCGTTGGATGAGGCGAAGCGGCGGCTCGCGCAGGCCGACATCGACGTGAAGTCGCGCGCCGAGACGAACCGCGCCACGCTCGCGGTGTCGGAAGCGCGCCGCGACCGCCTGCGTCTTGCGGCGGATCGCGCGAAGCAGAACATCGAGAGCCTGCTCGTGCGTGCGCCGATCGACGGCTACGTGGTCGTGCGCGACAACCGCGATGCGAATGGCGGCATGAACGGCGCCGGCGTGACGATTCCGGTGTATCGCGCGGGCGACAACGTCGCGCCGGGCCGCCCGATCGTCGACATCTTCGACATCTCCGCGCTCGAAGTGCGCGTGAAGGTGAACGAGCAGGAGCGCGAGAACGTGTCGGTGGGGTTGCCCGCGGCCATCGAGTCGGAGTCACTGGCGGGCCAGCGCCTGCCGGCGCACGTGCTCACGGTGTCGGGCGTCGTGCAGTCGAACGGCTCCTCGTCGCAGCCGGCCGGGCCGCTGCGCGAGTTCGATGTCACGCTCAGCCTCGACCGCACGGCCGAGCCGCTGCGTCCAGGCACGTCGGTGCGCGTGCACGTGACCGGGCAGAAGGTGGAGAACGTGCTCCACGTGCCCCGGCAGGCGATCTTCGAGCGCAACGGCAAGACGCTGGCGTATGTGCGAGTGGGCGACCGGTTCGAGGCGCGCGAGGTCACGCTCACGCATCGCACGGAAACGCGCGTGGCGATCACCGGGATCGACGCCGGCGCCGAGGTCGCGATGGTGGACCCGGAGAAGGCGGCGCTGATGGCCGGTCGTGCGGCCAAGAAGGCGGCGGGGAAATGAGCACCGCGGTCACGCCCCGGCGCGCGCTCAGCCTCATGCCCGAGATTCAGCAGGGCTACGACAACCTGCGCGCACACAAGATGCGCTCGGTGCTCACGATGCTCGGCATGATCTTCGGCGTCAGCGCCGTGATCACGATGCTCTCGATCGGCGCCGGCGCGCAGCAGAAGATGATCGCGTTCATCGAGCAACTCGGCGTGCGCAACGTGATCGTGGAGTCGCGCGAGTCTACCGACCAGCAGACGCTGCAGCGCGTGCGCAAGCTGTCGTCCGGGCTGTCGTTCAAGGATCTGCGCGCCATTCAGGCCAGCCTCGATGGTGTGGCGGCGGTGAGCGCGCGCAAACGTCTGCTGCCGACGCAGGTCGTGCCGAAGCCGCAGGGCGAGTTGCCGACGGCCTACGGCGTCGCGCCGGCCTACGAGCAGATCGGTGGCCTGCGGACGGTGCGTGGCCGCTTCTTCACGACGGCCGAGTCGGACGCCGCGGATGCGGTGGCGGTGCTCGGGCAGGCGGCGGCCGCGTCGCTCTTCGGCGTCGATGACCCGGTGGGGCAGTTCGTCAAGATCAACCAGCAGTGGTTCCGCGTGGTGGGCGTGGCGGGGCCGCAGCTCGTGGCGGAAAACGACGTCGCCGGCCTGCCGTCGCAGGATCGCAACAACATCATCTACGTGCCGCTCTCGTCTGCGCTGCTGCGTCTGGAAGATGCGCAGAACTACTACAAGGACGAGATCGACGGCGTGTATCTCACGCTCGGCTCGAGCGGCGACGTGGAGCTGGCCGGCCAGCTCGTGCGCGGTGTGCTCGACGCGAACCACCGCGGCGCCGGCGACTTCAGCGTGATCGTGCCGGCCGAACTCCTCGCCGAGCAGGAACGCACGCGCCGCCTCTTCGAATTCATCATGGTGGCCATCGCGTCGATCTCGCTCCTCGTCGGCGGCATCGGCATCATGAACATCATGCTGGCGAGCGTGATGGAGCGCACCCGCGAGATCGGCGTGCGCCGCGCCATCGGCGCCACGCGCAAAGACATCATTCGCCAGTTCCTCACCGAGACGATGCTGATCACGATCTCGGGCGGCTTCCTCGGCACGGTGGTCGGCGTCGCGCTCGCGAACCTCGTCGCCTACGTCGCCGGCTGGCAGACCATCGTCACTGTCACGTCCGTCGTCGTCGCCACCGCCGTCTCCATCACCATCGGCATCGTGTTCGGCCTGTATCCGGCGATGCGCGCGGCGAAGCTCGAGCCGATGTACGCGCTGCGATACGAGTAGAGGAAGCCGAGTCCCGGGTCCCGGGTCCCGGGTTCTGTCCGCGGGTC
>CAYFLU010000188.1:0-6412 GCA_964343975.1 uncultured Solibacteraceae bacterium
CGCGGCGGCCGCCGCGGAACTCGCCGGTTTCGGGATCGGTGTAGTAGATCGCGGTGTCTTCGTAGATTTCCTGGTTGTAGATGAACGGCGCGAAGCCGAACGCCCAGCGGCGATAGCGATCCTGATGCGCGAGGTTGAGCGCCTTGATCTTCGGATCGTTCGTGAGCGCCGACGCGATGTCGTCGCGAAGCGCGTCGGTCGCTGTCGAGATGCCCGGATAACGCGGATCGCGCAGGCCGCTCAACTGCGTGTACCAGCCGCGCGACGAGAGATACGTGCGGAAGCCGGGCGGCACGTACCCCGCGAACTGCTGCACCCACTCGTGCGATGGATAGCCGTGCGGATTGAGATAGATGTCGGGGAGCCACATCCGCCACACGTCGTTGCGCACGCGCGACTCGGGGAGGAGCGGGCTGTTGCTGCCGACGTCCATGCCGAGCGCGCTGTAGCGGCCGGCGTGGAGCATGTGCGTCGGCGTGAGCTTCTGGAGTTCGTACGCCATCGCCGCGCCGTCGGGGTTCTCGACCGGATGCAGGATGACGTTGATCTTCTTCAGCATGGCCGCGTACTTCGGATCGGTCGCGAGCATCTCGGCGAGCTTGAGGATATGGCTCGTCGACGACACCTCGTTCGCATGCTGACGTCCGGTGATGAAGATCGTCGGCTTGTACGCCGTGTACTTCGTCACCGAGATCTGCTCACTCGCGGTCGGGAGCAGCACTTCCATGATCGACACGTCGCGCCCGCGATACGACTGCCCTTCCTTGTACGCGGTGATCGCCGGATAGGCGCCGAGCTGCTTCACGAGCTCTTCCGCTTCGTCCGGACCAATGACGTGATCCCAGCTCACGACCGGGCCCTTCGGCGCCGCCGAGGCCTTGCGCATGAGCGAGGCCGGCTCTTCGCCGGTCGACTTCACCACGCGGCGCGCGCGCGCGTCGCGGCCGGCCACATTGAACGCGAGTCGCTCCACGGCGCGATACGAGAAGTCCGTCTTGTAGAGCCCGGCCGCATGGAGCGCGTTCAGCGTGTCGATGAGATCCACCGCGCGCGTCGCGTCGGCGTCGGTCGCCGGCGCGAGATCCACCTGCAGCTCGCGCACGTGATCCGCCGTGACCACCGCGCGGCGCACCGCCGGATCACCGACCGCGATCGGCGTGAGGTCGCGCGTGACCTTCGTCGGCTTGTCCTGCCCCTTCTCCTTATACGAGATCTCCACACGCGCACGCGGCGACGCATTGGCCGCATACAGCACGCGCACTTCGCCGCCCTGCCCGCGCCGCTCCGGATGAATGATCGGGAAGATCTTGCCGGGCGCCGCGAGGCGCGGCCGACCGGGCTGATTGCGGCCCATCGCCAGATAGAAGTCGAGCGTGACGAAGTAGATGTCTTCGTGCAGCGACTCGAGCGCCGACACCTGCTCTTCGTCGACGCCGATGCGGAAGTCGGGCTCGCTCATCCACAGCTCAACGTCGAGATCGCGATGGAACGGCTGCGCCTCGGCCGTCGGCCGGTTGTTCGTGAGCTTCATCACGTGGTCGTAGATGCGCGGCAGCACTTTCTGCTGGTAGTAATCCCAGAAGCGCTCCGAGTCGGTCGCGATCCGCGTGTCGATCACGGCCTGCCCATTCACCACCGCGTTGATCCAGCCGGTCGTGACGTCGACCTTCGACCAGCCGGGAAACTTGTCGAGGTACTCACGCTCCACACTCTTCGGCGTGAACTCGCCGTGGAACACGACCTTGCCGGCCTTGTCCTTGGCCTCAACCTCATACGTCGACTTCGGCGCATCGACCAGCTCCATCGAATACGCCGACACCGGCACGCCCGCCTCCTTCGCGAGCAGCTCGTCGATCGGATAGAGCTCGTGCAGCCAGCGCGTGGGCACCTGATAGAAGCGGTACTTCTTCGTGAAGTCCGGCTTGTACTCCGCCACCTTCAGGTGCACGGACGTCACGCCCTTGCCTTTCAACAGCGGCAGCACTTCTTCCTTCATCCACAGGAAGCCCTGCTTGTACGCCGAACGCACCTTCACGTCCGCGCTCGCGGCGCCCGCCGCCGTCAGCGCGCGCTTCACTTCGTCGACCAGCTGCTGCCGCATCTCCGGCGACTCGCTGAGACGCACGTCCATCGCGACCGCCGCGCCCTTCGTGACCTTCGGCAAGACGTCGTTCTTAAACTTGTCGCGGAACTCCGTCACTTCCCACGGAATCGAGATCTTCTCGTCGAAGACCGGCACCGCCGCCGTGATCGCGTCGCTCGCCGTCGTGACAGTCGCCATCGGCAAGCGCGGCTTCAGGCGCCCCGCCAGAAACTGATCGAAGCCCGCGTTCTTCTCTTCGAGATAGACCTTCGCGTCGAAGTTCTCGATCTCTTTGCCGTTGAGCGACTTCACCACCTCGTCGATCACGTTCACGGCCGAGCTGGCCTGCGCGCCCGCGGTCTTCTGCGCGAAGGCGTCTTTCACCTGCGTCGAGAGGTGATCGAGCGAGAACGCGCCGCGATGGTTGTCCCAGAGATACGGCACGCGCCGCGCGAGATACGTGGCCGCGGCATCCGCGCCGGCCGCGTCCGCGCCGGCGACGACCGTCGCTGTGGCGTTGCCGAACGCGCGCGGCACGATCTGGATCACGCCATCGCCCGGACCGAGGTTATCGAGGTACGCCTTGCCGATCTTCGTGAGCGCCGTCACATGCGGGTTGTCGCGCCCGATCAGGATCGGGTTCGTCTCGCGCGACAGATCCGGCAACTCATCGGCCTTGCGCGCAATCGGCAGCGCCATGCCCGTCGACTCGAGCCCGAGCCGCGCCGCGATGTGCGCCGCGCTCAGGTTCTCCGGTGACGCGCCGAGAAAGAGCGTCGTGTCGACGCGATCCGCGATGAGATCGGGATAGCTGTCGGACAACACGCCGTCGATCGAGAAGATCGTCGCCAGATCAAACGTCGGCGTTGCCGGCGCGGCCGCCGCTGCAGGTGCCGCTGCGCCCGCGCCCGCGCCAGCCGCCGCACCCGCCGGCGCGCCACCCGCGGCACCACCCGCCGCAGCCGCAGCCGCCGGTGTCACTTCGTCATCGGGCGGCGTCAGCGCGCGGTTGTTCAGGCCCGACCGCCGCACGCTCACCCGTGCATCGCCGATCTCGATCGTCGTGGACGCGACGTTGGTGAAGTTCAGCACCGTCGGTTCAAGACCCCGACGATGCGCCGCGTCGAGGGCGTCGAAGGCCGCCTTCGCGCGAGCGACATCAGCAGCGGTCACCGTCACGCGCACGCTCATCGACTTCAGCCCGCGCTTGTCGCTGTCGATCACCATCGACCGCACGACGGCCGACGTCGCCCGCACGCCGTGCGCTGCGAGATACTTCGTCACTTCGTCTTGCGCGTGATCGAGCCGCGCGCCGGCCGAGCCCCACAGCCGCGGCAGATACGCCGCGAGCACATTGCCGGCCGCGAGCGTGCCCGCGTCATCCGCACCGGCGATCGCCACGCCACCCGGCACCATCGCGAGTGCGCCCTGTCCCTTCTCGAGCCCCTTCACGTCGAGCGCGCCGGCGGCCATGAACTCCATCACGCGCGGATTCGTGCGGCCCACGAAGATGCCGACGGCCGGCTTGGCCGCCGCGGGATCACTCGCGCGCAGCACGATCGGTAGCGTCATCGCCGTGGTCTCGAACCCGAGACGGCCCGCCAGGTTCGTCGCCACGAGCATGTCTTCGATCGACGGCGTGTCGGACACGATCACGCGCGCGGCCACCGCATCCGCGAGGCCGTCGCCGTTCGTGTCGCGGACGACGCCATCCGACAGGCTGAACAGCGAATCGAGCCCGCGCTCAGGCGGCGCCTGCGCGGCCACCGGCGTGCGCGATGCGTCGTTGATCAGGAGGGCAACTGCGAAGGCCACCAGAACGAGCCGTTTCATAGGTGGCGAATTATGACCCGGGACGCGGGACCGAACGCGGGACCGTGGACGAACCCGGGACCGTGGACTGAACCCGGGACCCGGCACGCGGGACCCGGGACCCATAAAAAAAGGCCCGCTTTCGCGGGCCCGAATGGGCAACCAGGCTCCCCAGCAAGCCCCCGGCATTGGCCGAAGGCATTCAAGCTACCCGGCGCTTCTTATCGCAAATCGCATGCCCGAAGGCCGAACGGCGATTTCCGAGGGGGCGCCCGGGGTGGTCCCGGAAGAGTGCGGTCACCCGGCCACGATTTTGTGGCCGGGATTACAGTTTTAGACCATCGCGCCTTCCGGATACTGCAGCGCGAGCCGCAGTTCCTTGGTGAGCTGGTCGACGCCCGAGCCGTTGCGCTTCCAGGCGCCGTCGGTCTCGAAGCGGAGGTCGCCGATGCGGCGGCCCCACGGGGCGATGATGCGGCCGATGGCGCGGAAGTCTGCGCGGTCGGCGTGTGACTGGTCGAGATGCCGCACGATCTCGGGCGTCACGCGGATGAACGCGCGGAGCGCGCTGGCCGACCGGATCGAGTACTTGCGGCCGTTCCACGCCGCGCTGAACACCACGGCCACCTGCTTGAAGTAGTTCACGAAGAACTTCTTCGCGTCTTCGTCGCGGAACTCGTCGCCGCGCTTGCCTTCGCCGAACGCGTTGGCCGCAAACAGCTTCTTCAGTTCCTGCGCGAGCGGCGCCTGCGCCACGCGGCCGCGGCCGACGCCGAGCAGCTTGATCTCACCGAAGAGCGGCGAATCTTCCTTGTCGCCGAGCGCGCGCACCACATCGTGCGCCGCCGCGAGCGCGTCGTCGCGGTACAACTGCCGGCCGGAGAGCGACACGAGATGCGACGCGTTGAGGCGCGTGTGCTTCGCGTTGATCGTGACGAACATCTGGACGACGTGATCTTCGGGGAGGCGGTCGAAGATCACGGCGGGCACCGTGAAGTTCTCGCCCTGGAACTGGTCCATGCCGGCGTGCAGCGCGAGGAGCCGGTGCTGGCCGTCGATCGCGCGGAGGATGCCTTCACGCTCCGGCACCTTCAGCGTGCCGAGCGGCGAGTCGCCGCCGACCGAATCAAACTTCAGCGGTTCATCGCACGAGATGATGACGGCGCCGGGAATCGACGGCAGGTCGCGCGCCTGACGGCACTGCTCGTAGTACTGCACGAGCTCGTCGATTTTCTTGCGGATGATCTGACGCTGATAGGCCTTCTCGCTCGACGCGATGCGACGTTCGAGTAAATCCCATCGCACCTTCGATTGATTGGCGCTGCCGCGGACGCCCGATGCGCTCTGCTCGCCGTAACTGAGCACTTCAAAGCGGACCAATTTATCGATATCTTTCGCGGTCAGGCAGGCCTGATAGAATTGCACGCCAAATTGCTGCATTCGAAGCGCGGCGACACTGATCATGACGCCGCGATTCTATGTGGCGAATTGCCCAATCTCAAGCCTTTGAGCCCGATCTCGTCCGATCGCGTGTCCCCTGCCAGTCCTGTCGTGACTGACGTGCAAGTCTATTCGTATGAAGGAGTTAGACCGATGAAAGTCGTCTCCACAAGGCGCCGGCGCTGGTTGACAGTGCTGGCCGGAATAGGACTTTTTTGTTGGGCGGCGGTCACGACCCCGGCCCAGCAGATCACTGAGACCCGGGATCCCAAGCAGGTCCAGGACGAAGAATTCGCGAAACTCTACAAGGAATGGACGGGCAATCCGAACTGGGGCAGCCCGCTCGTTGACCACCTCCCGAAGGTGGCCGGGGTGCCGACGCCGAAGGACGTGCTCGGCTACGACGTGGGCGCGCCGAAGAAGCTCACCTACTACGCCGACCTCCTGAAGTTCTACCGCGCCCTCGAGAAGGCGCTGCCGAATCGCGTGAAGGTCGAGACGATCGGCAAGTCGGACGAGAACCGCGAGCTCGTCGTCGTGTGGGTCAGCTCGGACGCCAACATGAAGGCGCTCAAGACGAACCGCGACAACCTCGGGAAGCTCGCCGATCCGCGCGGCCTGTCGGACGCGCAGATCCAGACGCTCATCAGCACGACCAAACCGCACTACCACCTGATGGGTGGTCTCCACTCGGGTGAAACGGGTCCGTCGGAAATGCTGATGGAGCTCGTGTATCGCCTGGCGACGGAGACCTCGCCGATCATCTCGAAGATTCGCGACAACGTGTATGTGTCGGTCACGCCGGTGGCCGATGCGGACGGTCGCGATCGCAACGTGGATTGGCACTACTACGGTCTCGACGCGCAGGAGCAGGGTGGCGCGGCGGCTGGCGGTGGTGGCGGCTTCGGTGGCGGCGGCGGAATTGGCCAGCTGCCGTACTGGGGCAAGTACGTGTTTCACGACAACAACCGCGACATCAACCTGTCGCAGATGCAGATGCGCACGCTGACCGATTGGTATTTCACGGCGCATCCGCCGATCATGCACGACCTGCACGAGTCGCTCACGCTGATGTAC
>CAYFLU010000189.1:0-6370 GCA_964343975.1 uncultured Solibacteraceae bacterium
GGCAGCGTGAGCGCTTCCTTCTCCCACTTGCCGTTCTGATCGCTGTAGCGCAGCACCATGCCGTCGCCCTGATCGAGCATGCGCACGGCACGCGCCGGCTGCGTCAGCACGATCTTGCCCTTCAGCTGCCCCTTGTATTTCTGCGCGTCGGCTTCATTCGCGATGTCGACACGCACGACATCGGCGACCACCGTGCCGCTCGTGCCCGGCGACCACGCCTTCACCGCGCCCGTGATCGGCATCACGCGCGGCTCGGTCATCGTGGCGTGGAAGTTCACGAGCGTCCAGCCGCGGCCGTACTTCCACCGCTCCTTGCGCACGTTCTGCACGCCGTACTTCTGGAGTTCCTTCACCGCCCAATCGCCGGCTTCTTCGAAATACGGCGAGCCGGTGAGACGCGGACCGTAGCGGTCCGTGAGCCAGAACATCGTCTCGGCGACCTGCGAACGCTCGAGGCCTTCCGCGCGAATCTTCGCAATCGCGGCGCTGTCGACTTTTTCAGGAGATTGCGCGGCCAGCGACGCGACAGCGACGCAGGCCAGGAGCACGGCAACAAGACGCTTGGACATGGAAGGGAATATTAGAGCGGTCCCGGGTCCCGGGTCCAACGTGCCGGGTTCGGTCCGGAGTCCAGAGTTCGGTCCCGGGTCCCGGGTTCAGTCCAGAGTCTGAAAGCTGCCTCAGCGGGTGGCCAGCAGGGCCGACCAGCCGCAGATCAGCGCAATGGCCACGAGCGATCCGCCCGTGATCACCGCCTTCGTGGTGCGCGACTGCCCCTTGAGGAACGTGAAGTGCGACGAGAGCACGAGGGCCGCAGGAGAAGCGAAGGCCCGCAGGAAGTGGCCGATGGCCGGAAGGCCGTTCCGCTGACAGGCCGATGCCGCCATCACCAGCACGAACGACGTCACCACGATGAACGCGGCGGCCTTGAGCGCATCAGTGGTCGTGTAGTTGGCTTTCGGGGCGTGGTGCAGCTTGTGGAGGATCGCAGACATGGTGACTCCTTCGGGTTGGTGCTGACGCACGTGGGTTTGCGGCTCGAAACGCGCGTCGATCGCGCCGCCAACAATGTCGATCACCTGCTGCATCGTCAACGGCCCGGCGCCGCAGGCGTCGAGAAATTCCTCGCCATATCGCTCACGCCATGCGCGCGGATAGAGACGGAGCAGCGTTTCAGGCTTCATGTTTTTCCACCCGCGGCCGGGCCGTGCAGACCAGCCATGTCCAAAACAGAGCGGGGTTGCGAATGATCGGTAACCAGGAGAGCAACCCACCCAGATTCCGCATCGTTATCCAGCTCTGGATCGCACCACCAATGAAGGCGAGACTCACAGCGACACCGAATGCTCTTGGGCCAAACGTCGGCGTTCGCTCGAACAGCCATGCATTCGTCCGATAGAGCGCGTAGCAGACTGCGATGATGGCCAGAAGGATGGTCGACCCGACCGCCGCGTGATCAGGCGGCTCGGTAACCCGCTGAAGGAGCTTCCCGGTCAGCTCCGCGACCGTCGCGATCATGATCGCCACAATCAGATTTCCGTGACGCGGATGATTGGTCCATTCCACGATGGCACCGACAGCCACATCGAGGCTGTGACCAAGCGACAGGCCGCGCCCGCCAATCAACGCCAGAAACTCCTCCCCATACCTCTCCCGCCACGCGCGCGGATAGAGCCGCAGCAGGGTCTCGGGTTTCATGCGTCCACCAGTCTCGTCGTGGCGATCTTCGCCATCGCCTTCATCGCGGCGAGGCGGTGCTTGAGCACTTTGTGGCCGGAGGTCGTGAGTTTGTAGGGCCGGCGACGATCCTCGCTCGGGAGCGGCTCGATCCAGCCGCGCGCTTCGAGGCGCGTGATGCCGCCGTAGAGCGTGCCGGGGCCGAGCTTCTGGCCCGAGATGCGCGCGATGTCTTCCGTCATCGCGTAGCCGTGCTTCGGCCCGTCCGCGAGCGAAATGAGAATGAGGAGGGCGGGCTCCGAGAAGCGCCCGAGGTCCTGAAGGTCGTCGGTGTCTTTGGCCATGACTACTACGCAGGGCGTAGTATTACGCCCCGCGTAGTAGCGAGTCAAGCGGGAGTTACTTCGGCTGCGGCGTGACGCGCAGGTAGGGCTTCTTCGCGACGTAGCCCGGGAACTTCTCCTTCGCAGCGTCGTCCGACACGGCGGCCGTGATGATCACGTCCTGCCCCGGCTTCCAGTCGGCAGGCGTGGCCACCGAGTGCTTCGCCGTGAGCTGCAGCGAATCGAGTACGCGCAGGATCTCGAGGAAGTTGCGACCCGTGCTCGCCGGATACGTGAGCGTGAGCTTGACCTTGTTGTCGGGACCGATCACGAACACCGACCGCACCGTCATGGTGTCGTTCGCGTTCGGATGGATCATGTCGTAGAGGTTCGCCACCGTGCGATCGGGGTCGCCGATCATCGGGAAGTTCACCTCATGGCCGGTCACGTCCTTGATGTCGCCTTCCCACTTGAGATGCGACTCGACCGGATCCACGCTGAGACCGATCACCTTGCAATTGCGCTTTTCGAATTCGCCCTTGAGCGCGGCCGCGGCACCGAGCTCGGTCGTGCACACGGGCGTGAAGTCTTTCGGATGCGAGAAGAGAATGGCCCACGCGCCAGCTTTCCAGTCGTGGAACTTGATCGTGCCCTGCGTGGTCGGGGCTTCGAAGTCCGGGGCGATGTCACCGAGACGAACACTCATGGTCGTGCCTCCTGATGGCGGGAAACCCCACTATTATTGTCACGAATGCAGCGCTTTCTGGCCGCCATTGCGATCCTGATCGCGGGCCTGCTCGCTTACAGCAACAGCTTCACCGGCGCGTTCATCTTCGACGACCGACCGTCGATCGTGACGAATGCTTCGGTGCACCAACCGGCGCCGTGGTCGCATCCGTGGGCGGCCATGCAGGCGCCACGCAACGTCACGCTCTCGGGACGTCCCGTCTCCTCGTTCACGTTCGCGCTGAACTACGCGCTCGCGCCGATCGATGCTCGTAACACGTTCGATCCGCCGGAACCCGGCAGCCTCGTGTCGGCGATCCCCTTCCAGAACAACCTCTGGGGGTATCACGCGACCAACCTCGCCATTCATCTGCTGGCCGCTCTCGCGCTCTTCGGCGTCGTGCGTCGCACGCTCGTCACGCCCGCGCTCCGATCCACCTTCGGCGATGCCAGCACGACACTCGCGTTTGTCGTCGCGCTGCTGTGGACGCTGCATCCGCTCCAGACCGGATCGGTCACCTACATCATTCAGCGCGTCGAGTCGCTGATGGGGCTCTGCCTCTTCACCACGCTCTACTGCGCGATTCGCGCGCACGAGTCACGCACACTGCCGTGGTCGATCGCCGCCGTGATCGCGTGCGCCCTCGGGATGGGCGCGAAGGAAGTGATGGTCGGCGCGCCGATCCTCGTCCTCGTGTGGGACTGGACGTTCGCGACCGGCACGTTCGCCGCCGTGGCGCGACGTCGCGGCCTGCTCTACGTCAGCCTCGCCGCCACATGGATCGTGCTCGGCGCCCTCGTGGCCATGGATCCGCGCCCGCTGTCGTCGGGCTTCGGCTTTGCCGAGTGGCCGTGGTGGCGCTACTTCGTCACGCAGTTCGGCGTGCTCGTGCACTACCTGCGCCTCGCGTTGTGGCCGTCGCCGCTCGTGCTCGACTACGCGTGGCCGCCCGCCACGAGCGCGGCCGCGATCGCCGTGCCCGGCGCCATCCTGTGCGCGCTCGCCGCGCTCACGCTGTGGCAACTCGCCGAGCGACGCGCGGCCGGCTTCACCGGCGCGCTGTTCTTCGTGGTGCTCGCGCCCTCGTCCAGCATCCTGCCGATCGTCACCGAGATTGCCGCCGAGCATCGGATGTACGTGCCGCTCGCCGGCGTGATTGCCCTGCTCGTGTGCGGCGCTTACGCCCTCCTCCGCCGCGCCAAGGCATCGTCGATCGCCATGCAGAGCGCCTTCGCCGTCGCGATGCTCGTCGCGCTCGCCTACGGCTGGCACACGAACGCCCGCAACGACGACTACTTCAGCGACGAACGCATCTGGGCCGACACGGTGCAGAAGCAGCCGCTCAACGCGCGCGCGCGCAACAACTACGCGTCCGACCTGTTGAAGAGCGGCCGGGCCAAAGCCGCCGCCGAACACCTGCAAGTGGCCGTGCGCGTCTCGCCCGACTTCGCGGACGCGCACGCGAACCTCGGCGTCGCGCTCGCCACCCTGCAGCAGTTCCCCGAGGCCACCACGCACCTCGAGCGCGCGATCGCTCTCGATCCGTTCTACACATCGGCGTACGAAAATCTGGCCGAAGCCTACGGCGCGCAGAATCTCCTCGCGAAAGCCGTGAAGTACTACCTCAAGGCCCTCGACCGGAAGCCCGACGACGTGGCGCTGTTGAACAAGGCGGCGTGGATCCTTGCCACCGCCGCCGATCCGGTCGCCCGCGATGGCGCACAGGCCATCGTCCTGGCCACCCACGCCGTCGAGCTCACGTCACGCAAAGACGCCAGCTCACTCGATACGCTCGCCGCGGCCTACGCCGAAAGCGGCCGGTTCGCCGACGCGACGGCCGCCGGCACCGAGGCGCTGTCGCTCGCCCGGGCACGCGGCGACCGCCAATTCGATGTCGAGCTCGAACAACGCTTGACCCTTTACAAACTTCGCAAGCCGTTCAGACAATAGGACTTCCCCCAATTAACTCCCGGAGTTAATTCAACGATGCGCACACGAACTTTCGGCAAACAGGGCTGGCCCGTCTCCGAGATCGGTCACGGGCTGTGGGGTGTTGGCGGCTGGACCGGGTCGGATGACGACGAGTCGATCACAGCGATCCGTCGCGCGGCGGATCTCGGCTGCACGTTCTTCGATACCGCGCTCGCGTACGGACAGGGCAAGAGTGAGCAATTGCTCGGCCGCGCGCTCGGCGCGCGCGCCTCGTCGGTGCGCATCGCGACGAAGATTCCGCCGAAGAACCTGAAGTGGCCGGCGCTGCCGAACTACACGCTCGACGAGGTCTTTCCCGCCGATCACATCCGCGCGTGCACGGAGACGAGCCTCGCCAATCTCGGCATGAGCACGGTCGACCTTCAGCAGTTCCATGTGTGGAACGACGAATGGGCGACCGACGACCGCTGGCAGCGTGCGGTCGCCGACCTGAAGCGCGAAGGGCTCGTGCGCGCAATCGGCATCAGCATCAACCGCTGGGAACCCACCAACGCGATTCGCGCGCTGCGCACGGGCCTCATCGACAGCGTGCAGGTCGTCTACAACATCTTCGATCAGGATCCGGCCGACGAGCTGTTCCCGGTGTGCCGCGAACTCGGCGTGGCCGTGATCGTGCGCGTGCCGTTCGACGAAGGCAGTCTCACGGGCACGCTCACGCCCGACATGACGTGGCCGGACGGCGACTGGCGCAACATCTACTTCGCCCCCGACAAGCTGCGCGAAGCGTGCCGGCGCGTTGATCTCGTCCGCGAGGATCTGCCCGCCGGCATGACCATGCCGGAGCTCGCGCTGCGATACATCCTGTCGCATCCGGATGTGACGACCATCATTCCGGGCATGCGGCGGCCGAAGCATGTCGATGCGAACCTCGGTGTCTCGGACGGCCGCACGCTCGACGCCACGCTCCTCGCCCGTCTCGCCCGCCATCGCTGGGAACGCGGCTACGTCGTCCCCTGACCGACACGCGTGATCCGCTTCACGGCGTTCTATCGCGGCGCCGTCGCCCTGCCGTGGCTCGTCTTCGGGGTGCCGGTGCTCATCAACCGCTGGGGCGTGACCTGGTTCGGCGGCCCGGGCACGCCGTACGGTCAGGTCGCGGCCGTCTCGATGTACTTCGGGGCCATTCCGTATGGCGTGCTCACGCTCTGGGCCTGGTGGTGGATCGGTGGCCGGACCGAAGCCCGGATCCGCGCGCTGATGTGGCGTGCGCCGCTCCTCATGACCGCGACGTTTCTGGTGCTGATGGTGCCGTGGGGGATCCTCGCCAGAAGCCTCGATGCGTGGTGGAGTCTGTCGGTCATCGGGGCCCTGATGTGCCTCGGAATCGGCTACGGATACGTGGCCGCGACCGTCCTCCTCCGGAAGGCGCTGTCGGGCTATATCGAATAACCCTTTCCATATCAGCGCTTTAGGCGATCCAGCCCGAGCCCATCCCCGACGACGGTGTCTCCCCGAATGGCCGGGTGATCACGAAACGGGCGCGGATGCCGGGGTCGGTACGCTATGATCTTCTTTTGGTTGTAGAGCCAAGGAGATCGCTGTGAAGCCGGGGATTCATCCGAAGTACAACGAAGTGGAAGTCCGCTGCGCCTGCGGGAACACGTTCAAGACCCGCTCGACCAAGCCGGAGCTCCATCTCGAAATCTGCAGC
>CAYFLU010000190.1:0-6349 GCA_964343975.1 uncultured Solibacteraceae bacterium
CTTTCATCGCCATCCCACGGTCGACGAGCGCCTCGCGATGGCCGGCCGCCGCTGAGCGCGCGTGACTGCGCACCGCTGCCGCCGGTTTCGCGGCGGCGGGTCCGGTTCCATCCGGAACGGGCGTAAGATAACCACAGTGAAGAAAGTCCTCGCCCTGATCGCGGTTGTGGCGCTCCTCGCGCCGGCCATTGCCGTGTGCGCAGGACGGACTTCTGGCCGAGTGGGGCCGCACGACTGTTGCCCGCCGGACGAGCAGGTGGCACCGACCTCGCCGACCGTGGCCGATGCGTCGTGCTGTGACCGCGCCGATGAGGCCGCCCAGCGCACCGCGGTGCTCGCCCCGGCCGTGTCGCCGGCGCACTTCGGCGCCCCCCTCGCGTTGCAGCCGTCGACGACCCATGAGCCGACGGCGACGGCAGCCTTCCGCGCCGTCACCGGCCATCGCGGGCCGCCCGACGATTCCCCACCCGTTCTCGCACCACCCCTGCCACTCCGTATCTGATCTGCCGTTCCGCGCAGCGCGGACCGGGCACGCGTGTGCCTGGCCGCCGGTGACGTGTGCGTACGGGAGTGGATATGGATCAGAGTCGACGGGGATTTCTCTCGGGATTGGCGGCGTTTGCGGGCGTCTCGACCGCAGCCGCGCGTGTGGAGGCTCAGCGTCCGGCAGCGAACGCCGCGCCGGCGGTGCCGCCAGTGCCGGTCGTCACGCCGGACCTGGCGCATCTGCCGTTCACGAATGAGAACGGCGTCAAAGTGTTCCGGCTCATCGCGGAGCCGGTGAAGACCGAGATCGTGCCGGGCCGCGCGCTCAGCGCGTGGGGCTTCAACGGCAGCGTGCCGGGGCCGACGATCGAAGTGAACGAGGGCGACCGCGTTCGCATCATCGTCGAGAACCGCCTGCCGGAAGTGTTTGCGCCGCACTGGCACGGCCTCGAGGTGCCGATCGGCATGGACGGCACGCCGGGCATCTCGCAGGCGCCGATCAAGCCGGGCGAGTCGTTCACCTACGAATTCACGCTGCGCCAGAACGGCACGTTCTTCTACCACTCGCACATGCCCATGCAGGAAATGATGGGGATGATCGGGATGTTCATCGTGCATCCCGCGGCGGCGCATGCGCCGCGTGTGGATCGCGACTTCGCGTTCCTGCTGCAGGAGTGGATGCTCCAGCCGTACAACGCCGTGCCCAACACGCTGGCCATGGAGTTCAACTGGCTCACGCTGAACGGCAAATCGGGCCCGGCCGCGACGCCCATCGTCGTGCGTCAAGGCGAGCGCGTGCGGATCCGCATGGTGAACATGGGCATGGATCACCATCCGATGCATTTGCACGGACATCAGTTTCACGTGACGGGCACGGAGGCGGGCCGTGCCTCCCAGCCGTTCACGATGGCGCAGAACACCGTCATCGTCGGCGTCGCGCAGGCGCGCGACATCGAGTTTGTCGCCACCAACCTCGGCGACTGGATGTTCCACTGCCATTTCCCGCATCACATGATGAATCAGATGGTGTCGATGGTCGGCCCGGCGATGGTCGATCCCGCGCACGCGAGCGCGACGGTTCCCGGATTTCCGCAGGACATGTGGATGCCGATGGACGATCTCGCCGGCGAGAAGCCCGAAGTGCTCGGCCTGCCGGCCAATTGGACGGGCGCGATGATGGGCATGATGACGCTCGTGCGCGTCGTGACGCCGGAGCAGTGGGACGCGATCGAGCGCCGTCGCGCGCGGATGCCGGGAGGTGCGCGATGAGAATCACCTGCACCGCGCTCGCGGTCGTCTGTGTACTGGCGACGGGGACGCCCGCGGCCGCGCAAGGCACGGCGGCACCGGTGTCCGCGCCGCGCGCCGTGGTGTCGCCGTCTGCGCCGGCGCCGTTGTCGCTGGCCGTGCTCGAAGCGCAGACGCTCGAGCGGCATCCGGCCATTCGCGAGGCCGCCGCGCGTGTGGCCGAGGCACGCGGACACGCCGAGCAGGCGGGCGCGTGGACGAACCCGGTGGTCGGCGCGACCGTGGACGAGTGGCGTCCACGCGAGTCGCCATCGGGCATCTTCGGCGGCTTCATCCAACAGGACATCGCGCTCGGCGGCAAGCGCGCGGATGCGCGGGCGTCCGCGTCGGCGGAGGTGGCGGTGCGCACGGCCGATGTGGAGACCGTGCGCCTGCGCGTGCGGACGACGCTGCGCGTGCGCTACTACGAGACGTTGGCGGCTGAGGAGCGCCTCTCGGTGGCCACGCGGCTGGCGGCGCTCGGCGACACGATGCTCGTGACGACGCGTCAGCTCTTCAACGTCGGGATCGTGGATCGCCCGGACGTGCTGGCGAGCGAGGCAGAGGCGGCGGCGCTCCATGCGGCGGCTGAGGCCGCGCGTGCCACCCGCACCGGCGCCTGGCGGCGTCTCTCGGCGGCGGCCGCGGATCCGACGCTCACGCCGCAGCCACTGGCCGAGCATCTCAGTGACGGCGCGCCGGCGATCGATGCCGAGGCGGCCAGGGCGCGTCTGTTCGCGGAGAGTCCTGAACTGCGAGCCGCCGAGGCGGCGGTGGCGCGCGAGAAGGCGGTTGTGAACGTGCAGCGCAGCCTGGTGCGCCCCGACCTGTTGCTGCGGGGCAGCGCGGGCTGGGTGCGCGAGACGACCGGCGTCACGTCGCCGACGCCGATCGGCTGGCAGTTGGGGCTGGAAGCCGGGATCAGTCTGCCGCTCGCGAACCGCAACCGCGGGGGCATCGCGGCGTCGCTCTCCGCCGTCAGCGTGGCGGAGGCCCTGGTGGCGCAGCGGCGGCTCGATCTCGAGGCGCGCTGGGCGACGGTCATGGAGGACTACGAGCGCGCGAAGGTTATGGCCGACGCATATCGGCACGACATCCTGCCGCGTTCCGAGCAGGCCTACACGCTGTTGCTCGACAAGTATCGCGAGATGGCCGCGCCGTATCCGCAGGTGCTGATGGCGCAGCGCACGTTGATTGAGCAGAGCCATCGCTACATCGAAGTGCTCGAGCAGATGTGGCGCGCCGCGTTGCGCGCGGAAGGGTTCGTCGTCGAGGGATCGTAAGCACGCAGATCGAACAGCGAAAAGGGAGTGACTGATGCGGAAAGTGGCAATGGGAGTGTTGGTGATGCTGATGACTGTGGTGTTGGGCGCGTCGAGCGCGTCGAGCGCGACGACGGTCACGGGCACGGTGGAGCAGGTCGAGCCGTCGCGCGTGGAAGTACAGGTCGTTGATGCACACGGCAAGGCCACCGGCAAGCCGGTGTGGTTCGCGATGACCGCGACGACCAAGGTCACGCGCGGCGGCAAGACGGTGGCACTGGCGGATGCGAAGCTGAAGGCGGGTGAAACGGTTACGATCCTGATCAACGCAGGGGATGAAGCGGCCACTGACTGGACGTGTCCGATGCATCCCGAGGTCGCCGAATCCAAGGCCGGCACGTGCCCGAAATGTGGGATGGCCCTGAAGGCGCGCGTCCATCCGGCCAAGGTGGCGGAGTTGCGGATCGGCGGGCAGTAACCGGGACCGGAGGATGATGTGATCGCGCGGCTGATCGCGTTTTCGCTGAGGCATCGCGCCGCAGTCATTGCGGCCTACCTCGTGCTGGGGGTGTGGGGCGCGTATGCGCTCCAGCACAGCCCCGTGGACGCGATCCCGGATCTGTCGGATCCGCAGGTGATCGTCTTTACCGACTGGAGCGGTCACAGCGCCCAGGAGGTCGAGGATCAGGTGACGTATCCCGTCACCGTGAACCTGCAGGGCCTGCCCGGCGTCCGCGTCGTGCGATCGCAGTCCGCCTTCGGCTTCTCGATGGTCTACGCGCTGCTCGATGAAGGCGCGCATGCGGCCGCCGTGCGCACGCGCGTGCTCGAGCGGATGAGTCTGATCGCGAAGGCGCTGCCCGCAGGGGTCGTGCCGACGCTCGGGCCGGAAGCCACGGGCGTGGGGCACGTGTTCTGGTACACGCTCGCGAGCCCGACGCGGTCGCTGCGCGATCTGCGCAGCCTCCAGGACTGGTTCGTGCGGTACCAGTTGAACGCGGTGCCGGGCGTGGCCGAGGTCGCGTCGGTCGGCGGCACGGTGCAGCAGTATCAGGTCAACGTCGATCCGGAGCGGTTGCGCGGCTTCGGCGTCTCGCTCGGCGAGGTCGTGCGGGCCGTGCAGTCGAGTAATGCGAACGTCGGCGGCAACGTGATCGAGCAGAACGGCGCGTGGGCGGCGGTGCGCGGTGTGGGACTCGTGCAGTCGGTGGCGGATCTCGAGGCCATCGTGGTTCGCGCGAACGCTCAGGGCACCCCAGTCCTCGTGCGCGATGTGGCCACCGTGACGATCGGCGATGCGTTTCGCAATGCCGCACTCATTGATGGCTCCCGCGAAGCCGTCGGCGGCGTGGTCGTGGCGCGCGCCGATGCGAACACGCGGGAGGTCATCGCCGGCGTGAAAGCCCGTATCGAGCAGATCCGGAGCGGCCTGCCGGCGGACGTGACGATCGTGCCGTTCTATGACCGCTCGGCGCTGATCGACCGCTCACTCGATACGCTGCGCATCGCGCTCCTCGAGGAAATCGCGCTCGTCACGCTGGCGCACCTGCTGTTCTTGCGGCATTTCCGTTCGGTCTTGATCGTGACGCTGCCGTTGCCGCTCGCGGTGCTGATGTCCTTTCTCGGCATGTCGTTCGCCGGGATGTCGTCGAACATCATGAGCCTGTCGGGCATCGCCATCGCGATCGGCGTCCTCGTCGACGCCGGGATCGTCGTCACCGAAAACGCCTTCCGTGTGATCGAGCAGCGCGGCGTCGATCCCGCGGATCGCGCCGCGGTGTGGCGCGCCGTGCTCGACTCGACGACGCTCGTCGGCCGGCCGGTGTTCTTTGCGATGGCCATCATCCTGCTGGCGTTCGTGCCCGTGTTCACGCTCACGGGCCAGGAAGGGCTGCTGTTTCATCCGCTCGCGTTCACGAAGACGGTGGCGGTGCTGGCGGCCACGGTGATGGCGGTGACGCTCGTGCCGGTGCTGTGCACGCTGCTGCTCGGCGGGCGCATGCACAGCGAAGACGAGAACGTGATCATGCGCGGGCTGCGGGCGGTGTACGCGCCGGCGCTGGCGTGGGCGCTGCGTCATCGCGCGCTGACGATCGCGATCGCGGTGGTGTTCTTTGCCGGCGCTGTGGGCGTCGGCACGCGCGTGGGCAGCGAGTTCATGCCGCCGCTCGATGAAGGCGACTTGCTGTTCATGCCGATCGCCGATCCGAGCATCTCGCTCGAGGAAGCGACTCGCATCGCCGCGCGCCAGAACGAGGCGCTGCGCGCGTTCCCCGAGGTGGCGTCGGTTGTCGCGAAAGTCGGCCGCGCCGAGACCTCGACCGATCCGTCGCCACTCAACATGACCGAGACGCTCGTGCACTTGCGGCCGTGCGAGGCGTGGCGCGCGGGCATCACGCTCGAGCGCCTGCGCGGGGAACTCACGGATGCCGTCGAGATGCCCGGCGTGGCGACGATCTGGACGATGCCGATCATCAACCGCATCGACATGCTCTCGACGGGCATTCGGTCGGAGGTCGGCGTGAAGATCTTCGGCACCGACCTCGGCGAGCTCGAGCGGCTCGCCGGCGACGTCGCCGCGGCCCTGCGCCGCGTGCCGGGCGCCGCCAACGTGTATCCCGAGCCGCTCACGAGCGGGCAATACATGGACGTGCGCGTGAATCGCGACGCGGCGGCGCGGTACGGCCTCGCCGTGAGCGACGTGCAGGAGGTCGTCGAGGTGGCGATCGGCGAGACGGCCGCCGGCACGGTGATCGACGGGCGCCAGCGATTTCCGATTCGCGTGCGCTTCAATGAAGCGTCGCGGAGCAGCGTGTCGGCGATCAGCGACGCGCTCGTGGCGACCCCGGCGGGCCAGCGCGTGCCGCTTGGCGCCGTGGCCGATATTCGCATGACGACGGGCGCGGCGATGATCTCGTCTGAGAACGGGCTGCTGCTCGCCACGGTGCTGTTGAACGTGCAGGGGCGCGATCCGGGCGGGTTCGTGGCGGAGGCTCAGGCGGCGGTGGCGCGCGAGGTGCGATTGCCGCCCGGGTATTTCGTCGGATGGAGCGGCCGCTTCGAGAATCAGGTCCGCGCCGAGCGCCGGCTCGTCATCGTGGTGCCGCTCGTGCTCGTGATCATCTTCGCGCTGCTGTATCTGACGTACAAGTCGGCAGTGGAAGCGGCACACGTGCTGCTCGCCGTGCCGTTCGCACTGAGCGGCGGTCTCTATCTGGTGTGGCTGCTCGGGTACAACTTCTCCGTCGCGGTGTGGGTCGGGTTCATCGCGCTCTTCGGCACGGCCGTGCAGACGGCGGTGGTGATGGTGATCT
>CAYFLU010000191.1:0-6279 GCA_964343975.1 uncultured Solibacteraceae bacterium
GGACGCGGGTGTCCGTACTCTCCCCACAAGGCGCACGAACACGCAGGCACCGCTGCTCGCTGTGAGTTCTGCGGGTCCAGTTCCTACGGGCGCGGCTGTCCGAACTCTCCGAACAAAGCACACCGGCACGGACAGGACGGGCGGAAGTGTCGGTGGTGCGGAAGCGGGTCGCTCGGGAGAGGGTGTCCGAATGCTCCCAGTGGGGCGCACGAATGTTGATACCGTATCTGGCGAATTCTTACATGCAGGTCTGTGTGGTGTGTGGGCGACCGATTCAGTGGGAGAGAGGATGGCGATGACTGAACTGCGACTACTTTTGGAGGATCGATCAATGTCCTCTCCCGAAGAGATGCGAACATGGCGCGAGTCTCTTGGATTAGATGTGAATGCCGTCGCAGGCGCACTCCTGCTCTCCACCGCACAGGTCCGCGATCTTGAGAGCGGTTCGACGCGAGCGTTCTACAACGAAGGCTTTTATCAGCGAGCGAAGATGAAATACGTCGCACTGCTGAGGACCTATCCTGTGCGAATCAGACCACTGCCGGAACAGGCGATGCCTGATGGCAGCTCTGCGCCACGGATCACGCTGGCTGAGCCGAAAGACTCATGATTCGAGGGCGCTCCCACTCGCCAACCGACGCACATCCGCACGGGCAAGGCGGGCGGCAGTGTCAGTCGCAAAGATCGTCCGATGAGGGTGGGTCTCCTGACCGCCGCAGTGGGGTAGCACGGAATAGCGACGAGGCAGCATGAACTACGTCTGGGCAGTATTCAGTCTCTTCGGTGCGTGGCATATGGGCGTCATCCTTAGACGCGCCCATGCGAGCGGAGTCCTTGAGTTCAGCCTGTATGGGACGTACTACCGATGCGAAAAGTCAGCGAGTCGCCTCAAATACTGGGTTCTGGTCATCTCTTTCTTGCTCATGGGGCTGATTCTTCTGCTCCTCAGCTTCGCAGGGTTTGGTGCCGATCTGTAGAGCCGTCCTCCTGCCCGTTTCAGCCGCACTGTTGGCGTTGACAGCCGACTGATTGCATGCCTGAGGTCGCACTGCCAAAGACGCGTTCTGTTTGTAGCGTCATCTCAAGTATCCTTTAGGGATGCGACTGATTCACGAATCACGCTACGGGTGTGCGTTGCGAGGACTGAACCGATCTGCGTTGACGCTCGTGTTAGCTACGATGCTCTGTGCCTCCGGATGCTCAAACAGCTCAACGACCACCAGCACGCCGGTCGCACCCAGCACGGCAACGACGACGACCGCATCCCCGGAGCCATTCACAATCTCGTACACCGTCGGTGAAGGAGGCAGCCCCGCGTCGTTCTTCATCGCATTTGAAGCAGCGATCAACCGCTATACCTGGTACCAAAGTGGCGAGAATGTCTTCGGCGGCTTCGCGGGCAAGCGCTTGACGCTCTCACAGATTCAAGGGACTGGTACTATCACCAGCTACTCTAACTACGATGCCTTCGATGTTGAAGTGTTTATGGACGGCAAGAGTGTCGGAGCTTCGCCCGGGGTGTCGGTGCTCACTGGTACCGAAAAGCCAAGTGGGTTTACCCGGTATGGGGCTGCGCAGCTCCGCTTCAGTGTGTTACGTGATGGTGGATTCAACACGAACAGGAATTCGAATGTCAACACGAATTTCAACTTCCTATTTACGTCGCCGTCGACGCTTTCAAGCACGCCAACACTAGTAGTCACGAAGTCACTTCCTCCCACCACGCTTGATCTCGCAAGTGCTGACGGGGTGCACATGACAACATTTTGGTGGACGGAAAATCCCCAGACGTATCTAAAGTTGAAAGACCTGAAGATCGTGGTTTCAGGAACGATGCAGTGAAGTGGTGAGCAACCGAAGTGTCGTCAGAGAGTTCTGCTTCTCTGGTCCGCTAACTCGACCGCTCCCTCTCCCTAACTTCCCCCGGTCCGGGAAAACGGTCTATTGACGGAGTCCCTGATCGATGTCTTCTCGTCATCCACGTCTGAGTGCGCTTCCAGCGGGATTGTTTGACGGCATCGACACCTTTCGAGAGTTTGAGGAGCGCGTTGCTCGTCTTCCCGAGGAACTCTCGCGTGGCGATGCGTTCGAGGTGTTTGTCGAGGCGTATCTCCACACTCACTTAGTGTGGCAAGTCGCCGACCTGTGGCTGGTTGGGACTGGACCAGGTCCGGGGCCAGGTCCGGGGACGGGGCCATCCGGGGCCGGGTCCAGGTGCTCAGCGAATGATTCCGGTCCCGGCCTCGTACATGCCGGGCATCGTGATCGGCAGGCGGCCCGTGATCGGGGCCTCGCCGACGAGAGCGCGCACGGCCGCCGCTTCGGCGCCGTCATAGAGGTCGTACGTCACGAGCATCGCCGGCAGATCCGCCAGATACATCGCCGCATACGGGTTGCCAAAGAACGTCGTCACCACCGGCTTGCTGCCGGCGCCCTTCGCGATGTCGCTCAAGAGCTTCGTCACCGGCGCCGCCAGATCCATCCGGCCGCTGCCCGATGAGGCGCGCACGAAGACCGAGATCACGATCGCGTCGTACTTCGTCGCCGACGCGCGAATGAGGTCGAGCTCCGCGGGCGTCGTCCGGTCACTCACCTCGATCGACGTCGTCCCCGGATAGCGGCGACGGAGCTCCGGGATGTACGTGCGGCTCGGCGTGGCGATGCGCCAGCCATTCGGGTAATCAAGCACGCTGAGATAGAGGACCGACGCATTCCGCGCGAGCTTCAGCGGCACTTGGCCCTTCGCGTCTTTGATCAATGTGATCGCGCGCTGACTGATCTCGGCCGCCACCTTCGCATGCGCGCGACCGCCGACCAGATCCGCCACCTTGTCGAGCGGCACGAGCTTCTGCGTGTTGAGCCCGACGCGCGCCTTCGCGCGGAGGATGCGCTTCACCGACGCCTCGATGCGCGCCACCGGGATCTCGCCCTTCTCCACCGCGGCCTTGATGCCCGCAAACGCGGCCGCGTCATCCGGCGAGTGCAAGACGATGTCGTTGCCGGCTTTCACGGCGCGCACGGCGGCGTCGCCCGGCGAGAGCGCTTTCGACACGGCGTCCATGCCCATCGAGTCGGTGTAGATGAGCCCGTCGAACTTCATCTCGCCGCGGAGAAGTTCCGTCGTGATCTTCTCGCTCAGCGACGAGGGCGCGAAGGCACCGTTGTCGAGCGCGGGGATCTCGATGTGCGCGGTCATGATCGCGTCGGCGCCCGCAGCGATGCCGGCGCGAAACGGCGGGAACTCGACTTTGTCGAGCCGCTCGCGCGGCGTGTTGATGATCGGCAGACCGAGATGTGAATCCACGTCGGTGTCGCCGTGGCCGGGGAAGTGCTTGAGCGTCGCCATCATGCCGCCGGCGTGCATGCCCTTCACGTAGGCGGCCGCGAGTTTGCCGACCGCTTCCGGCACTTCGCCGAACGAGCGCGTGTTGATCACCGGATTGCGCGGGTTGTTGTTCACGTCGGCCGTGGGCCAGAAGTTCAGCTGCACGCCGATCGCGCGCGACTCGATACCCGTGATGCGGCCGGCCTCGAACGCGAGCTGCTCGTCACCCGCGGCGCCAAACGCCATCGCGCGCGGAAAGAGCGTGGCGCCGTTGATGCGGAAGCCGACGCCGGCTTCGAAGTCGCCCGTGTTGAGGAGCGGCACTTTCGCAAGCGACTGCAGTTTGTTGAGCGTGGCCGCCGCCTCGAGCGGCTGCCCGAGCGTGACGGTGCCCGCGGCCACATTCAGCAGCGCATTGGTCGCGCGTTCGCTGCCGCCGAACACATGCACACCGCCGACGTGCAGCTCGGTGACCTTCTTCGCGAGCCGCTCGAATTCGTCGCTGTCGGTCGAGAAATACTCCGACTCGGTGGACGTGACGAGCATCTGCCCGATCTTCTCGTCGAGCGACATCGCCTTGAACGTAGCGTCGACCCACTGCTCGGCGGTCTTGTCGAGTGACGAGGGCAACTGCTCGGCCTGGAGGCTGAGCACCGCCGCGGCCATGAGGGCGAGCGTGAACGGCTTCTTCACAATGCGGGGATTTTACCCCTCATAATCAGGTGATGTCTGTAGAGGCCCATCGCGCCGCCGGCCCCGCGTCCGTGCCCTGCTTCGTGCTCACGATCAGCGACACGCGGACGATAGACACAGACACCAGCGGCGCGCGGATCGCGTCTCTCCTCGAAGACGACGGCCACACGATCGCGGGCCGGGCCATCGTAAAAGACGATGTGGCGGCGGTCACAGCGGCGGTGACGAAAGCGCTGGCGGGACCCGCGCGCGCGATCATCACGACGGGCGGCACGGGCATCGCCGCGCGCGACACGACGTTTGAAGCGCTGTCGGCACTCATCGAGCGACCGATGCCGGGCTTCGGCGAACTCTTCCGCATGGTGAGCTACCACGAGATCGGCCCGGCCGCGATGTTGTCGCGCGCCTGCGCGGGCATCACGCGCGGACGCGTGCTCTTCGTGCTGCCCGGCTCGCAGAACGCCGTCGCGCTCGCGATGAACAAGCTGGTGCTGCCGGAGCTCGGCCACATCGTGTCGGAGCTCACCAAAGGCGGCCCACTCGACGGCGTAGACGCCATCGAGCACTGGCTCGACAAGCAATAGCCATGCGCCCGTTCACCTCCACGATTCCGTTTACCGACGCGCTGAAGATCGCGCTCGACGCGACGCAGCCGGTCACGCGCACGGAGCACATTCCGATCACCGCGGCCGACGGCCGCGTGGCCGCGCACGACGTGCTCTCGCCGCTTGAGGTGCCGCCGTTCGACCGCGCCGCCATGGACGGCTACGCGGTGCGCGCCGCAGACGTGCAGCCCGGCGCCACACTCACGTGCATCGGCCACGTGTTCACGGGCGAAGTGTTCAGCGGCGAACTCCGCGCAGGCGAGTGCATCGAGATCGCCACCGGCGCGCCGATGCCTGCCGGCGCCGACGCCGTCGTGATGGTGGAAGAGACGGAGCCCGCCGGCGCGAATGCGGTGCGCTTCAAGGCCGCCGCGAAGGAAAAGCAGAACATCGGCCGGCGCGGCGCCGACATCGGCCTCGGCATGAACGTCGTCTCGACCGGCGACGTGCTCACGCCCAGCCGCATCGGCGCACTGGCGGCCACGGGGCATCGTTCGGTGGAAGTGCTCGCGCGGCCGACGGTGGCCGTGCTCTCCACCGGCAATGAAGTGATCGAGCCCGGACAGCCGCTGCCGCCGGGGCACATCTACGACGTCAATCGCTACACGCTCGAGTCGATCGTGCGCCAGCACGGCGGCGTCGCCCGCGCGCTGCCGCCGTGCGGCGACACGCTCGACGACCTGCTCAATGCGCTCGACGCGGCCTCATCCAGCGACCTCATCGTGTTCAGCGGCGGCAGCTCGGTCGGCGACCGCGATCTTGCGCGCGATGCGATCGCCCTGCGCGGGCAGATGCTCTTTCACGGCATCGCCGTGAAGCCCGGCAAACCGACGGCGTTCGCGCAGCTCACCTCGGGCGTCAACTTCCTCGGCATGCCGGGCAATCCGACGTCGTGCCTCTCGAATGCGTACATCCTGTTGATTCCGATCCTCCGCAAGCTCGCCGGCCTCCCCGCCTGGGAACCGCGTACGCTCGTCGTCCCGCTCGCGAAGAAGATCACGTCGTCGAGCGACCGCCATCAGTTCTACACGGTCCGCATCGTGAATGGCGAAGCGCACCCGGCGTTCAAAGGCTCCGGCGACATCACCTCGATGGCGCACGCCGATGGCTACATGGAAATCCCCGCGTCCACGCCGAGCATCGAGGCGGGGACGATGGTGCAGGTGACGCTGTTTTAGCGGCGTGGTCGCCTGTGTCCGCGTGACACCGTAACGCGGGCGTAACCCTCGGCGGGGCGTGCTAACAATGGGCCGCTCACAACACCCGAGGTGACCCTATGACCCGGATCTTCCGTACAGGACTGGTCGCGATTGCCGTGCTCTCTGGCGTGGCGCTCTTCGCGGCGGACCGTAACACCGCTCCGCAGCCCGCACCGGCGCAAGCAGCCTCCGCGGATCCCTGCGCGCCCGCGCCGGGCGCACGTGCCGGCGGTGGCGGTCGTGGTGGTGGCCGCGGCAATGCGCCCGCGAAGAAGCGCGTGCTCGCGTGGGCCGACTCGCGCAACGGCAAAGCGCAGCATGAATACGTGTCGTACTCGCTCGCGCAGCTGCAGCGCCTCGGCCATCTGTCGGGCGCCTACGACGTCATCATCCGCACCGACTCCGACATCATCTCGTTCCATCCGACGATGACGGATGGGAAGACGCCGGCGAGCGG
>CAYFLU010000192.1:0-6246 GCA_964343975.1 uncultured Solibacteraceae bacterium
GGCCGGATCGCCGTACGGCGCGAGACCCATGACCTTGTACTCGTCGAACATGTCGTAGCCGTGAAAGCGGATCACGTCGCGGTACAGAAACCCGAGCGAGTGCCGGTCCGGGATCGACCGCAACACGGACAATTCATGATCCCGACCCGAATAGACCACGCCCGAGACGCCTTCACCCTGCCCGTCCACCGTCATCACGAGTGCGTCGCGGAAACCGGACATGTGAAGCGCGGTCACGGCATGCGCGTGGTGATGGAAGACGAAATGCACCTTCTCGGCCGGAATGGTCTCACCGAACTCCGCGGACACGATGTGCTGCACCATCGCTCGTCCGGTGAGCCACTGCGGGACGCCGGGACGGGTGAGGTGCATCTGCCGGAGCACGCCATCGGTGTACGGCTCCGTGGCGTAGTACGCGATCGCATCGACGTCTGCCAGCGTGACGCCGGCCTGCTCGAGGCAGAACCGCATCGCCGGGCCGGCCGACTTGTTGGTGTGCTTGATGCGGCTCAGCCGTTCCTGTTCGATGCCGGCGATGACGACGCCGTCGCGCACGAGGACGGCCGCCGAGTCGTGAATCTCGTCGTAGGCAAAGTCGAAGAGCCGTTCGTGGTCGCGGTCCATGCCGCCGGAAAATCCGAGAGTGAGCATTGTCAGAAGGTGACCGGATCGAGAGCGGCGCGCAGCCGGTTCACGATCGCGTCACGATGGTCGTGCAAGAAAAAGTGATCGCCGTCGAACCATTGTGTCGTGAATGCCGACGCCGTGAGCGCGCCCCAGGGGGCGATCTTTTCGGCGGTGACGCGGGCGTCGCCCGTCCCCGACAGGGCCGTGATGGCACAGGGCAGCGGCGGTTCCGCCGCATACGTGTACGTCTCCATCACCGTCAGATCCGCGCGCAGCGCCGGCAGGACCAAGTCGAGCAGCTCCCGGTGTTCCAGCACCTGCGCCGGAATTCCCTGATACCGCCTCGACACTTCCTGCACGAGTGCATCGTCCGGCAGGGTATGCAACGCGGCTTCGTCGCGTCCGACTTGCGGCGCCGTGGCGCCCGACACGTAGAGCGTCACGGGCAAAGGGCGCCGGCGCCGGCGAAGTTCGCGCACGAGTTCAAAGCTCACGAGCGCGCCCATGCTGTGGCCGAACAGCACGTACGGACGGTCGGTCCATGGCGCCACCTGATCCGCGAGCGCGTTGATGAGCGGCGCCATGGCGGTGAACGGCGCGTCGCGCAGGCGGTTCTCCCGTCCCGGCAACTGCACGGCGCGGGCTTCGATGCCTGCCGGCGCGAGGGCGCGCGCCCACGCGTGATACACCGACGCGCCTGCGCCCGCGTACGGCACGCAGATGACGCGCGTCGGCGCCTGCGCGTTGGGGACCGGCACACTGAACCACACCGCCGGCGACGCCGGAGTGCTCATGCGTTCGGCTTCGTGCCCGATTCGCCGGCCATGCGCTGGCGCAGGCTCAGCGGCCGCATGTCAGTCCACACATCCTTGATGTAGGCCAGACATTCGTCCTTGCTGCCTCGTCGGCCCACTTCTCGCCATCCGGCCGGCACGTCCTTGAAATCGGGCCAGATCGAATACTGCTCTTCGTGATTCACCACCACGCGGTAGATCGTGGTGTCCTGTTCGTCATTCGTGCTCATGATCGTCTCTCGTTTCGTGCGTCTTGATTCTAGTGCGTGCCGCCACGCGTCAGCGTGGCGACCCAGTCGCGTTTCAGATCAATCGACAGGGAGGCTTCGCGCGCCGGGCCGCCAAACCCTGTGGTGATCGAGGGCGCCGCCAGCGTGCCGAGATCGCCCACGAAGGTCTCGAGCAGTGCCGCCAGTCGTTCGTTGGCCTGCGCGGCCATCGCCGGATCGGCAGAGCCGGCGCCGCGGGCGAGTTCGCGCCACTTCGGATGCAGTGACAGCCGGCGACGGACGACTTCGCCCATCACATCCGCCCACGACGGCTGACTGAACGTGAAGTTCAACGCGAGGCCGCTCGCGCCCGCCACCGTCGAATGCCACCACGCGTTCGGCAGGAATAGCACGGACCCGCGACGCAAATGGTACGTCTCGGCGTCGGCCGGCATCTCCGTGATGAAGCGGTCGCGCGCCTGCATCTGGAGTTCCGGTGAGACATCCGCGCCCATCACGAATCGCGTCGTCGGATTGGTGATCGCCGGGTTGGGCGCCAGCTTCCAGATCTTCTCGCCACGGAGCTGCACGACGAAATTGGCGTTCTGATCGAAGTGCGGCTTTGCGCCGGCATCGAGCGGCGTGGCATACACGATGCAGCGTGCATTGGTGAGGCTGGGCAGACCGAGATCGGCCTGCAATCGCCGGAGCACGGGCACGAGCCTCGGAACGCTGAGATGCACGGCGTTGAACACCAGCGCATACCCGCGCTTCCACAGTTCCCAGGCCTGATCAGGCGGCACTGACGGCGCGTCGCCTTCGTCGCCCGACTTCGACGGAAACACCGTGACCACGCCCTTCCAGGCCTGCAGCAGGCTCTCGACACTGTCGAGCTCGGGAATGTCACAGAGGCCCGTCAATCGTTCGACCGGACCGTGCTGGAACAGCGGGCGGTTCGGCCAGTGCTCCGTCAGAAACTGACTGGCCGGCATCGGCGCCATCAACAACTCGATCCCGGTCTTCGCCGCGGCCGTGTCGCCTCCGGCGAGCCGGAAGAACGACAACACTTGCGGTGCGAGCGTCAGGTCGCCGGCGATCGTCAGCGCACCCTTGTAGTACAGCTCCGTGCCTTTTTCGGGCGACGCCAGCAACTCACCGAAAGCGGCTTCGCTCATGTGCGCCGTCAGATCCGCTCGCGGATCGAGGCCCGGTTCGATGCTCGGCACGAGACCACGAAGAAACACCGTCCATTGGCCGGCGCCCGCCACATCCACTGCGACGGTGACGCCCAAACGAAACGGTTGCGGCTGCCGCTCCAGTTGCTGCGGCACTACGCGCTGGAAAAATTCCGTGGCGGTCATGGTTCAACACCTCCAGGCTTCTGGATGAAGCCGCTCGAGAAGAAGTAGTCGAAGTACACGTGCAACAGCCGGGCATCGATGGCCGGACAGGTGATGCCCGCGGGCGCCAGGATCGCCGCGGCATTCTCGCAAGGCACGGGGGGTAACGCCGAGAGATCCGCGTCCACCGGGATCTCGGCAAATCCGCCGGCCTCGACCGGCCGGAACAACGGCAACAACGTTTTCAGCGCGTTGTCGTGCTCTTGGCAGCACTGGATCAGTCGCACGCGCCACTCGGGATACGGCACGATGTCGAGCGGGATGCCGATCGTCGGCATGAAGTCGAGCACCGTCCGCCAGGTGACCAGCGCCGGATGCACGAGGTGGAACCGCTGTCGCGCGAACGCCTCAGGCGATTGCGCAATCGTGACGATGGCGTCGGCGACGTAGTCCACCGGCGACATGCAGTCGAAGAAGTGCCCGGCGGGCGCGGCGCCGAGTTCGGCGCAGCCCTTGATTGCGCGTGCAACGAAGTCTTCGAGATTTGCCGACCCGGTGCGGGTGTCGCCGACCACGCGCGGCGGCCGATGGATCGTCACCGGCACGCCGCGTGCCGCGGCCGCGTGCACCAGTCGCTCGGCGACCCACTTCGATTGCGTGTAGCCGTTCTCGAGGCCTGCGATGTCGTCGAGCGGATCGTCTTCACGGACGGGAAACCGCCCGGCCCAGACGCCGGTCGACGAGACGAAATGCACGGCCTTCGTCGGCCCCGTGCAGGCGAACCGCAGTACATCCTCGGTGCCTGTCACGTTGACGGCCTTCAGCTGTGCATACGGCGGCGTGAAATTCACGAGCGCGCCGTTGTGCACGATGGCATCGATCCGCTCCGTCAGCATCGCGTAGGTCGCATCGTCGACGCCGAGCCTCGGATCACCGAGGTCGCCACACACGGGGATCACGCGCGTCTCCACGTCCGCGCGCCAGAGATCGCGCGCGCGGAGTGCCTTGCGAATGCGCTCGACGCCCGCCGCGCCATCCGCCGCCCGCACGTGACAGTAGATCTGCGCCGTACTCCGTGCGAGAAGCGCGTGCAGCAGATAGACGCCCAGGAAGCCGGTGGCGCCCGTGAGCAGCACGTGCTGCATTCGGGTGGCGGCCCGTGTGGCCGACGGCACGATGTCATCTGGCAGCGTCGCGTCGGCGCGCAGCACCGCGAGCTCGTCGTCGGTGAGCCGCCCGGTCGGCGTCGGTCCCGTGACGTGAATCGATGTACCGGCGAGCGATGGATGCTGACGCACGCGCTCGATCTGCGCGGACAACTCCCGCACCGTGGGATGCGCGAAGGCGTCGACGATCGTGAGCGCGTCGAGCACGGTCGCGCGCAGCGTGGCGTGCACGTGCGTCATTTGCACGGACGATCCGCCCAGCTCGAAGAAGTTGTCATCGAGGCCCACGGACGCGGTGCCCGTGATGTTCGCGAACAGCGCACAGAGCGTGTGCTGCAGCGGTGTCGCCGGAGCGGCGTACGGCACGCGACGCGGGCCGTCCTGCGCGAGCGGCCTCACGGCAGTTGTCGGTGCGGGCGATGACGCAGACGACTGCGCTGCCGGCGACGGCAGATCCACCCAGTGGCGCTGTCCTTCGAATGGATACGTCGGGAGTGCGATGCGCCGTCCGCGGCCACCGAGCACGTCCGCCCAGTCGACCGGCGCGCCCGAGATCCAGGCGGTGGCCAAGGCTTCAACGGATATCGTGGCGGTCGGTGCGGGGACCTCTGTGTCGTCTCGCCGGCGGCTGTTGCCCGGCAGGCGCAACTGTTGGATCGCATCGTCGATGTCTGCGACGACACACGCGCGTCGCCACGGCAGCTCGGTGCGTCCGAGCGCCAACGTGTGGGCCACATCGGCGAGCGAGACATCGCGGTGCGATGCCAGAAACGTCGAGAGGCGCGCGGACATCGCCGCGAGCGCCGACGATGTGCGCGCAGACAGCAGCAGCACGTGCGGTGCCGTGGCAGGGGGCGCCGCCGGCCGCGCGGGAGCAGCATCGAGAATGAGGTGCACGTTGGTGCCGCCGATGCCGTACGAATTCACCGCCACGCGACGCGGGCGGTCTTCAGCAAAACGTTCGGTGGCGCGCACCAGATGAAACGGGCTGTCGTTGAGGCCCAGACCCGGGTTCGGTTCCTCGACGAGAATCGTCGGCGGCATCTCGCCGTGTTCGAGCGCGAGGACAGCTTTGCACAGGCTCACCATGCCGGCGGCGGCGCCGAGGTGGCCCATGTTCGACTTCACCGCGCCGATGCCGCACCGCGCCTGCGGCGCATTGCTGCGATACGCACGGGCCAGACCGGTCACTTCGATGACGTCCCCGATCGGTGTGCCGGAGCCGTGCAGTTCCACATAGCTGATCGAATCAGCCGTCACGCCCGCGGCGGCGAATGCGTCGGCGGCCACATGTTCCTGTGCGCGTGCACTGGGCGTCGTGAAGCCGGCGGGCACGGTGCCGCTGTTGTTGATCGCCGAACCTCGAATCACGGCACGGATCGGATCGCCGTCGGCCAGGGCGTCGTCGAGGCGCTTGAGCACCACGACGGCACAACCCTCGCCGAACACGGTCCCGGTGGCGTGTGCGTCGAAGATGCGGCTGTGACCGTCGGCAGAGTAGATGTTCTTGCCGTCCGGAAAGTACCCCGGCAGTTGCAGCAACTGCAGCGCCACTGCGCCGGCAAGGGCGAGATCGCTCTCGAAGTTCAGGAGGCTCTGACACGCCTGATGCACCGCGACCGCGCCGGTGGAGCACGCGGTCTGTACGGCGACGGCCGGGCCGGTGAACCCGCACACGTGTGCCACGCGGCTGCAGAGCGAGTCTGGCGCATTCGCCACCATCGTCGAGAAGTACTTCGACGGGTGCAACTCGCCGGCTACGGCGAGATTGAAGACCAGATAGTTGGCGCTGCCCTGACCGCCGAACACGCCCACGCGGTCGCCGAGCGCACGGGGATTGCGACCGGCGTCTTCGACGGCGGCCCAGCACGTCTCGAGAAACACGCGGTGCTGCGGATCGATGATGCGCGCCTGCTCGGCACTGATGCCGAACAGCTCCGCATCGAACCGGTCACGGTTGGCCAGCTGCGGCGTGGCGGCCACATGGCCGCTCGCGCGCAACTGCGCCGCATCCCATCCGAGCGCCGCCAGTTCGGCGTCGGAGAAGAAGTGCACACACTCGCGTCCGGCGCACAGATGCGCCCAGAACGTGTCGAGGTCTGGCGCTTCC
>CAYFLU010000193.1:0-6154 GCA_964343975.1 uncultured Solibacteraceae bacterium
CGTAGAGCGACTGCACGCCCATGCCGTGGTCGATGATGATGCAGTTGCCGTAGATCCCGAGCTCCTTCGCGAACACGACCTTGCCCTTGTTCGACGCGAGCACGGCCGTGTTGGCGAAGCTGGCGAGGTCGAAGCCGAGATGCACCTGCTTGTCGACCTCCTTGCCGTTGTAGACGTACGTGCGGAAGTCCGCGAATGACGCCTCGGCTTTGGTGTTCGTGAACGGATAGAACGGCTCCGTCCACAACATCGTCGGCGCGGTCTTCTCGGCCATCGACCGGATCGTGTCGTTGTTCTTGCCGCGGAGCACGCTGTTGATCGCGACGAACTTCTCGATCGTCGAGCCCTGCGGGTCGATCTCTTTCGTGCCGGCGAGGATGGCCGGCACCACGCGATCGAGGAACTTGTCGTCGAGCGGGATCGTGCTCTTCTTGAACGGCTTCTTCGCGAACGTCAGGTGGTCGAACTCCGTCGTCGCCTGTTCACCCGAGATGTCGCGCGCGAAGACCTGCATCTTCTCGTTCAGCTGCTGGTCGTAGCGGAGCGCGAAGAACGCCACGTGCAGGTCGCCCGTGGTGGGGAAGCCCTTGTATTCGATGTCGCCCACGCGCACGCCCGACTCGACGTCCGACGGCGTGGCGCGATAGACGATCATCTCCGCACCGCCGAGGTTGATGTAGTGCTTGGTCGACACCACCGACACGCGCGGCTTCTCGAGGCGGATCGTGGTCTCGGCCACGGCTTCGGTCTCGACCGTGCGCAGCTTCCACGCCTTCTGGCTGGCGGTGACGATGATCTTGGCGGGGCCGGCGACGACTTTGAGGTTCGGCACCGTCTGCGCCGAGATCGCCGGCGGCGTGCCCGACACTTCCGTGCGCACGCCGTTCTGCTCGAAGAAGATGTGCGTCTCGACCGGCGAGCCGGCCTTGCCTTCGACCTTCACGTCGAGCGGCACGGCCGAGCCGGCGAACTTCCCGGGCTTGTTGATCGTGATCGTCGGGGGCGCTTGCATGCCGGCACCGACGTACACACCGCCGCCACCAAGCACGACGGCCGCCAGGAAGATGACGAGAAGTTTGCGCATGTCGCTATGGTACCGCAGCGCCAAGCGCCTTCAGCGGGCTGCGCTGTTCTTGATCTTCAAGGCGTTGAGATTTTCTCCGCACCTCCGTGCCTCCGTGTCGCTCTTCTAGTTGGCGAACGCCGCGATCCCGGTCTGCGCGCGCCCGAGAATCAGCGCGTGGATGTCGTGCGTGCCCTCGTACGTGTTGACCACTTCGAGGTTCACCACGTGCCGGATCACGCCGAATTCGTCGACGATGCCGTTGCCGCCCATCATGTCGCGGGCCATGCGCGCGATGTCGAGCGCCTTGCCGCAGGAATTGCGCTTGAGGAGCGACGTGATCTCGACCGCGGCCGTGCCTTCATCCTTCATGCGGCCGAGGCGAAGGCAGCCCTGCAGGCCGAGCGCGATCTCGGTCTGCATGTCGGCGAGCTTCTTCTGGATGAGCTGGTTGGCGCCGAGCGGGCGGCCGAACTGCTTGCGGTCCATCACGTAGTCGCGCGCCTTGAGCCAGCAGTCTTCGGCGGCGCCGAGCGCGCCCCAGGCGATGCCGTAGCGCGCGCTGTTGAGACAGGTGAACGGGCCCTTGAGGCCGCGCACATCGGGGAACGCGTTCTCGTCGGGACAGAACACGTTGTCCATCACCACTTCGCCGGTCACGCTCGTGCGCAGGCCGACCTTGCCGTGAATCGCGGGGGCGGTGAGGCCCTTCCAGCCCTTCTCGAGGATGAAGCCGCGGATCTCGTCGCTGTCGTCCTTCGCCCACACGATGAACACGTCGGCGATCGGGCTGTTGGTGATCCAGGTCTTCGCGCCGGTCAGTGACCAGCCGCCGTCCACTTTCTTCGCGCGCGTGACCATGCCGCCCGGATCCGAGCCGTAGCCCGGCTCGGTGAGGCCGAAGCAGCCGATCCACTCGCCCTTCGCGAGCTTCGGCAGGTACTTCTGTTTCTGCGCGTCCGTGCCGAACTCGTTGATCGGCACCATCACGAGCGAGCCCTGCACGCTCATCATCGAGCGGAAGCCCGAGTCGATGCGCTCGATCTCGCGCGCGCAGAGACCGTAGGCCACATAGCCGAGGCCCGCGCCGCCGTACTGCTCCGGGATCACGATGCCGAGCATGTCGAGCGCGCCCATTTCACGGAAGATCGACGGGTCCACGCCCTCGTTGCGGAACATCGAGAGCACACGCGGCGTGAGCTTGTCCTTCGCGTACGCCCGCGCCGTGTCGCGGATCATCCGCTCATCGTCGGTGATCTGCTGATCGAGGAGAAACGGGTCGGTCCAGTTGAAGCGGGCTGTGGATGCCATACCCGTCCATCATTCCATGATTGCCGCCCGGGATTCACGTGCCGGAGGGCCGTCACCGAGGGCGTGGCTGGTAGAGTGAATGTCCGTGTCGATCTGACCCGTGGTCGATCGACGTGTCGGTAGAAGGGAGATTCCGATGCGTTTCATGGTGATGGTGAAGGCGAACGAGAAGTCCGAGGCGGGGCAGATGCCGACCGAGCAGATGCTGCTCGAGATGGGCAAGTTCAATGAGGAGCTCATCAAGGCCGGCGTGATGCTGGCGGGTGAGGGACTCCACCCGAGTTCCAAGGGCAAGCGGATCGCGTTTGGTCCGCGACGTCGGCCTCGCGGAGGATCTGGCGCAAGACGCCCTCGTCGCGGCGCTGAAGCAGTGGCCCGACGAGGGCGTACCCGACAACCCCGGCGCGTGGCTCATGGCCACCGCCAAGCACCGCGCGCTCGACCACTTCCGCCGCCAGAGCATGCTCACCCGCAAGCACGGGAAGCTCGACGAGCGCAACAAGCTGCTGCGCCATGTTTCCTGGAAGGGCGATGAGCAGGTGCTCGACGTGGGCTGCGGGCTCGGGCTCGTGCTCGTCGGCGCCGCGCTGAAGCTCACCACCGGTCGTGCGACCGGCATCGACATCTGGCAAACAGAAGACGTGAGCGGCAATTCCTCGACTGCGCCGCTCGAGAATGCTCGGCTCGAAGGCGTGGCCGACAAGGTCAGCGTCGAAACGAGCGACATGCGGACCATGCCGTTTGCCGACGGCGCGTTTGACGTGATCGTGTCGCGCGCGGCCATCCACAACCTGTATCAGGCCGACGACCGCGGCGTCGCCATTCGCGAGATCGCGCGTGTGCTCAAGCCCGGCGGTCGCGCGGTGATCGCCGACATCCGGCACATCAGCGAGTACATCGCCGCGTTCGCCGCGCACGGGTGCACCGCCACGCGGGTGAACAGCCTGCTGGGTGAGCGCCTTCTGGGCCTCGTGACGTTCGGCAAGATGCAGCCGAACACGATCGTCGTGACCAAAGCGGGATGACGTTGGTAGCATCGAGCTACCGTGAAACCCGCAGCGCTCTCCCTCGCGATCCTGCTGTCGCTGGCGCCGCTTGTCGCACAGCAACAGGCCCCCGTCTTCCGCACCGGCGCCAACGTCGTCACGCTCGACGTCACGGTCGTGGACAAAGACGGCACGCCCATCCGCGGCCTCAAAGCCGGCGACTTCACCGTGACGCTCGAAGGACAGACGCGTGCGGTGCAGACGGTCGATTTTCTGGAATTCTCGAGCGGCGCCAGCCGCAGCGCCGCCGGCGCATCGGGCGCGGCAGCGGCGGCGCCGGCCACCGCCTCCAGACGTCGCGACCGCCGCGTCGTGGTGTTCCTGTTTGACGACTTGTCGATCTTGCCCGGACAGGGCAAGGGACTCGCGGCTGCGGCGCTGCGCACACTCGAGCAGTTTGGTCCGGATGATCTGATCGGCGTGGCCGCGTCGAGTGGGCTCGTTGCGCCCGTGAATCCGACGCAAGACCGTGCCGCCGTGCGCGCCGCGTTGGACAAGGTGCGAGGGCGCGCGGAGAACCTCACGGCGCCATTCTTCATCTCCGCACGCGAGCTCGAGGAAATCGACCGCGATGTTCCGCAGACCACGCTCACGCAGGTCGCGCGCCGCGAGTGCCTCGATGTCGACCCGCGGCTCGAGCAGTGCCCGCAACAGGTGCGCGCGGTGGCGATGGCCGCGGCGTCTGAACTGAAAGTGCGCGCGGCCATGCAGCTCGAGGCGTACCACCAGATCGTAGCGGCGATGAAGCAGTTCCAGGGCCAGCGCGTGCTCATCGCGCTCTCGGGCGGTGTGCCGACCAATATGGAGCGCGAACTCCTGTCGAAGCGCCTCGACGCGATCATGCGCGATGCGGCCGAGAACGGCGTGAAGTTCTACGCGCTGGCGGAAGACCCCGACTACGCGGACGTATCGTCGGCGATGGGCCAGCCGCAGGCGCCCACCGGCGCCGGTGAGACGGATCGCAACCGATCGCGGATCGAGAACGGTCAGATCCTCTTCAACGGCATGTCGGAAGTGGCGAATGCCGCCGGCGGCGAGGCGTATCACGTCATCGGACAGGGCGACCGCTTCTTCACGCGCATTGAAGCGCAGACGTCTGCGATCTATCGCCTCGCTGTGGATGCCCCCGCGGGCGCCGACAGCCTGCGGTTCCTGAACGCGAAGGTCACGGTGAAAGCCGCGGGCGCCACTGTGATCACGAACCGCAAGACGCTGTCGCCGACCGCCGCCGCCGAGAACTTCACGGTCGACTCCGCGCTCCGCGGCGCTCTGGCCACCGGCGGCACCGACATGGCCGTGCCCGTGTCGATCGCCACCGCACTGCGCAAGAACCCCGCCGGCACCGCACTGCAGCTCGGCGTGAATCTGCAGATGCCGGGCTCGGTCGCCGGTCCGGTGGCGACGATGTTTTCGCTGCTTGATGAGACGGGGAAGTCGATTCAGGCCGGCCGGCGCGATCTGCCGCCAGGCAATGGCAACGAGTACCGCTTTGCCTTCGCGCTGGCGCTGACAACGCCGGGGAAATACACGCTCAGAATTTCTGCCGCGGATGCGACGGGTCGTGTCGGCAGTGCGGAGCAGCGCGTGGACGCTACGCTCGCGCGCATCGGCCCGTTCGCAGCGAGCCAGCTCCTGATCGGCTGGAAGGGCAAAGACAACACGCAGCGCCTGCTCGCACTCGACACGCTGCCGGACGACACCTCAGCGCTCCAGGCCAGCGTGGAGCTCTACGCGGATGATGAAGCGGCGATGCGGAGCGACGTCGTGATGCATTTCGCCATCACGCCCGTCGGCTCCGCCAAGCCCGTGCTCGAAAAGGATCTGCACCCGTTCGCCAACGGCCTCACGTTGTCGGCCGCCTACGACTTCGATGCGAGTGTGCTGAAGCCGGGCGCTTACACCGTCACGGCCGCGGTGATGCAGTCTGGCCAATCCAAAGGGCTGGTGCAGACGCTGATCCGTAAACGCTGACGAGAGAAGAGCGACACGGAGACGCGGAGGCGCGGAGAGACCTTTAGGATTTCGCACCACCAACACGGAGGCTCAGAGGCTCGGAGTGTGTGGGGCCTTTTCTTCGTGTCTCCGTGCCTCCGTGTGGCCGGTGCGTACCCCCAAAAAAGGTGTTCTCCGTGCCTCCAAGTCTCCGTGTTGCTCTTTGGAGTCTAGGCGCTCACCGCCACAGCCGCAGGCCGCAGCACTTCGTCGCCGATGAGGTAGCCGGGCCGGATCACGCCGATCACGGTGTTCGGCGCGGTGCCTGCGGGCGCCGGCACGCTCGACACGGCTTCATGTAATGCCGGATCGAACGGCGTGCCGAGCGGATCGACGCGCTTCACGCCCATCTGCTCGAGCGTGCCGAGAAACTGCTGCCGCACGAGCGACACGCCCTGCACGAACGGATCGGCCGCGCGGTCGCCCGCCGCCTCGAGCGCGCGATCGAGGTTGTCGAGCACTTCGAGGAACGACACGATCAGCGATCGCCGCCCGCGCTCGACGTCCTTCGACAATTCCTTCCGCAGCCGCGCTCTCGCGTCGTCGAACTCCGACGAGGCCGAGCGGTACTGCGCGATGAGCCGCTGAATCTCTTCGTCTTTTGCGGCCACCTTCTGTTCCAGCTCTTCGACGTACGACGGCTTCAACTTCGGCTCGTCGGCCACGTCTCCGGTGTCACTCTGTTCTTTCGCCCACCAGCGGCGATCGGTCACTTTCAGATCAGACATTGACGGCTTCCTTG
>CAYFLU010000194.1:0-6123 GCA_964343975.1 uncultured Solibacteraceae bacterium
TTTGTGATCACCGCCGTCAAGACCGGCTTCGCGCCGCGCGCCTACGGCGAGTTGCCGCCGGCCGGCGTGCCCAAGCTCGTCACGATTCGTGATGGCGAGCAGTTGCTGAATCTCGACATCGCACTCGCGCCCGAGAACTTCATCACCGGCGTGGTGCTCGACGAAGACGAGACGCCGATCGCCGGCACGCTCGTCGAAGCGCAACGCGCGGTGTACGACATCAACGGGCGCCGTTCGTTCGTCTCGAGCGCGCAGGCGGTCAGTGACGATCGCGGGGAATTCCGCCTCACCAACCTCGGCCCCGGCCAGTTCTTCATCACGGCCTTCGATCCGAATTTCGCCGGCGTCGGCGATCGTGACGGGCAGCTCTTCTACGGCCCGACGTTCTATCCCGGCACGGTCTTCGAAGACGACGCGGTGCGTGTCACGCTCGATCCGGGCACGCCCGCGGAGGGCTTGCGGTTCAAGCTCACGATCATCCGGCCGTCGCGATTGAAGGGCCGACTCGTCGCACCGGGTCTCCAGTTGCTCGCCGGCGCCGTCAACATCGGCCCGAGCCGCACCTCACGCTCGGGCTCGTTCGCGCAGAGCGACGCCGACATCAAACCCGACGGCCTCTTCGAGTTCGCGAACATCCTCGCCGAGCGCTACGTCATTCGCGCCCGCGCCGTCGTCGAGAAGGATGGCCTCTCGCATTTCGCGCTCTGGACGCAGCCGATCGAGGGCGCGGACATCACCGGCGTCGACATGACGCTCGCGCCGGGCGCGCGACTGAACGGCCGAATCATCTGGGAGTCGAAGCAGTCGGCGATTCCGACCGATCTCACGGAAGTTCGCGTGCGAGCGCCGATGTCGGACGGTTCCGGATTCGGCGACGTGCTGAGTGGCAAGATCGACGTCGACGGCCGCTACTCGCTCATGGGAGCGATGGCCGGCAACCACTACATCCGCGTGGAGAACCTGCCCGATCCGTGGGTGCTGAAGAAGGTCACGTGGATGGGCGGCGACATCACCGACGTGCAGTTCCCCGTCGAATATCGCAAGACCTACGACGCGGTCGACGTCACGCTCACCGACGTCTCGACCACGCTCACCGGCACCGTCAACGTGGCCGGCGATGACCTGCCGCAGGCGTACGCCGTGATCGCGTTTCCGACCACGCGACTGCACTGGCACCCGGTGAGTCGTCACATCAAGCTGGCGTACGCCGACGACCGCGGCCGCTTCGTGATCAAGGGCGTGCCACCAGGGGAGTACTACGTCGCCGTCACGCGCGCGGCGGACGAGAGCGACCTGCAAAGCACGGTGCTCCTCGACAAGTTGGCGGTCACCGCCACGAAGATCCGGCTCTTCGAAGGTCAGCGGCAGAGCCTCCAGCTCGTCGGTACCAAGCCGCGGCGCTGACGTGCGCCACCTCGACCTGCGCGTCGTCACGTACAACATCCACCGCGCACGCGGCATGGACCGGCGCGTTCGGCCCGACCGCATTGCGGACGTGCTCTCGGCCATCAACGCCGACATCATCGCGCTGCAGGAAGTGATCGGGCCGGGCCCATCCGGGCCGGGCCACGCCGAGGGGATCGGCGCGGCGCTCGGCATGGGCTGGGTCATGGCGGCCGCGCGCGAGTTGCGCCATCACGCCTTCGGCAACGTCGTGCTGAGCCGCTTCCCCATCCGCGATCACGCGCAGCTCGACCTGTCGTGGCGCACGGCGGAGCCGCGCAACTGTCAGCGCGTGGACATCGACCTCGGCCCGGGGCGGCTGCAACTCTTCAACGTGCATCTCGGCACGGCGCTGCTCGAGCGACGCGCCCAGACGACGCGCCTGGCGCAGTGGGTCGCCGACCGGCGAGGCGGGCCGCGCATCGTCCTCGGCGACTTCAACGAATGGGCGCGACGATTCACGCCCGATCCGTTGAGCACGCAACTCCAGTCTGTTGACCTCTATCCGTTCACCGCGCGGCGCCGGACCTATCCGGGCTTCTTCCCGCTCCTGCACCTCGACCATCTCTACTTCGGTGGCGCCGTCACGATCCGCCATCTGTCACTGCCACGTACGAGGCTGGCCAAACTGGCCTCCGACCATTTGCCGCTCGTTGCCGACGTGCGGGTGAGTTTCTAGATCATGTCCATCGATCTTCGCGCCGTGGCCCGCCGCCTCTTGCTGGAACAGGGCTTTGAACCCGACATGCCGGCGGCCGTCACGGCGGAAGTCGCCGCACGCACAGCGACGCCCCCGGCGCCAGGCCAGAACGTGGCCGATCTGCGCGCCCTGCCCTGGTCATCGATCGACAACGACACCTCACGGGATCTCGACCAGATCGAAGTCGCCGAGGCGCTCACCGGCGGGCGCACGCGCGTACGTGTCGGCATCGCGGATGTGGATGCCTTTGCGCCGCGCGGCAGCGCGACCGACCGTCACGCCGCGGCGCAGACGACGACGGTATATACCGGTGTCGCCATCTTCCCGATGCTGCCGGAGGCGTTGTCGACCGACGCGACCTCGCTCAACACGACCGGCGATCGGCGCGCGATGGTCATCGATTTCGTCGTGTCACCGGACGGGCACGTGTCGGACACGCAGCTCTATCCGGCGCTCGTGCGCAATCGCGCGCAGCTCACCTACAACGGCGTGGGCGACTGGCTCGAGGGCCGCGGCCCGGCGCCGGCAGCGATGGCCGGGTCGACGGAGTGGGCCGAGCAACTGCGACTGCAGGACACGGCGGCGCAGGCCCTGCGCGCCGAGCGCTACCGGCACGGCGCGTTGAACATCGACACGATCGAGACGCGGCCCGTGATCTCGGGCGGTGACGTGACGAGCGTCGAGCGCCAGTCGAAGAACCGCGCCACGGAACTGATCGAAGACTTCATGATCGCGTCGAACGAGATCGTAGCCCGCGCCCTCGCTCCGGTCTCGTCGCTGCGGCGCGTGGTGCGCACGCCGAAACGGTGGGATCGCATTGTCGCGCTCGCCGCTTCGGCCGGCACGACACTCCCGGCGACGCCCGACTCGCGTGCGCTCAACGACTTCCTTCTGGCGCGGCGCACGGCCGACCCGCTGCACTTCCCCGATCTCTCGCTGTCGGTGATCAAGTTGATGGGCCCCGGCGAATACGCGCTCGAACGCCCGGGCGATCCGTCGCCCGGCCACTTCGGTCTGGCGGTCGACGACTACACGCATTCCACGGCGCCGAACCGCCGCTACGCCGATCTGATCACGCAGCGTCTCGTGAAGGCGCAACTCGCCGGACAGGCGGCGCCGTATTCGGATACGGACCTCGAGGCCATCGCGCGCGCCTGCACGCTCAAAGCCGACGCGGCGCGCAAGATCCAGCGCGACATGACCAAGCGCATCGCCGCTGTGGCCATGAGCCATTACGTCGGGCAAACGTTTGATGCGGTGGTCACGGGCGCGGGCCCGTCCGGCACGTTCGTGCGTGTGGTGACACCACACGTCGAGGGCATGCTGATCGGCGGACACGAGGGCCTCGACGTCGGCGACACGCTGCGCGTCACGCTCATCCGGACGGACGTCGAGCGAGGCTACATCGATTTTCGGCGGAGCTAGTTCTCTTCTTCGAAATCCGGCTGGATCGGCGGGAGCGGACGCGTGGCCGGACGGAGCGCCTCGCGATGATCAAACACCGGCACGCCGGCCATATGCATGGCAAGCGCGCAGCTGAGGCCTTTGGCGGTTACCACGACCGTCACGGGACTGCCGGGCTGCCCTTCACGAAATCCGATCGAGCATCCGCAGGCCAGACGGCCGGACGAGACGGCGGCGGGACGTTTGGCGGCCATCAGAACAGCGCCTTGATCTGGTTCTCGAAGAACTCGCGCGTGTTGATGCCGATGTTGCGGCCCTGCACGATGCCGTCCTTGCGGATGAACCACGTGACAGGCACCGATTCGACCGCGTCGTACGCCTCGAGCATCTTGTCCTGATCGAGCCCGAGCAGGACCGGATAGTTCATCTTGTATTCCGCGGCGAACGTCTTCAGTTCCGGCGCCTTGTCATCGATCGACACGCCGAGGATCTCGAGGCCCTTCGACGCGTATTGGTTCTTGAACGCGACGAACCACGGGATCTCGAGCTTGCACGGCGGGCACCAGGTCGCCCAGAAGTTGATGATGAGCGGCCGGCCCTTGTAGCTCGCCAAGCTGACGGTCTTGCCGTCCATGTCTTTGAGCGTGAAGCTGAACTCGGCCGGCTTGCCGGCGCGATCCGGCGTCGCCATGTTGTCGGCAACGGCCGGCGTCACCGATTTCACAGGCTCGCCAATCTTCTCGGGCGGGGTCGTGCCCTTGGAACAGGCCGCCAGCCACAGGCTGGCCGCGGCGGCCACGGCCACCAGCCAGGAGTGTCGACGGAAGGATACGAATCGAGTCAATGTCACCGTTCGGGCACAGCCGGCATGGTGCTGGCCGCCCGGGCGTTGACCTCACGCTCGAGCGACGCGGCCACGGCGGCCATTGCCGCACGGTCCCCGCGCCCCACGAGCGCGTATGTTAGACCGTGACTTTCCCACAGTACTGCGTCCTGCCCGAACATCTCAAGCTCGGTGTGGTCGACGTGCGGCCCGTCGGGCATCACGAACAGCGACAGCGTCTCGCCATTGCGGCGATACAGCAGATGCGCGAGCCGGCCTTCCGTGATCACGCAGCGGCGATAGCCGAGGAGGGTCATGCCACTGTCGCGTCCCGAGGGCACCACGAGCGGCCAGCCCTGCCAGCCGCGCCACGACGCTTCGAGCGCGGCGGGGTCGGAGGAATTGGCGCTGGGCCCGAGCCGCACGCACTTGAGGTGGTCGAGCGTGGCCTGCGCCGCGAAGACCGGCACGGGTCGGACGACTTCGGCGATGGCGATCAGGGCGACCGCGGCGACGAGCATGGCCGCGGCACTGGCCGCGACCCACGCCAGCCGGAAGGCGCGGCGCGACGCCGGCGCCCGACGACGGACCGCGGCCCGCAGAGCCGCGGGCGCCGCGCCCCGCAGGGCCTCGGCGCGGTCGCTCAGCACCTGCCGCCCGATGCGTTCCCGCTCGACGGCGCGACGGCACGACGGGCACGCCCCGACATGCGCCTCCACCGGGAGACGATCCGCCTCGGCCAGTTCGCCGTCAACAAACGGCGTCATCCGCGATTCCACTTCCCGGCAAGTCACAGTCATGACGAAGTCCTCGTGCTACCTGATGGTCCGGCCTGGCCCGCTCCCCCGGTCCAGCCGCGTTGCTTCAGGATGTCGACGAGGGCACGACGCCCCCGCGAGATCCGGGACATCACCGTGCCGACCGGCACGTTCAACATCCCTGCTATTTCGACGTACGAAAATCCTTCCGCGTCCCGTAGCCAGAGCGCCTGCCGAAACGAGTTGGGCACGGCATCCAGGGCCGCCCGGACTTCGTCATTCGAGGCCCGGCGGATCAGTTCGCGCTCGGCCGTCTCGACATCGGCGGCCAGATCCGCCGAGGCGCGCTCGACGGCGTCGCTGTCGGCCTCGATCGGGTTGGTCCGGGCACGACGGCGGTCGTTCAGGAAGTGGTTGTGGAGGATGGTGAACAGCCAGGCCCGGAGGTTCGTGCCGGGCACGAACGACCGCGCCCCCTTGAAGGCCTTGGCATAGGTCTCCTGCACGAGATCCTCGGCATCCGCCGGGTTGCGCGTGAGACGCAGGGCGGCGCCGTACAGGCCGTCCATCCAGGTCAGGGCTTCCTGCTGGAAGGACTCCTGGTCGTCGTGTGTGAGCCGGGCGCGCCTGCCAAAGACCATGAAACGGGAGGCGGCCGCGGCGCCTGTGCTGGCCATCAAAGTGGTAACACGCGGGGCCCGGCCTTTATTCCCGGCGGTCAGTATAAATCGTCGGGTTGTCCTCCGGCGACGACGCTCCGGGAGGGCATGCTCTTTGCTGTTAAGATGCCCGAAAGTGAGCCAATAGCGTGCCGGACGCTCACGCCGGCCGCTTCTTCGAGGTGCCCTCTATGCGACTGCGCGCGTTGCGCATGCTGCCGCTCCTGGCCGGTTTGTTCTGTTTTGCCGGCGCGGACCTGCTCCCCACTCAGGCCTACGGACAGACCCCGTTCGTTCCCTATTACGGCAAGAACCGCGTGAAGTACGACACGTTCA
>CAYFLU010000195.1:0-5948 GCA_964343975.1 uncultured Solibacteraceae bacterium
CACCGTGCCCGTGCCGCCGGTCTGCGTGCGCGAGAAGTCCTTCTCGTACGTGTAGTAGAGCCCGAAGTCGGCCCGTTCCATGGGCGTGAAGTCGGCCTCCACCGTGTACGTGTCGTACTTCGCGTTCAGCAGGCCGTTCACCGTGCCGGCCGCAACCGCGCTGCGGTTCGGACGGTTCGGGTAGTCGTTGTTGTGCCGCGCCCACGCCAGCGTGAACGACATCTTGTCGTTCGGCGTAAGTTCGAGGTCCACGCCGCCGCGCGTCGACTCGCGTTCCGATTCATCGGCCTGCAGGCCGATGCTCGTCGTCGCGTCGTACCCGCTCGCCGTGCGCTTCGCCTTGTCGAACGAGCCGCGGTACTCGCGATCCAGGTAGTCCGCCGCCGTGTCGTTGCTGCGACCCGCCATGCGCATCGCGTGCGCCTGATCGAGCGACTGCTTCGAGATGCGGCCGGCGACGATGTCAGCGGTTTCGTGGGCAGAATAGCCGAGCGAGAGGAGCTTGTAGGCGAGCGCATCGCGGGCGGCGACGCCGGTGCCATCGCCGGTGACGGCGATCTGCAGCTGCTCGATGTCCATGGCGCCGGCGAGGCGGCGGAGCGCGTCGCGGTTCGCGTTAACGCTCGTCGTGAGCCGCTGCACAGACGCCAGCGACGCGTCAGGCGACGCGGGCAGGGGCAGCAGCAGGACGAGCACGACGACGGGGAGCAACCGGAGGCCTCGTGAATCTGGTAATCGGCGCGGCGCGGCGGTTCTGGAGGGCCGCGCTAAAATGGCCGCGTGATTGCGCGCGATCTGCCCCGTTCGTCGCTGCGCGTGTCGCCGGTCTGCCTCGGAACCGCCCTGTTCGGCGCCACCATCGACACGCCGGCCGCCTACGCGCTGCTCGACCTGTTCCTCGAGCGGGGCGGCGCGTTTCTCGACACCGCCCGCAGCTATAACGACTGGATACCCGGCGAACGCGGCCGCAGTGAAGGCGTGATCGGACGCTGGTTGCAGGATCGCCGCTGCCGCCGCCGGATCGTGCTCGCGACCAAGGGCGGCCACGCCGCCGACGACGGCACGCCGCGGCTGACCGCGGCGCATCTGGCCGGTGATATCGACGCCAGCCTGCGGCGGCTCGCCGTTGACGAGATCGATCTCTACTACCTGCATCGCGACGATCCGTCGACGCCGGTCGAGTCGATCATCGACGCGTTGAATGAGCATGTTCGCGCCGGCAAGGTGCGTCATCTCGGGTGCTCCAACTGGCGCACGGCGCGCGTCCGCGCCGCGAACGCGTACGCGGAGACGAGCGGGCAGAGCGGTTTCATCGCGAACCAGCCGATGTGGAACGCCGCCGTGATCGCGCCGGCGCAGGTGCCTGATCAAACGTTGGTCGTGATGGATCGCGCGATGCGCGACTGGCACACGGAGACCGGGTTGGCGTGTGTGCCGTTTTCAGCGCAGGCCGGCGGTCTCTTCAGCAAGTTGGACACGTGGACCGGGGCACTGCGGCTGCGTGTGTCGGGCTGGCCGGCCGGATATCCGGCCGCGCCCAATCGCGCGCGCGCCAAGGCGTTGTCCGCGATCGCGATGCGCCGCGGCGCCGCCATTGAGGCCGTGGTCCTGGCGTATCTCACGTCGCAGCCGTTCGTCACGGTGCCGATCGTGGGCTGCCGCACGGTGGATCAACTCGAGAGCACACTGGCCGGCATCGACCTGCGTCTGGATGCCGACGAACTCGCCGCGATCGATCAGGCGACCGCCTGAGCCGCGCGCGGCGACGCCCCGGTGAATCTGCTAGGCTGGCGTCTCCATGACGCCTCTGGCGGTGTCGCTGCTCTCGATCAGTCACTGCCCGTCGCTCGCTACGCGCAATCTCCGTACGTACTGTGAGTCGTTCGACGACGTGCGCGGACACGTGCAGTGGCATCTGCTCGATATCGACATCCACGCCTCGAGCAAGTCCGTGCGCCATTCCGCGCAGCGCCTGTCGTTCAGCACGTACGCCGACTACGTCCTGGCCGATCTCGAGCGCAGCCGGCCAGACATCGTCGGCGTTTCCGCCTACCTCTGGAACGTGGAGCTGTCGCTGCGCCTCGCCGCGCAGATCCGTGCCGTCCTCCCCGACGTCGTCATCGTCTTTGGTGGTCCGGATCCCGGGCCGCGCGCGGCGGCGCTGCTTGCGGCGCATCCGGCGGTCGATGCCGTGATCGACGGCGACGGCGAGGAGCCGATGCTGAGCCTGGTGCGTGAAGCGCTGGCCGGGCGCCCGCGCCATTTCGATGCGGTGCCGCAATGCTGGTTTCGTGACGGCGACCGGATTCGCGTGTCGTCCGAACCGGGGAGGCCGACCGACCTCGGGCGGCTCACGCTGACGTCCGATGATCTGGAGGCGGCGGCCGCGATCGCCGCGTGGCCGCATCCGTTCTGGCTCTGCGAAACGATGCGCGGATGTCCCTATCCATGCGCGTTCTGCCTCTACGGCAAGACCCCCGCCGCGCGGAAGTCGACTGAGCTGGTCATCGACGAACTCGCGGCGCTCTTGGGTCGCGGCATCGACGTCGAGATCATCGATCCGACGTTCACGACCTACCAGAAGCGCGCCAAGGACATCCTGCGCGGGCGGGCCGATCGCGGCGTGCGCGGGCGCGTGTGGTTCGAGGCCTACGCCGATTCGATCGACGAGGAGATGGTCGAGCTGATGGTGTGCGCGAATGTCTGGGGCGTCGAGCTTGGCCTGCAGACGATTTCGCGCGCCGGGTTGAAGGCCGCCGCGCGTCCGCAGAATCTGGAGAAGTTCGATCGCGCCGTCGAGCGACTGCGCAACGCCGGGATCAAGTTCTGGGTCGACGTGCTGTTCGGCCTGCCGGAGACCACCGCCGACGACTACGTGGCGACGATGGACTATGCGTTCGAGTTGCGCGCGCCGATCGACACATATCGCCTGCTCGGGCTCCCGGGGTCGCCGATGATGGCCGATGCGGCCGAACATCAGCTTGTGTTCGCGGACGGCCCGCCGTACGAACTGCTGTCGAGCCGGACCTTCACGATCGACGACGTCGTGTTCTGCAGTCAGTTCGCGGCGACCTACGATGCGATGCGACACCGCCTCGGCGACGACCTGCTGTGGCGGATCACACGTCTGACCGGCGGGCTCTCGGGCCTGATTCAGCGAGTCTTCGAGGCCGCGCGCGCCGCCTCACCGGCCGCGCCGGCGCGGGCGCTGCGGTCGTTCGCACCGGAGACCTCGCCGATCATCGAGCACGTCGTGCGCGCGGTGATGCAGGCGGGCGGCTAGCGCGCGTCCTATAATTGCTGGCCATGGCCATCCTCAAGGTGGCGCGCATGGGACATCCTGTGCTGCGCGCCAAAGCCCGCCGCGTCGAACCCGCCGAGATCGTCTCCCCGGAATTTCAGCGTCTGATCGACGACATGTTCGACACGATGCGCGAATACGCGGGCATCGGCTTGGCGGCGCCGCAGATTCACGAGAGCGTGCAGCTGTTTGTGGCCGGCCTGCGCCCATCGAAGTCGGTCGGTCCGATGTCGGATGACGATGACATGCCGTTCATCGCGCTGATCAACCCGGAGATCACGCCCGTCGTGGCGCCCGGCGCGAGCGGCCCGGCGATGGCGACCGACTGGGAAGGCTGCCTCAGCATTCCCGACATTCGCGGCATGGTGCCGCGGCCGAACGCGATCACGGTGCGCGCGTTCGATCGCAAGGGCAAGAAGATCGAGCTCACGGCCTCGGGCCTGCCGGCGCGCGTGATCCAGCACGAGGCGGATCACCTGCACGGCGTGTTGTTCTTCGACCGCATGACGAGCTTCGAGACGCTCACGTTCCTCGACGAGTACTCCCGCTTCTGGCGCAAACAGGACGACGACGGCGATGAGTAACGAGGTGCTGTCGCGGTACTTCACGAACACCGACGGTCCGGTGTTCGCGCTCGTGAACCTGCCCGAAACGGTGAAGGGCGCGCTGTTTGCGCGCTATTCCCGGTCGCCGAAGTCGCTGCGACAGCTGTTTCTCGACGAGTTCGCGCCGGATCTGGCGGCAGGCGGAGAGGCGACGTCCACGGCGGGCCTCGCGCATGCCGAGAAGCTCTACGGGCGCATCTTCAACGACTACGGCGACGACTCGGTGGCGCAGCTCGGCGGCGCGCACCTGGCGTGCGAGAAGGTTTCGAACCTGCTGACCAAGGTGCTCGAGCGCGGCCGTCTCGCCGCGTACCTCGAGCAGTCGACGCGCTACATTCCCTACACCGACCGCGCGGGCGGCGTGTGGCGGTATCTCGTGCCGGACGAACTCGACGGGCATCCGCTGCGCGCGCAGTACGTCGCGGCGCTCGATGCCACGTTCGAGACCTACGCGAAGTGGATCGATCCGCTGCGCGCGCATTTCGAGAAGAAGTATCCGAAGCAGCCGGCCGACTCCGATGCGGTGTACCGCTCGGCGACGCGCGCGAAAGCCCTCGACACGCTGCGCGGTCTGCTCCCGGCCGCGACGCAGTCGAACCTCGGGATCTACGCCACCGGCCAGGCCTACGAAGCGCTGATCCTGCGGATGCGCGCGCACCCGCTGGCGGAAGTGCGCGCGTACTCGGATCTGATGCTCACGGAATTGCGGAAGGTCATTCCGGCATTTCTGACGCGCGTCGATCAGGCGGATCGCGGCGGGGTGTGGACGAAGTACTTCGCCGACACGCGCGCCCGCACGCTCGAGATCGCCGACCGGCTGGCCGGCGGCGCCGAACCGGAACCGCGCGACGAGGTCACGCTCAGCGACTTCGATCCGGACGGTGAAGTGAAGGTGGTGGCGGCGGCGCTGTACACATCGACGCACCTGCCCGACGACCAGTTGCTGGCGCTGGCGCGCGCGATGTCGCCGGCCGATCGCGCCGCGGTGCTCGTGGCCTACAACGGCACCCGCACGAACCGTCGCCATCGCCCGGGGCGCGCCTTCGAGCGCACGAGCTATCGCTTCGACATTCTCACCGACTACGGCGCCTTCCGCGATCTGCAGCGCCACCGTCTGATGACGATCGATTGGCAGGCGCTCTCGCCGCGGCACGGGCACATCCGCCCGGAAGCCATCATCGAGGCGGGCGCCGGAGCCGACTGGGATGCCGCGATGGCACGTTCGCGCGAGCTCTACGACGCGCTCGTCGCGGCCGGTCTGCACGACGCGGCGCAGTACGCCGTGTCGCTCGCGTACCGCGTGCGTTTCGTCATGGACATGAACGCCCGCGAAGCCATGCACGTGATCGAGCTGCGCACGGCGCCGGCCGGCCATCCGGCCTACCGCCGCGTGTGCCAGCAGATGCATCGGCTGATCGCCGATCGCGCCGGACATCACGCGCTGGCCGCCGCCATGTCGTTCACCGATCACTCGGCCATCGAGCTCGAACGCCTGCAGGAAGAACGCCGGCTCGAGCAGAAGCGGCAGTCGCGTGGCTGACGCGCCCGCTTCGCCGTCGCCCGAGACGCTGCTCTACACGCACCGCCTGCAGGTGCGGTTCCGCGACTGCGACCCGCTCGGTCACGTGAACAACGCGGTGTATCTGACCTATCTCGAGCAGGCGCGCTTCAACCTGTGGCGCGCCCAACTCGGCTTTCAGGCGCGCACTGCCGGCGATCCCGGTCCTCGCGGTGTGGGCTTCATCCTCGCGCGCGTCGAATTCGACTTCCGCGCGCAGGCCAAATACGGTGATGACCTCGACGTGAAGCTCTACCTCGCCGGCTTCGGGCGCACGAGCTTTACGTACACCTACGAGATCGTGGATGCGGCCCGCGGCACGCTCGTGTCGACCGCGCGCACGGTGCTCGTGCGCTTCGACTACGACGCCCAGACGCCGTATCCGATCGACGACGCCTTCAAGGCGCAGCTGAGCCGCGCCGTCTGACGCCCCGGTCGCGCGACCGGGGTGCCCCTACTTCTTCACGAGCTGCACGCGCCGGTT
>CAYFLU010000196.1:0-5926 GCA_964343975.1 uncultured Solibacteraceae bacterium
TCGATTTCCGGCTCGTCGGTCGATCCGTGCGCGTGTTCGTGCGCGATGGCGATGGCCGCGGCGGCGATGTCGATGAGGTCCACGTCCTGCGCGAGCGACTGCACGAAGAGCTTCACGCCGTCGAGGCCGCCGGCCGTGATGCGCTCGGTGAGGGCGGTGCGGGTGGCGTCGAGCCGGCGCGCGCGCAGGTCGGCCACGGTCGGCAGGGGCCGGATGTCGATCGGGTGCTTCGTGAGCTGCTCGATGTTGCGGAGGAACCGGCGCTCGCGCGGATCCACGATCGAGATCGCGACGCCATCGCGGCCGGCGCGCCCGGTGCGGCCGATGCGGTGCACGTACACCTCGGGGGCATTCGGCACGTCGAAGTTGAACACGTGCGACACGTGGTCGATGTCGAGGCCGCGCGCCGCCACGTCGGTGGCCACGAGCATGTCGGACTGGCCGGAGCGGAAGAGCTGCATCACGCGGTCGCGCTGCTTCTGTTCCATGCCGCCGTGCAGGGCCTGCGCGCCGTAGCCGTGCGCGCGCAGCACGTCGGTGAGCTCGTCCACTTCGATGCGCGTGCGGCAGAACACGATGGCGCTCTTCGCGTCTTCGAACTCGAGCACGCGCGCGAAGGCGGCCATCTTCTGGTGCTTCGGCACGACGAAGGCGACCTGACGTACGCGCGCAACGCTGCCCGGCGCGTGCTTCTCGCGCGGGATCGTGATGCGCTCGGGCTGGCGCAGGTGCTTCTGCGCGATCGCCGCGATGCGCGGGGCCATCGTCGCGGCGAAGAGCGCGGTCTGGCGCTCCTTCGGCGTCGCGGACAGCAGCGCGTCGAGATCCTCGGCAAAGCCCATGTCGAGCATCTCGTCGGCTTCGTCGAGCACGAGGACCTGAATGCGGCGCAGGTCGAGCGTTTCGCGCTTCAGGTGATCGAGCGCGCGGCCCGGCGTGGCCACGACGACCGAGGCGCCGCGCATCAGCGCGCGGATCTGCTGGTCCATCGGCGCGCCGCCGTAGAGCGGCACGACGGTGAGGCCGGTGCCTTTGCTGTATTTCTGAATCGCCTCGGCGACCTGCATCGCCAGTTCGCGCGTCGGCACGAGCACGAGCGCGCGCACCGGCGGGAAGCGCACCGAGTGGTCACGCGGCGCGGCCGGGGTCGAGGAGAGCCGCTCGAGGAGCGGCAGGGAGAAGGCGGCGGTCTTGCCGGTGCCGGTGCCGGCCTGGCCGACAAGGTCGCGCCCGGTCAGCAGGACCGGAATCGCGGCGGTTTGGATCGGTGTCGGCTCCTCATAGCCCAGAGCCGAGACTGCGTTGACGAGGGCGGGGGAGAGGCCGAGATCGGCGAAGGTGCTCACCTTCTGATCTTACTTCGCCCTCTCCCCGGCGCTCCGGCTTACTGCTTCTCCGGCATGAGGCTCACGCGGACGTATCGTTCGACGTTCAAATACTGCCGGGCGGCCGCCTGAATCATCGCGGCATCGATCTTCCGGTAGTAGTCGGGCACGGCCAGCAGCGTCTCCGGATTCTCGCCGTACTCATATTTGAGCGACAGTTGGCTCAGCCAGTAGTTGTTCTGCTTCGTGTTGCTCTCGAACTCGCGCAGGAACGTTTCGATCGTGTCCGCCACGTCTTTCGGCGTGGGGCCGTTGGTCTTCAGCTTCTCAATTTCCGCGAAAACCGTCTTGACGAGTGCGTCGGTGCGTTTGGGATCGCTGCCGAAGTCGATGCTGAAGGAATACTCCGGCCGCGGATCGCGCGAGAACGACGGCGTGGCCGACACCGAGTAGGTGCCGCCGAGATCTTCGCGGAGCGTTTCACGCAGGCGGTTCTCGAGGACGTTGGCCATCGCGCGGATCGCCACGCGCTGTTCCTGTGTGTACTGGAAGGCGCCGCTGAACACGATCGTGCTCGTGCTCTTCGGCTCGACGCCCTTCTCGACGATCTTCTCGACGACGCCGGCCGGCGGCTGCGGGGAGACGTCCTTCCAGGTCTCGTGCGCACGCGTGGCCGGCAACGAGCCGAGGTACTTCTCGACGAGCGGCTTGATCGTCTCGATGTCGAAGTTGCCGACAAAGGTGAAGGTGAAGTTCGCCGCGTCGGCCATCCGCGCCTTGTAGAACGCGGTGGCCTTGTCGAGGTTCATCTGCGTGAGCATCGATGCGTCCATCGGCTTCGCGCGGAACGCGTTCTGCGACAGGATCGCCGTGAGCGTGGTGAAGAACGCGTACTCGGGCTGCGCCGCCTGATTCGCGAGCATCGCCTGGCTCTGCGTGAGGATCGTCTGAAACATCACGGGATCCGGGCGCGGCGCGGTGAAGCGCAGGTAGATCAGCTGGAACATCGTCTCGAGATCCTTGCGCGACGCGCCGCCGCTCACGATCGTGGCGGTGTCGCTCATGCCGACGTTCGCCGATGCGATCTTGCCGGTGAGCGCCTTGCGCAGGTCGAGGGCGCTGAGCTTGCCGAGGCCGCCGGCGCCGACGAGGCCCGCCGAGGCTGATGCCGACACGAAGTCCGCGTCGCTGGCGAGCGACGTGCCGCCCGGGCTGACACCGCGGAACAGGATCTCGTCATCTTTCACCGTCGTCGGCATGAGCGCGACCTTCACGCCGTTCGAGAGTTCCCACTCGGTGATGCCGAGCGCCGGCTTGGCCGAGGCCTTCACGATGCTGCCCGGGGTGGGCGTGGCGTCGAAGAACGGCGCACTGGTCGTCGTGTCGACATAGGCCGACACCGGACCGGCCGCCTTCATCGCCGCGGTGAGCGTCGCTTCGGTCGGCACCTTCACGCCCGGCTTGTCGGGCGCGGACACGAGCACCACGCGGTTGTCGGCGGGGATCCAGGTCTTGGCCATCGCGTTCAGCTCGGCCAACGTAATCTCGGGCAGGAAGCGCTGGTAGAGCTGCTGTTCGTAGACGATGCCCGGCGACGGCTCGCCGTCGGTGAAATTGCGCACGTATTCGTCGGCGAATTCGCCGGACGGATGCTTGTCCTTTTCGGCGACGGCACGTTCGAGGGAGCGGAGCAGGTTCTGACGCTCACGATCCAACTCGGTCGCGGTGAAGCCGTACTGCGCCACGCGCTGCATCTCGGTGAAGAGCGCCTGCAGGCCCTTCTCGATGCCGTCTTCCTTGACGAGCGCCGAGAGCGTCGTGGCCGACGTCGAGCGCAGCAGCGGGCCGCGGCCGGTCTGCGCCGCGATGAACGACGCGTCGGGTTTCTGTGCCATCTCGGCGAATCGCGCCGACAGCATCGAGGTGAAGAGGCCGTTGAGAATGCTCGCGCGGTAGGCGCCGATCGTGGACTGATCCGGCGCGGGAATCTTGCTGTAGACCTCGACCGTCGTCTCCGGCATTTCCTTGTCGGTGGCGATGGCGAAGAGCGTGCCGGGCTGCACGGGCACCGTGATGTCGGGGCGCTTCTTCGGATTCACCGCGGCCGGAATGTCGCCGAAGTGCTTAGTGATCACGGCCTGCATCGCGGCCGCATCGAAGTCGCCCACGGCGACGACCGCCATGAGGTCCGGGCGGTACCAGTCTTTGTAGAACGCCTTCAGCCGGTCGTGCTTGAAGTTCCGGATCACGTCCATCGTGCCGATCGGAATCCGGTCCGCGTAGAGCGAGCCCTTGAGTAGCACGGGGAACTGGTTGTCCTGGAGCCGCGCGCCGGCGCCCCGGCCAAGACGCCATTCTTCTTCGATGACGCCCCGCTCCTTGTCGATCTCGGTGGGGTCGAATGTGACGTTGTGCGCCCAGTCTTCGAGGATCGTCATCGACTTGTCGAGCACGTCGGGCGCGTCGGTCGGGATCTCGAGCATGAACACGGTCTGATCGAAGCTCGTGGCCGCGTTCACGTCGGCGCCGAAGCGCATCCCGATCGACTCGAGGAACTGCACGAGCGCCTGCTTCGGATAGTGCGTCGTGCCGTTGAAGGCCATGTGCTCGACGAAGTGCGCGAGGCCGCGCTGGTCGTTCTCTTCGAGGATCGAGCCGGCGTTGACGACGAGCCGGAGGTCGGCGCGCTTCTCGGGGATGCGGTTCGGCCGGATGTAGTACCGCAGGCCGTTGGCAAACGCCCCGGTGGTGATGGTGCGCTCGAACGGAATCTTCTCGGTGAGCGGTCCCTGCTGCGCGAACGTGAGGGCCGAAGCAACGAGAAGCGACGAGACGACGAGCAGCGCGCGAACGCGACGTGACACAGACATCGACAGCTCCCTGTAGGGCCACTCTGTCACAGAACGGCCGGGCGAGGGAACTCCGTGCGCGAACGGAACTTAACGGATTTTCACCTTCAGGATCGTCAGCGAGTGCGCCGGGAACGTGTAGGTCAGCGTGCTGCCGCTCACCGTGGCCGCGGCCGTGCTCGTCACCGGCCGCACGGTCGTGTCGCGTCCGTAGGTGTGCGTCGCCTTGAGGTCGGCGTTGTTCATCTGCCACACGCCCACGGTGGCTTCAGGCACGCGGTCCTGCGTCGTGATCGCGGTCGTGAGGTCTTTGTCTTTGCTCCGGTTGACGACGTTCACGAACAGCTCGTTCGTCTTCGCGTTGAAGGTCGTCGAGACGTCGAGGTACTTCGCTTCCTGCGGCCGGTTCTGGATCTTGTAGGTCGGCGCCTGCACCCACGCGTCCACCGCCACGTTGTTCCGCTGCTTCCCGTATTCGACGATGGGGAAGTAGATCGGCTGGAGGAAGAGACCGGTCTTGTTGGCCATGATCGGCGCGATCACGTTCACGAGCTGCGCGATGTTGGCCATCTTCACGATGTCGGCGCGCCGGAAGAATGAGTTGAAGAAGCCGCCCATCGCCACGGCGTCTTCGAAGTTGTAGATCTCTTCGAGCTTCTGCGAGTTGCCCGTGCGGTACCAGACGTTCCACTCGTCGTAGGCGATGTAGATCGGCCGCGGGTTCGGGCCGGTCTGCACTTCCTTGATCTGGTTGGCCGTGCTCTCGATGTAGAAGTCGACGTTCTGCTGCGCCGCGCCGAGATACCGCTCGAAGTCGTTCGCGCTGTTGTTGATGTAGGTGTGGAGCGCGATGTAGTCGATGTCGTTGCGCAGCCGCTGCAGCACCGTGCGGTTCCACAGCCGCCAGTCGGCGCCGTAGTTGCTCGAGCCGCTCGCGATCAGCTTGATCGACGGATCGGTCGCCCGCATCGCCTTCGCGGTTTCGAGCGCCATCTTCGTGTAGTCGTCCACGTCCTTGTGGCCCATCTGCCACGGGCCGTCGATTTCGTTGCCGAGCGCCCAGTACTTCACGCCGTACGGCGCGTCGTGACCGTTCTTCTTCCGTTCATTCACCCACTTGGTCGGCTGCTTGCCGTTCACGTATTCCACCCAGAACCGCGCGTCGTCGATCGTGCCGAGACCGAGGTTCACGCAGATGTACGGCTCGGCACCGGTGAGTGCTGTCCACTGGAGGAATTCGTCCGTGCCGAAGCGGTTGCTCTCGACGTCGTTCCAGGCGAGGTCGAGCCGGCCGGGCCGCAGGCTCTTCGGGCCAATGCCGTCGTACCAGTTGTAGCTGCTGACGAAGTTGCCGCCCGGCCAGCGGATGATCGATACGCCGAGGTCCTTGACGGCTGTGAGCACGTCCTTGCGATAGCCGTTCGCATCCGACAGCGGGCTGCCTTCTTCGTAGATGCCGCCGTAGATCATGCGCCCGAGATGCTCGGTGAAGCTGCCGAAGAGGAGCGGGTCGACCGTGCCGATCGCGCGGTCGATGTCGACCTTGATCTTGGCCGTGCCCGCTGCGGCCGGCGCCTGCGGCGCCGCGGCCGGATGCACGTCACGCAACAACAACCCCATCACGGCCAGAGCGAGCACGAGCGGCAATCGACGCATGGCGAGAGAATACACGGAGTAGGCGATCGCGCGCCGCTCCGCTACGCTTAGGGCGTGCCGCACCTCACCGAATGGCAATGGGCGATCGCGATCGCC
>CAYFLU010000197.1:0-5851 GCA_964343975.1 uncultured Solibacteraceae bacterium
GAACTGCAGCGCATCGTCACGGGCGTGATCCGCGCGAACCGTGAGTCGCTCGATCAACACGGTGCGCACAACATCGCCGTGGCCGTGCTCGACAACCACACCGGCGACTGGCTGGCGTGGGAAGGCTCGGGCAACTACGAGGACCAGAAGCACGGCGGCGCGATCGACGGCGTGGTGGCCCCGCACCAGCCGGGCTCGGCGCTGAAGCCCTTCACCTACGCGGCGGCGTTCGAGCGCGGCATGCATCCGGGCAAAGTGCTCGCCGATGTGCCGTCACACTTCCCCACGGCGCAGGCCGGCATCCTGTACGAGCCGCGCAACTACGACGGGCAGTACCGCGGGCCGCTGCTCGCGCGCTTCGCACTCGCCGGGTCCGAGAACGTGCCCGCCGTCGCGCTGGCGTCGGAGATCGGCGTGCCGACCGTGGCCCGCATGCTGCGCCAGGCCGGATTCTCCACTCTCGATAACAACGCCGCCTACTACGGCCTTGGTCTCACGCTCGGTAATGCCGAGGTCCGGCTCGACGAAATGGTCGAGGCCTACGCGATGTTCGCGCGCGGTGGCGTCGCCGTCCGGTCCAACACGCGCGTGGTCTCGGAGCGCACGGCATTCTTCGTGGCCGACATCCTCTCGGACAACGACGCGCGCGCCTACGTGTTCGGCCGCGGCGGCAGTCTCGAGTTCCCGTTCAGCGTGGCCGCGAAGACCGGCACGTCGCAGGCGTATCGCGACAACTGGGCCGTGGGCTTCACGCGCGATGTGACGGTGGGCGTCTGGGTCGGCAACTTCGACCGCACGCCGATGCGCGGGTCTTCGGGCGTGACCGGCGCGGGCCCGATCTTTCATGAGGTGATGGCCGCGGCCGTGGAGCGCTACGGCAAGATCCACGACGACCTCACGCCCGTGATCGCGCCCACGAGCGACGTCCGTCGCGCCACCTTGTGCGCGACCTCGGGCCTGCTCGCCGGCGACGCCTGCCCGACGCGCACCAACGAGTGGGTGCCGGCCGACGCGAAGATCGGACACTGCACGTGGCACCACGCGAGCGACGAAGGCGTGATCACCGTGTGGCCCGACGAATATCGCGCGTGGGCCGCACAGCAGATGCCGAAGAGCGCGTCGACGGCGCGCACGTCACTGGCGTCGTCCACCGCGACACCACTGCGCTTTCAGATCCTCAACCCGCTGGCCGGCGCCACCTATCTCTACGACGCGACGCTCCGGCCGGAATTTCAGACGCTGCCACTCCGCACACGCGGCGCCGACGGGGACGTTTCGTGGGAGATCGACGGACGACATATTGGTGTGGCCCGGGCCGATCACAGTCTCGATTGGCCTCTCGTCCGCGGCGAGCACCGGATCGTCGCCACAACGTCCACCGGCGCGCGAGCCGAAACCCGCATCACGGTTCGTTAGATGGGCGTTCCGCTCGAGCGCGCCCTCTCGAAGCTCGGCCTCGCGTCACGGAGCCAGGCCCGCGCCCTGATCCATGCCGGGCGCGTGCGGGTGAACGGTCGCGTGATCACCGACGCGCACATGGCCGTCATTCCCGAGCGCGTGCGCATCGCCATCGATGACGACGTGCAGAGCTCGGGCGCAACCGCACGTCAGCGCGCGCGGTTCGTCATCGCGCTGCACAAGCCCCGCGGTGTCGTGTCGACCACGCGCGATCCTGAAGGCCGGCGCACCGTGTTCGATGTGTTGCGCGAGGCCGGCATGCACGAGCGGCTTCTCGCGGTCGGACGTCTCGACTTCGCGTCCACCGGCCTGCTGCTCTTCACAAATGACCCGCATCTCGCCGATGCGTTGACCGATCCCTCGCGCGCGGTGCCGCGCGTGTACGTCGTCACCGTCCGCGGCCGCGTCAATCCGGAGGTGGCGGCCACGCTGCCCGCAGCCGCCGTGGACGTGCGGAAGGCCTCAGCGCGTGAGACACACCTGATGGTGACACTCCATCAGGGCAAGAACCGGGAGATCCGCAAGATGTTCGACGCGATCGGGCATGAGGTGACGCGCCTGCATCGCGTGTCGTACGGCCCGGTGTCGCTGGGACCGCTCGGCCCGGGCGAATGGCAGGACGTCACGGCGTCATTCGTGGACGAGTCCTGACCACCACGACGAATCGAACGGCGCGTCAGCGCCCGCCCGAGCGCGGACGCACGGCGTTCGACAGATTCAAGCGCGTGTCGCGCGTGATGTAGCTGATCTGCAGGTTGTAGCCGTTCGGCGTATCGGTGTGGTAGCTCTTGAACGCCGCCGTGTGAATGTCGTCGGGCACCCACGTGCCATCCGGCGCCTGATGGCGGCTCGATGTGTCGATCGTGGCCTTCAGCTTGCGCGTTTCGAGCTGCGCCTTCACGCCGTCGGTGTCCCACGGCGCAATCCCGAATGAGATGTGATCGATCCGCCCCGCCCGCGCACTTGCGGGTGAATACGCGGGATCAAGTGGATTCCCGCCGCGGATGATGACGTCACCGAGATCGCCGATCAGCAACTCGTGCTGGCTGCCCTCGTCGTAGGTCGGTTTCCAGCCGAGCAGGTTCATGTAGAAGGACGCGCTCTTCTTGTAGTCGGCGACCGAGTACGACAGATGATCGAGCCACACCGTGCGCCAGCCGGTGGATTCAAACGGTGCGGGCGCAGCCGTGACACTGCCGGCCGGTGTGCGTCGTTGCTTCGAAAGTCCATTCCCGTTGCACACCTGCAGATCGAGGCCGTCCGGATCCTTGACGTGAAAGCTCTCGAATCCGTCAGGGCCGTTGTCGGCGACAGGCGCCAGCCCGCGCTCGCGCAGGGCGCGCTCCACCGCCTTCGCGTCCCACGGCTCGATCACGTAGCCCATCGATTCGACGATGGCTCTGGGTGCGGGTCCGCGGCCGCCGGCGGGCGCCGGCACCGTCCCGCGCTTGAAGACGACCGAACCGGCCGCTCCGGCATCGAGCACATTCTCGGCGCTGCTGTGGCGCCGCAACGTCCAGCCCATCAGCGCCTGATAGAACGCCGCTTCGGCATCGGGGTCGGCGACGCGAAACGTCACCTGCTCGAGCGCAACCGTCCGCCAGCCAGTGGGCGCAAACACGGCGGTAATTGGCGCCGTACTGCACTGCGGCGCGCCGAGCGTGAGCATGCAGCGCCCCTGCGCCGACGGCGATGCCGCGGTGAGGCCGAGGGCCGCGAGCAACGCGAGGACAGCGAGACTGCAACGGAACTGAGTGGACGTGCTGGACACACTGGGCATGGGCGAAGCATAGGAGCGTGCCCAGTCGAAGTAAAGCCGGTGCCGGCCCGAATCAGAGAATCGTGCGCCCGTGCTTCCGGATCCAGCGCTCTGCCTCACGCCAGTCGGGGCACACCGACGCGACCTCGCGCCAGAACCGTCGCGAGTGATTCGGCTGTCGCCGGTGCATCAGCTCGTGCAGCAGCACGTAGTCGCAGACCCACGACGGCATCTGCAGGAGCCGCCAGTTGAGCGTGATGGTGCCCGTGCTCGAGCATGCGCCCCAGCGCGCGCGCTGATTCCGCACCGACACTCTGCGCACGTCCACGCGATGCTCGCGCGCGAGCGCGAGCAGGCGCGGTGGCAGCTCCACCGTCGCCACCGCCCGCAGATGCGCCTCCACCTCCGCGCGCACATCTTGCGGCGACGTCTCGACCACATCGAACAGCGATGGCTGTGCGGTACTCGAAGGCACAGGCGTGGCAGCGACAGGCGCCGTGCGGCGCACGCGGATCCGCTGATCGCCGCACACGATGGCGCGGCCGTCCTCACTCCATTGCAGCCGCACACGCTCGCCTCGCCACCAGAGCTCGGTGCCCGCGGTCCAGGGCTGACCGCGCTCGGCCATACGCGCGCGTTCGCGATTGATCCAATCGGTTTGGCCGGCCACAAAACGGAGGCCGCCCTCGATGGAGCCGCGCCGCGGGACCGTCAGACGCAAACCGCCATCCGCGCTCAGGCGAAGCACGTAGCGCCGCGCGTGCGGATGGCGGACAACAACGATTTCAGGCACTGCTACTTCTTGGTTTGCGACGGTCCCTTCACCGTGGGCGCGGGCGCCGCCGGCTTCTTGAACAGTCGGTCAAACAGATCGTCGTCGTCATCATCGTCGATGACCGTGTTGGCGGGCTTGTTGCCCACCGGGCGGAAGAAGGCCGCATGCACCGGCGGCGGCATCTGGGACTTCGGCCCATGCACCGACATCCAGAGAATCTGATTCAGCTCGATTTCCGGTGTGCGGTCGGCTTCCTCGAAGTTCATCGCCGCGGAGGCGACCTGGCCGGGCGCACCGGCACGGTTCATCTCGGTGAAGCTCACCTTGCCGGGACGCACCGTGAAGGGGGTGAGCGTCGGCGTCGGGCCGAAGGCGTTGTACATCGGCGTGGCCGACGCGTCGTACTGGCTCATCGGCGGCAGGCCGAGAATCAGTTCCATGGTCCGCAGCACCGACGACGTCGTGTAGAGCGTGCTGTCTACGGTGCCGCGCTTCACGAACGGACTCGCGACGAACACCGGCGACCGGTGCGCGTCCACGTGGTCCGGGCCGTTCTGCGCGTCGTCTTCGAGAATGAAGATCGCCGCATCCTTCCACGTATTGCTGTGGCTGATCGCGTCCACGATGCGTCCGAGCGCGTTGTCGTTCTCAGCGATCATCGCGGTCGGCGTCGGCGACCCCGCGCGCGTGCCGTTCGTGTGGTCGTTGCCGAGCCGGAGGATCGAGAGTGACGGCACGGAGCCGTCGACGTCCATCTTCTTGAACTCCTCCAGCCAGATGTCCACGCGCTTGTTGTCGGGAATCTTCATATCGAAGGGCGGGTACTGCGGGTGCACCTTGCCTTCGAGGCCGGGCACGCTCGCCCGCACGTTGCCGACGCCCGAGTCGCGATCCTGATCGGGCGTGAAGCCGCGCGTGACGAATTCACCGTAGCTGCGCACGACTTTCCCGGCGCGCGTCACCGCGTCCCAGATGTAGCCGTTCATCGGCGCCGCCACGTTGCCGTAGGCGTTGCGCATCTTGCCGCCGCCTTCGCTCAGGTAGGCCGCACCGCGACCGGCGTAGTTCACCGGCCAGAACTTCTCGACGATGTCGGTGGCGTAGGCGCCCGTGGAATACGCGTGGCCGTCGTAGCTCACTTCAGCGTCGACATAGAAGTTGTCGAAGAGCGCAAACTCGTTCGCGAGCGCATGCGCGTTCGGCGTCACGTTCTCACCAAAGAGCGTGAGCGTCGGATCGCCGTTGCCCTTCGGCATATCGCCGAGGATCTGATCGTACGTGCGGTTCTCGCGAATGATGTAGAAGACGTGCTTGATCGGCGACGCATCGCCGACCTTGCGCGGAATCGCGTTGGCGACGGGCGCATTCGCCGGCGCGAGACGCGTGGCGTCGGAGTACGGCGTCACGTTGTAGACGATCTTCGTGTAGTCGGCGAGCATCGCCGCGCTCGGCGTCGCCAGCTCGGTGAGCGCGCCGGTGAGCATGCCGCCGGTGTACTGACCGAGATCCGTACGCGCATCGCCGGGCTGTGTGCCGCGCGGGTTCGGGCCGGAGACCAGGCCCTTCCCTGACAGGATGTAGATCTTCTGGCCGTCCTTGCTGAAGGCGGCGCCCGTCGGATACCAGCCCGTCGGAATGAAGCCCGACACGCGCGCCATGGCCGGTGCCGTCACATCAACCACGGCCACTGTGTTGTTGTCGGCGTTGGCCACGAGCAACGTCTTGCCGTCCGGCGAGAGCGAGACCGAATTCGGCGTCGAGCCCATCGGCGCTTCCGGGAACAGCGCGGTGGCCACCTGCGCCACGCCCTTGCCGGCCTTCGTGTCGATCACCCACACCGCATTGGTGTTGGCGCACGC
>CAYFLU010000198.1:0-5791 GCA_964343975.1 uncultured Solibacteraceae bacterium
GTGCGGGGGCGGCCGCGGGCGCGGGCGCCTTCGGCGGCTGGGGCTGGGCCAGCGCCGCCGCGGGTGCGATCAGGGTCAGGGCGCTCACAGCGCCGGCAATCAGAAAGGTCAGGGCTCGGGTACGGGTCATACGCAGCATCCTCTGCCCGGTAATACGGGGCGGCCCGGCCAAGGTGAATGGTATCGTTCGATATTCATGGCTTCACGGCGCACGTTCCTCGCCACGATGGGCGCAGCCGCCCTCGGCCTGTCGGCCACGCCGCTCGCGGCCGTGCTGCAGAATCCGCCCGGCACCGCCACGGGTGAGCGCCGGTCGGGCCCGCCGAAGGCCAACGAGTTCGTGTTCGCGCGCCTCCGCTACAACTCCGGCGACTGGGACTACAACTCCAAGGTCGCCGCCAACGTGCTCGACGCGATCGTGCAATACACGACGATCCCCATCTATCCGGAGGAAGTCGTCGTCACCCCCGACTCCGACGAGTTGCTCGCCTTCCCTTTCGTCTTCATGACGGGCCATACGCTCGTGCGCTTCACGCAGGCGGAACGGAAGAACCTCGCCCGGTTCGTGGAACACGGCGGGCTCCTCTTCTCCGACGACTGCAACCACGACGTGAACGGCCTCTACGCGAAGTCGTTCGAGTCGGAGATGGCGCTGGCATTTCCCGGGCGCCCGCTCGAGAAGCTGCCGAAGACCCACGACATCTTTCGCGCGTTCTTCACCTTCCCCGACGGTCCGCCGCAGACCTCGCACGAGCTGAACGGCTGGGGCGACGACATCGTGCACGAATACGTGAAGGGCATCGCCGCTCCGCGCGCGGCGAACGATCCGCGCCGCGGCCGGCTCGGCGTGCTCTACTCGAACAAAGACTACGGCTGCGAATGGGACTACGACTGGCGCAACAAGCGGTTCCGGTCTGAAGACAACACGAAGTTCGCCGTCAATCTCGCCGTCTACGTGATGACGTAGACATTGTTCGTAATAAAATTCCGCTGATGCACACGCGCGTTCGAACCGCCCTGGGCGTGACCGGATTGGCCCTGTGGCTGGCGGTCACCCCGCTCGGCTGGCGCGCGGCCCTGGCTCACTGGGGGCCACCCGAAGACACCGCCCCGCTCAGCTACCTCCCGGCCGCCGAAGCACGACGCGTGCGAGAGCCGTTTGACCAGAAACAATTCGACGACCTCAAGGCCCTCGACCCGGCCTCGGTCATCATCGGCGACTCGATGGCTGGTCGCGTGGATCCGGTGCGGCTCGGCGAACTCATCGAGAATCGTCCCTGCGCCACGCTCGTCGCCCCCGCCACCGGGTCGGGCTGGTGGTACCTCGCGTTCAAGAACCTCGTCGTCGCCACCGGCATCAAGCCGAAGTGGGTGTTCGTGTTCCTGCGCGACACGAACCTCACCGATCCGATGTTCCGCCTGCTCGAGCCGTACCGCACGAAGCTCGACTGGGTCGCGCACGACGTCGAGCCCGAGCTGAACGAGGTCGTCGGCCAACGACTGCAAGGCCCCTGGTTCAAAGTACACGAAGCGGCGGATCGCGCGTACGGCCTCAGCCGGGCACAGCAGTGGATCGAGCCGAAGATTGCGCCGTGGCTCGCGCGCATGGCCACGAGCCCGCGCAAGAAGCAGGCGCTTCTCGATGGCCTCAATGACGCCTTCGGCCTGAAGCACCTGCGCCCGATCCCACAGGCCGACCTCGATGCGGCCGACGATGCGGATGCGGATTTCGCGGCGAACATCAACCGGTCGCTGCTGCCGTACTGGGTCGACCTCGCGCAGCAGCATCACATCCGGATCGTGTTCGTGAAGATCCTGCGTCGGCCCATCAACGGCCAGCCGCCGCCGGAATCCCCCGCGCTCCAGCAATACACGAAGGACCTGCGCGCCTGGCTCGAGGCGCGCGGCATGGTGTTCTTCGACGACCGTGACAACCCGGCGATGTGGAAGCTGCCCTACGCCGACGGCGACCACACGGACGGCGACGCGATGACCCCGTACGCCGAGATGCTCGCGGCCCAGCTGGAGAAGATCAAGTGATCTTCCACAGCCTCACCTTCGTCGCCTTCTTCCTCATCGTCGTCTCGCTCTACTGGCGCCTGCCGCATCGCGCGCAGAACGCGCTGTTGCTCGTGTCGAGCTACGTGTTCTACGGGTGGATCCACCCGTGGTTCCTGTTGCTGATCTTCGCGTCGACCGTCGTCGACTTCTGGGCCGGCCGCGGGATGGCCACAACGCCTGAACGCAAGCGGTGGTTCCTCACGGCGTCGCTCATCGTGAACCTCGGCATGCTGGGGTTCTTCAAGTACTACAACTTCTTCGCGGCGAACGTGCAGGCGGCGCTGGCCGCCGTGCACTTCCACGTACCGCTGCCGGCCCTGCATGTGATTCTGCCGGTCGGCATTTCCTTCTACACGTTCCAGGAATTGAGCTACACGCTCGAGGTCTACAAGGGCCGGCTCGCCCCCAGGAAGGACTTCCTCGACTTCGCCACGTTCGTCTGCTTCTTCCCGCAGCTGGTGGCCGGCCCGATCGAGCGCGCGGCCCATCTCTTGCCGCAGGTCGAACAGCCGCGCACCTTCTCGTGGCCGCACGCCCGCGATGCGATGTTCCTGATCCTCTGGGGCTACTTCAAGAAGCTCGTCGTCGCCGACAACACCGGCGTGATCGCCAACAAGGTCTTCGCCCTCCAACAGCCGGGCTTCTTCATGCTGTGGGCTGGCGTCTTCGCCTTCAGCATCCAGATCTACGCGGACTTCTCGGCCTACTCCGACATCGCGCGCGGCACCGCCCGCTGGCTCGGCTTCGACCTGATGCGGAACTTCGACCATCCGTACATGGCCACGGGCCCCACGGATTTCTGGCGGCGTTGGCACATCTCACTGTCGAGCTGGTTCCGCGACTTCGTCTACATCCCGCTCGGCGGCTCGCGCGCGGGCGCGTTCAAGGAATACCGCAACATCTTCCTGACGTTCCTGCTGAGCGGCTTCTGGCACGGCGCCAACTGGAACTACGTGCTCTGGGGCGCGTACCACGGCGCACTGCTCGTGCTGGCGCGGCTGTTCTCGCCGCGCGGCGTACGCGCGCCTGGCGCCGCCAACTGGCTCACGCCCCTGCGGATCGTAGGCATGCTCGTGCTCACGAACATCGGCTGGCTGCTCTTCCGCGAAACCGATGCGCACTACCTGTGGCGCGAGCTGACGACGCTGCCAGACTGGGGCAATACGTTCGACCGCAGCGCAGGCCGGTATCTCTTCTTCTATACGGTGCTGTATTCGCTGCCGCTGTGGATCAACAGCATCTGGGAAGTGTTCGTGAGCCCGCGGCTGGCGCTACGGGATGAGACCGGCGCGATCCGTTCCACGCCCTGGATCTTCACTCAGGCCGCCATTGCCGGCGTCCTGTTTGCGGCCCTCCTGGTCTTCCACAGCCAGCAGAGCCTCGATTTCATCTACTTCAAGTTCTAGAAGAGCATCTGGGTATCGCAAAACGTCGAAATGGCTAAATCTGATTTAGCCATTTCGCAATTTCGCAATACCCAGATGTCTTTATTGGAAAGCGCCGCCGCACATGATCTTGCTGATGTGGCACCAGGACGCGCCGTGCGACACGGCCTGTCCCTGCGTCGGCTGGCCCTTCGCGTCGCCACCGACACCGAACTGACGCCAGTACTTCGGCCCGGCCACGGCGACGAGATTCGCCCAGAAGTCGGTCGTGATGGCGTTGTAGGTCACGTTGGTGAGGGCGCGCGTCTTCTTGCCGTTCTTGATTTCCCAGAACGCGCTGCCGCCGAACTGGCCGTTGTAGCGCTGCTGGTCGATCGAGAAGCTGCCAGAGCCTTCGATGAGGATGCCGTCCTTCACGTCGGCAATCATCTCTTCCGGCGTCGGCCCCTTCGGATCGGCTTCGAGGTGCACGTTCGGCATGCGGAGGAACGGATACTGCGCCCAGCTGCTGGCCTGCGTGCAGCCGCGGCTTTCCTTCTCGCCGATGTAGTGCGCCACTTCGCGGTTGGTCGACACGCCGACGAGCATGCCGTCCTTGATGATGTCGAACTTCGTCGTCTTCACGCCGTCGTCGTCGTAGCCGATCGTGGCGCGGCCGCCCGGACGAACCTTGTCGCCGGTGACGTTGAGCAGCTTCGAGCCGTACTTCAGTTTGCCGATCGAATCGACCTTCACGAAGCTCGTGCCGGCGTAGTTCGCTTCGTAGCCCATGATGCGGTCGAGTTCCGTCGCGTGCGCGATGATCTCGTGAATCGTGAGCGCGAGGTGCGAGGGCGTGAGGATGAGATCCTTTACGCCCGGCGACAGCGGCACTGCGGTGGCGAGTTCGATCGCTTCGTCGACCGTCTGGTCGACGTTGGCCATCATGCCGTCGATTTCGACCAGCTCCCAGCCCCCCATGCCGCCCGGCATCGCGTAGCTGCGCGACCGGGTCGTGTCGCCGCGCTTGGCGGTGACGGTGAAGTTGGGCATGGTCGAGAACAGTTCCTGTTCGATGTAAGAGCCTTCGGTCGACGCGAAGTACTTCCACTCGCCGCTGAAGCTCGCCGACGCCGTGGCGCTCACGACGTCCTTGTGCTTGATCGCGGCATCGACCACGGCCTGAAGCGCGCGCTGCTTGTCCGTGTCGGACATCTTGCGCGGATCGGTCTTCATTTCCGTGGACCAGTTGACCTGATAGGCCGGCACAGGCGCGAGGATCAGATCGCGCTTCTTCGCGATGGCGCTCGCCTTCGCCACTTCCGTGGCGAGCTTGGCGATGCGGCGAATCTCGTCTTCCGTCACGATCGGGCTGCTGGCAAAGCCGAAGACGCCGCTGTGCACCACGCGCACACCGAAGCCGGCCGCCGTCGGCACGCCGTCGGTGGCGATCGTGTCGCCGCCGCCAAAGCCACCGCCAAAGCCGCCACCGCCACGACCACCGCCGCCGCCACGCCCGCCGCCACCGCCGGCGCCGCGACCACCACCGAAGCGGCCACCGCCCGCGTCAGCCGCCGTGGCGCCGCCATTGGATGCCGACACGTTCACGCCCGGATAGGTGATGTTGCGCGTGAATCGGATATCCGCGTAGGAGCAGCCGCCGCGCTTCGCTTCCGCCAGCGCGATGTCGGCCAAGGCCTTGAACTTCGACTTCAGGACCTCGCCCTGCGGCGCCTGCGCGAGCAGGTCACCAATGCGATCGCTCGCGACGAGGAGCAGACCAGCGGCGCCGGCCTGCTTCACGAAAGTGCGTCTAGTGCTCGCCATGTGTCCTCTTCCTGATTCTGATGTGTGACGATTGCCGCAAGCCCTTGACCTGATGTGGTAGCCGCGCGTGAGCGCGGCGCTCTGGACCACATCAGGTCAAGGGACTTGCGGCTCAATCATTGAAACGCGCCGCCGAGCATCAGCTTGCGGATGCGGCAGGCCGGAGCGCCATGCGAGATGTTCTGCGTCTGCGTCGGCTGCCCCTTGGCATCGCCGCCCGTGCCGAACATCTTGAACGTCGACGGATTGCCGACCGCATCCAGGCTGCCCCAGAAGTCGGTCGTGATCGCGTTGTAGGTCACGTTGGTCAACTGACGCGTGATCTTGCCGTTCTTCACTTCCCAGAAGCAGTCGCCGCCGAACTGGCCGTTGTACCGCTGCTGGTCGATCGAGTAGCTGCCGCGACCGTCGATCATCACGCCGTCCTTCGTGTCGGCGATGATCTCCTCGAGCGACGGGCCCTTCGGATCCGGATCCATGTGCACGTTCGGCATGCGCATGAACGGATACTGGCTCCAGCCGCTCGCCTGCGTGCACCC
>CAYFLU010000199.1:0-5761 GCA_964343975.1 uncultured Solibacteraceae bacterium
CTGATCACGACGCCGCCGTGCATCGGCACGGCGCCACCGGTGTACCCCGTGCCGCCGCCGCGCGGCACCATGGGCGTGCGCGTCTCGGTGCAGAGCCGCGCGATGGCGGCGATCTCGGCCGTGCTGGCCGGCAGCACCACGGCATCGGCGGGCCGGCCGCGCTTCAGCGCATCCGCGCCGTAGGCGTCACGCGACGCCGGGTCGACGCGCACAAACGCGTCGCCGACGATCGCGCGCAACCTGTCAATGACAGCGTCGGTCATCGCGGCAACTGGCGCGCGTAGCGGAAGAGACGCGTCAGGCCTTCGCGCAGCCTTTCGAGCGACGTCGCGTAGGAGATGCGGAACGCGTCGGTGTGATCGAACGCCTCGGCCGGCGTGATCACGACGTGCTCGGCCTCGAGCAGGCCGTCGCAGAACGCCTGCGCCGTCGGCGCGCCCTTCGGCGACAGGAACTGATCGACGGTCGGATAGAGATAGAACGCGCCCTTCGGCACAGCGCACACGAACCGCGGCTCTTCGCGCAACCACTCGAGCACCTGGTCGCGCCGCTGCTTGTAGATCGCGCGCATGTCGTCCACGCACGCCTGCGACGAGGTCAGCGCCGCCACGGCGGCCTTCTGCGTGATCGAGTTCACGTTCGACGTCTCGTGGCTCTGCAAGGCGTTCGCCGCCGACACCACCGCCTTTGGCGCCACGACCCAACCGCAGCGCCAGCCGGTCATGGCATAGCCCTTCGACGCCGAGCCGCAGAGCACGAGCCGATCACGCATCTCGTCGCCAAACGCCTTCGGCAGATTGTGCGGCTCGTTGTCGTACACGAGCTGCTCATAGCAGAGATCGGTCACGACCCACAGCCCGCGCCGCGCCGCTTCCTTCGCCAGCGTGCGCGCCTCCGACTCGCTCAAGAGCGCCCCAGTGGGATTGCCCGGGCTGTTGATCACAATGGCTCGCGTCTTCGGCGTCACCGCCGCCAGCAGCGCGTCAGCCGACAGCGCGAACCCGTTCGACGCCGTCGACCGCACGGTCACGGGCGTGGCGCCGGCGAGCTTGATCTGCTCGAGAATCGTCGGCCAGCCGGGCGAGTGCGTCACGATTTCGTCGCCCGGGTTGAACAACGTCATCGCCGCATGGAACAGGGCCTGCTTCCCGCCGGCCGTCGCGATCACTTCATCAGGCGCGTAGGTCACGCCGTAGAGCTCACGGTAGTGATACCCCACCGCCTCGCGCAGTTCCTGCGTCCCCATGTTCGGCGTGTACTTCGTGAAGTTGGCGTCGAGGGCCTGATGCGCGGCCGCCGTGATGTGCGCCGGCGTCGGAAAATCCGGCTCGCCCGCGCCCAGGTCCACCACGTCCACGCCCGCCCGCCGCAACTTGTCCGCGGCCAGCGTGCCCTTCATCGTCGGCGACATGCCGATCCGCGCCATGCGGTCGGCGAGCATCGCGGGTTGCCCACTCATGATTTCCGTGTCCCCTTCTTCTGCGCGAGGCGCGCTTCGACGCCAGCGGGCACCAGGCCCGTGACCGAACCACCGAGCGACACCACTTCTTTGATGAGCCGTGAACTGACGTACGTGTACTGCTCAGCCGGCATCATGAACACCGTTTCCACGGCCGGCTGGAGGTGCCGGTTCATGAGCGCCATTTGCATCTCGTATTCGAAGTCCGACACGGCGCGCAGACCGCGCACGATCGCGGTGGCCGACTTGTGCCGTGCGTAGTCGATGAGGAGTCCGGAGAACTGATCCGCTTCGACGTTCGGGGTGTCGGCAAAGGTCTCGCGGATGATCGCGAGGCGCTCCTCCACCGTAAAGAGCGGGGTCTTCTCGGCGTTGGTGAGCACGGCGACGATGATGCGGTCGAAGAGCTTGGCGCCGCGCAGGATGATGTCGACATGGCCGTTCGTCAACGGATCGAACGAGCCCGGGTAAACCGCCACTCGCGGCATGCTCACGCCTCCACCTCAGCAGTGTAGAACGACAACGCGCTGTCGCCCGCCTCCAAAACGCGCGTGCGTCGGAGCCCCGGCAGCGCCTCCGGCGACGGCCGGCGCCGGCTGTGCTCGAGCACCACGCGCCCGCCGGACACCACCGCCGTCGCCGCGCGCGCCAACACATCGTCGAGCGAGTCGATCGCGTATGGCGGATCCAGGAACACGAGTTCGAAGGGCCCCAACACCTCGCCGCACCGCGGCTTCAGCCAATCGGCGCGAAGGATCGTGCACGTGCCGGTCACGCCCAGCTTCTCGGCGTGACGGCCGATGAGGGCAATGGCGCGCGGATCCTGATCGAGCAAGGTCGCGTGCGCCGCACCGCGACTCAGCGCCTCGAATCCCACCGCGCCCGTGCCACTGAACGCGTCGAGCACGCGCTGCCCGTGCACCGACGGCCCGAGCACATTGAACAGGGTTTCCCGCAGCGAATCCGAGGTGGGCCGCACGCCGTCCCACGTCGGGCCATCGAGGCGTCGCCCTTTGAGCGTGCCGGCCACGATGCGCATCAGGCGACCCCCACGAGGCCGAAGCGCGCTGCCCAGTTGGCCGTGAGGTACGACACGAGCGCACGCGATGCGTCCGGGTGATCCAGCCACTCGGTCGCGGCGCGCCGCGCATCTTCCATCAAGGCGTGATCGCGCAAGAGATCGCCGACACGCAACGTCGGCATGCCCGACTGACGCGTGCCGAAGAAGTCGCCCGGCCCGCGAATTTCGAGATCGCGTTCCGCGATGACGAAGCCGTCGGTCGTTTCCACGAGTGCCGCCAGTCGCGCCTTCGCGTCGTCACTGAGCGGAAACTGATACAGGAGCACGCAGCTCGACGCGTGCTGACCGCGTCCGACGCGACCGCGCAACTGATGGAGCTGCGACAGACCGAAGCGCTCGGCGTGTTCAATCACCATCACGGTGGCGTTCGGCACGTCGACGCCGACTTCCACGACGGTCGTCGAGACCAGGATGTGCACGTCGCCGCGGGAGAAGGCCGCCATCACCCGATCCTTCTCTTCCTGCTTGAGACGCCCATGCAACAACGCCACGTGATACTGCTGAAACACTTCCTGCTGCAGGTGATCAGCCATGGCCGTGGCCGCGCGCAAGTCGACCTTCTCGGAGTCTTCGACCAGCGGATAGATGATGTAGGCCTGCCGGCCGGCCTCGAGTTCACGGCGCACGAGGCGATAGACCTCTTCGCGCTTCGACTCGCTCTTCGACGCCGTGGCGATGGGCTGCCGGCCTGGCGGCAGTTCACGGATCACCGACACATCGAGGTCGCCGTACGTCGTGAGCGCGAGTGTGCGCGGGATCGGCGTCGCCGTCATCACCAACACGTCGGGGCATTGCCCCTTCGACCGCAGGCTCGCGCGCTGCATCACGCCGAAGCGATGCTGCTCGTCGATGATCACGAGTCCGAGCGCGTGAAAGGCCAGATCCCCTTCGGCGAGCGCGTGGGTGCCGACCACGAGATGCGCCACGCCGCTCGCGATCTCCGCGTGCACTTCGCGGCGCTTCGCCGCGGACAGGCTGCCGGTGAGTGACACGACCCGGAACCGCGTGCGTTCGAGCAGACGACGAATCGTGAGGTAGTGCTGGTCCGCCAGGATTTCCGTCGGCGCCATGAAGGCCACCTGAAAACCGTTCTCCATCGCGACGATCGCCGCGAGCAGCGCCACAATCGTCTTCCCCGCGCCGACGTCGCCCTGCAGCAGCCGGTTCATGGGTTCGTCGCGGCGCATGTCGTCGACGATTTCCTTCAGCGCGGTGCGCTGACCGTTCGTGAGTTTGAACGGCAGCACCTCACGCGCGGCATCGCGAATGCGATCGTCCACGCGCACCGGGCGCGGCTTGCGAAACTCGGCCTGCTTCCGTTTGCGGAGCACGAGCCCGGCCTGAAACAGGAAGAACTCTTCGAAGATGAGCCGACGATGCGCCGGCGTCGTAAACGCGTTCAACGCGCGCACGTCGGTGCCGGGCTCCGGGAAATGCACGCCACGAATCGCGGTGGCGCGATCGGGCAGCCCGCGCGACTCGCGCACGGGCGCCGGCACGGGATCACCGACCGTCGCCGGCATCTCGCGCAGCAATCGATGCACGAGCGCCCGTTGCATGCGCGGCGTCATCGACCCGGCCTTTTCGTACACCGGCACGATCCGCCCCGTATGCACACCGCCGTCGTCATCGTCGGCGTCCGTGCGGATCAGTTCGTATTCGGGGTTGGTGAACTGCAGGCCGCCGGACGGCCGATATTCAAGCGGCCCGTACAGCACCACCGCCTGCCCCGGCACGAAGACCTCCTTGAGGAAGGCCTGATTCGGAAACACCGCCTTGGTGACGCCGCCCGTGGCGTCGCGCACGATCGCTTCGAACAGTCGGAAGCCGGGCCGCCGCGTCGGCCGCACGCCGCTCGACACGACCTCGGCGGTGACCGTGGCCGTCATGCCCGGACGCAGATGGCGGATCTCACACGGCGCGGCGCGATCTTCGTAGCGCAGCGGGAAGCGCAGGAGCAGATCTTCGACGGTCTGCAGGCCGACGCGCGCCAGATCCGCGGCGCGCTTGGGACCGACACCGCGTACGTATTGCAGCGGTGTCGAGAGGAAATCCTGGGCCACGGCGCGGACTACTGCACGACCACCGCGGAGCCGCGGTCGATCGCCAGATCCCGTACGCGGGCCGGCAGAGGAAACGGCTTGGCCAGCATGATGCCGTCCGGGAATTCCGGCGACTTCGAGTAGTAGGTGATCAGTTCCTGGAGCAGCAGGCGCGGCACGGCCACGTTGCCAAGCGAGGCCGATTCGACGTCGAACACCCCCTGCCCGCCGCGGCCGGTGAGTGTCCCGCGCAGCGAGATCTCCATCTGTCCCGTGAGATACGCCATCGGATCCAGCATGGACCGCTCGCGCGACTTCCGCACCGCGTCGAGATCAATCAGGCCGTGCACGGTGAGCTTGCCCGGCCCCGTAAAGGCGACCGACGGCGACACCAGCCCGGTGGGCACGTTGGCTTTGCCGTCCGCCGACAGCCAGGCGTTCAGTTCGCGATCAGTGAATGACGTGCGGAGCGGACTGGGAGCCTTCCCGGTCGGCGGCGGTGGCGTCGCGGCTCGCAACAGAATCGCCGCGACGTTCTTCTGCATCTTCTCGGAGTCGCGCTTTAGCGCGGTCGCAGTCGCGCCCGTGCCCTGCGCGGCGGCCAGGGCCGCCGACACGACAACGCCGGCCAACGTGACACAGACTCGAGTGGAGAGACGCGCCATGACTGTTCTTCCGTCATGGTAACGCGTCCGATGCCCGGCTGGCAGCCTGCGCGTTACTGGCCGCCTTTGCCCGGCTGGCGCACCTTGATCAGGAAGTCCATCTTCCGCTTCTCGAGGTTGTCCTCGAGCAGGCGGTACTTTGCCCGCTGCACGGGCGTCAGCAGTTGATTCACCGCCTCGAGCGCCTTCGCACGCGCGGCGTCGCCTTCGGCATCGATCGTGTCGAGTTCTTTCAGCTTCGCCTCGATCGCGGCATCCTTGGCTTTCGGATCCATGTCGTCAGGCTTGCCCGGCCCCGGCGTGTTGACCAACTGGCGGAGCTCATTGAACGCCTTGTTGAACCGACGTGTCTGCTGGATCTTCGTGTCTTGCAGGCGCTTCACGCGGGCGACGAACGCCGGGAACTGATCCGTGGTCAAGCCGACGAACGACTCGGCCTGCGTGATCAGCATCGCGTCGAACATGGACTGAATCTCACCAACCGAGATGGCCTGATCCTGCGGCGCCGGCGCCG
>CAYFLU010000200.1:0-5679 GCA_964343975.1 uncultured Solibacteraceae bacterium
AGCTTCAAACCGCGCACGCCGTAGTCGTCGTCGGCCTTCGCCTGCAGAAACACTTCGTCGAGCGCCATCGCGTGCGTATCGCGCCCCGGCTTCGAGAACGACACGCGCGGCGCGCCGTCCTTCAGCACGTCGACGGTGTATTCCGGCGACGCCTTCACCTTCTCGCCGCCAGGCCCATTGAGTTCGATGTGATAGAAGCCCGGCTGATCCACCGTGAACGCGCCGGCCAATTGCCCGTCGTTCTGGTTCGTGAGACCCGACGACCCGGCCGGATCCACCTGCACCATGCCGCCCGGCGTCGCCATCGTCGGCTTCACGCGCACGCGCACTTGCGTGCCGCGCAGCGCCGCCACGTCACCGCCCGGCTTCACGATCTGGTTCGGCAATCCCGTGTAGGCCGGGAACACGTACTCGAGTTCCATCTCCGACACGGCCGGCAGATCCACGAGCGTCATCGTGTAGGTGGGCGACGTCACGCCGCCCGACTTCACGAAGTAGCTCACCGGCTTGGCCAGATCAAAGAGGATGCCGGTATACGCATCGCCCTTCGGCGTCGGCGCCAGCGGGATGCTCTCGAAGTCTTTGGTGTCGTCCGAGCGGTAGAACAGCTGCACATCCTGGGAGTTGAAGCCGTAGAGCGTGGCCTTCACCGTCTGATCCGAGCCACGGGGCACCTTTGCGTCGCCCGGCAACACCGTGATGTGGAACGGCGCAGCCGCTTCGGCATCGCGCGTGATGATCAGGAGCGCCGACACACCATTGCGCAGGAATTCCGGACCGAATACGAGCAGCAACGTAGCCGCCACCACACCGCCGCCGAGCGCCAGCGCGAGCCGGCGCAGCACTTCCTTGCCGATCTGCTGACCGTTGTCGATCGCGCGCACCTTGGCGATCGCGTCCTTCACCAGCCGGTCCACGAGCGCCTGCGACACACCAGGCTTGCCCTCACGCGCCGACGACGACATCTCGACGGCGCTAATGAGTTCTTCCTTGAGTGACGGATCCTGCTCTTCGATGTAGAGCGCCACCTGATCGTCGGTCACGGTTCGGCGCAAAGGCCGGAACAGCCAGAACCCGACGAGCGCGGCAATCGCGGCAAACACCAGCACGCGGAACGTCAGGATCGCCTTCGGCGCAAACGCCAACGCCTGCAGCCCCGACGAGGCGAGCACGAGCGTGAGGACGATGCCCGCGAGCACGATCAGCGCGCCGCGCAAGGCGACCTTCATCCGCCACCGCTTGCGAACGTCTTCGATGACCCGGATCAGTTCAGCTCGTGCATCCATGACCAACTCCTCTGGTGGTGCGCTGTCTGTGCCACTTTCTACTTTCCACTTCCCACTTCTACTTCTTACTTCCTGCTTCTAACTTCCTACTTGCGGCGCACTCCGAATCACCCCCGGCCCCTTCGAGAGCCGGTTGGCGAGCCACGCTTCCACCACAAGAATGCCGGCGCCGATGAGCAGCAGATACCACCACACGCCCTGTCGCTTCTCGGCCTCGGCCGGCGTCACGTCCGTCGGCGCCTTGTCTTTGCCCATCGTGGCTGCATCGGCGCGGCCCATCACCTTGGCAACGAACTCCACCGGATCCATCGCCGTGAGGTCCGTCTCGGCCGGATCGATGTTCACGGCCACCGACAGCGGCTTGGCCGCATCCGCGCCACCGGCCAAACGCACCGAATAGAACCCCTGCTCACCCAATTCGACGAACGCGGGGCGCCCATTGTCGGTGAGCGACACGCGCTCCCCGCTCGGGGTCGTCACCACGCCGTCGATGACCTTGCGCGCCGCATCGGTCGCCTGCCCCGCCGCCTTGGCCGCCGAAGCGGCGTCGTTCGCCGCCGCGGAGGCGGCTTGCACGCGTGCGGTCAAATCAAGCGCGCGCCCGGCGGGCTGCCACGCATCCGCATTCTGGAAGCCCGCGAGAAACGACGCCATCTGGCGGATGAACGGCAGGAACACCGGCTTCAGCGCGAGGTCGTTCCAGCTGCTGTCGAGGCTCGTCGAAAACGCGATCACATGCCCCGCGCCCACGCGCCGCTCCACCACAGCCGCCGCGCCGTCATCAAAACGCGCGAGCACGCGGTTGGTCTTCGGATCGAGCGTGCGATAGCGGAAGAAGTGCACGCCGGAGAACGATCCCGCGCGCGGGGTGCGGAACACTTCGAACACCGGATGGCTGTAGTCGAGGAAGCCGAGCGCGCCCACGCTGCCGCTCGGCCGGTCCACGGTCGCGCCGAGCGTGCCGGGCATCAGCGCCGTCTGTTCCGTCTCGGACCACTTCGCGTTGCCGGCCGCGCCCACGAGCAGGCCGCCGCCGCGCTCGACGAAGCGCTTCAGGATCTCGGCACCGCCGGTCGGCAGCGTCGCGACGTCATTCAGGATCACCACGCCGCGCTTCTCGACGATGGCGCCGCTGAGACGGGACGCCGGGATGGTCTCCACCTCGAACTTCGGCGCGTCGCCGATGCCGAGCGCGGTCGAGAGGTAGAGGCTCGCGTCGCGCTCGGCGCCATCGGGCTGCACGACGAGCACGGAGACCGGTCGGCCCGGCGAGAGCACGAAGAAGAACGCGTTGTCGGCGCCCCACGTGTCGCCGGCGGGCGTGCCGGCGGTGAGTTTGCCGCGCACGTTCGCATCGGCCACGGTGAATTCCACAAACGACACGGACGCGGTGGCGCCCGGCGGCACGGTCACCTTCTTCGTCTCGATCGCGTGGCCGTCGATCTCGAGCGTCACCGGCACATCGGCCGCTGGCTTCGTGCTGTGGTTGCTCACACCGGCGGTCGCCACGACGCGATCCTGGCCGGAGAACTGATTGCGCGCGAAGGTCACCGCGGTGATCGCGAGGTCGCTCGTGTCACCGGCCGCCACGGTCACGGGCGTGAGCGTGGCGCCTTCGGGCAAGTGGATGTCTTCCTGCTTCTCCCAGCCGATCTTCTGAAAGTCGCTGATCAGCACCGCTTCACGGCGCGGCATGGCCGACTGCGCGAGGATGCTCTGCGCGAGCCTGAGCGCGGGCGCAAAGCGTGTAGCCTGCGCGCCCACTTTCGCGGCGTCGATCGCCTGCGACAGGCGGACCTTGTCGTCGGTGGCGCGCACGCTCTCTTCAGCGCTCGAGCCGAACTGCACGAGCGTCGCCCGGTCCTGGCCGCTCAGGCCATCCACGATCTTCTTCGCTTCGGTCTGCGCCTTCTTCCAGCGATCGCCGTAGCCCATGCTGGCCGAGCGATCGAGCAGGATCACGACTTCACGCGTGCTGCCGGGCAGGCTGGCCGCGAGGGACTTGCTCGTGAACCACGGCCGCGCGAACGCCAGAATCATCAACAGCAACGCCGCGATGCGCAGGAGCAGGAGCCACAGATCGCGAATCGACCGCCGCCGCACCGAGGTGTACGGAATCTTCCGCAAGAACATCAGCGACGGGAAGTCGACGACGGTCTTCTTTTCCTTCTGCGTCAGATGGACGAGGATCGGAATCCCGACGGCGAGGAGGCCAATGAAGAACGCGGGCGTGAGAAACGACATCGCTACCGGACCCGGCTCATCTTCTCGCGCGTGGCGAGATAGCGGAAGAGCGCCTCATCGAGCGGGCGCGAGGTGTCGACCACGGTGTAGTCGATGCGGTTTTCCGAGAATCGCGCGCGCAGTGCTTCGATATGCGCGGCCATCATCTTGCGGTATTCCGGCGTGAGCGACTCGGGCACGATCGGCAGTTCCTCATCCGTCTCGAGGTCGCGGAACCGCGACGCGTCCGTGTAGGTGAACTCCAGCTCGGCCTTGTCGAGCACGTGGAACACGAGCAAGTCGTTGCCGAGGTGATGAAGCGGCTTGACCGCGTCGACGATCTTCTCCGGATCCTCATAGAGGTCGGAGATGATCGCGATGAAGCCGCGGCGCTTGAAGAACTCTGCCGCCTTCTTCACCGGCGGGCAAAAATCGCCCTTGCGGCCCGGCTGGGCGCGATCGAGCGTGTGCAGCATCGCGTTGAAGTGCTTTGCCGATGGCGGCACATGCGCCACGATCTCCGAGTCGAACGTGATCACGCCCACGCGGTCGCGCTGCGACTGCGCCATGTAGGCCATGCACGCCGCCAGATAGGACCCGTACTCGAGCTTGGTCAGCGGCCCGCGCGCCGCGCTGATCGGCGCGCCGCTCGAGAAGCTCATCGACTTCGACACATCCATGAGCACCGTGAAGTTCGTGTTCGTGTCGGCCTCGTACTGCTTGATGTAGAACCGGTCCGTGCGTGCGAACAGCTTCCAGTCGACGCGGCGGATGTCATCGCCCGGCACGTAGCCGCGATGCTCCGCGAAGTCGATCGACGCGCCGAAGAACGGCGCGCGATGCAGCCCGTTGATGAAACCGTCGACGACCGTCCGCGCCAGCAAGTCGAGCTTGCCGATGCGGGCGAGCACCGTCGGATCGACGAACCGGGCGCCGGGAATGGCACTGCTCTGCACGTTTACATCCCGCTCTTCGGCACGGGCACGACCTTGAGCAGGTCGTCCACCAGCTGATCGCTCGTGTAGCCTTCCGACTCGGCGCGGAAGTTCGTGAGCACGCGGTGCCGCAGCACCGGATGCGCCAGCGCCCGCACGTCATCGAAGCTCACGTGATACCGGCCATTGGTCAGCGCCCGCGCCTTCGCGCCGAGCACGAGGAACTGCGCCGCGCGCACGCTCGCGCCGAACGCCGCGTACTTCTTGATCGTCTCGGGCGCATCCGGGCTCTTCGGCCGGCTCGTGCGCACGATCCCGACCGCATATCGCAGCACCGCATCCGACACCGGCACGCGACGCACCAGGCGCTGAAACGCAATCAGATCCGGCCCGCTCACCGGCCGGTTGAACTGCGGCTCGAGGATCGCCGTCGTCGTCCGCACGACCTGCAACTCCTCGTCTTCCGGCGGATGCTCGATCACGATGTTGAACATGAAGCGGTCGAGCTGCGCTTCCGGCAACGGATACGTGCCTTCCAGCTCGATCGGGTTCTGCGTGGCAAACACGTGGAACGGCTCTTCCAACTTGTACGTGCGGCCCTGAATCGTCACGCGATGTTCCTGCATGGCTTCGAGGAGCGCGGCCTGCGTCTTCGGCGGCGTGCGGTTGATCTCGTCGGCGAGGACGATGTTGGCGAAGATCGGGCCCGGCGCAAACACCATCTGCCGTTTGCCCGTCTGCGGATCTTCCTGGATGATGTCGGTGCCCGTGATGTCGCTCGGCATCAGGTCGGGCGTGAACTGGATGCGGTTGAACTTCAGATCCAGCACCTTCGCCATCGTCGCGATCAAGAGCGTCTTGGCGAGACCCGGCACGCCGATGATCAGCGAGTTGCCGCCGACAAAGAGCGACAGCAGCACCTGATTGAGGACCTCTTCCTGGCCCACGATCATCTTGCGCAGTTCGCTCATGATCGCGCGGCGGCCCTCGTTCATGCGATCGGCCAGGGCGATGTCGTCGGGCGCGGTCAAATCCTGTTGCGGTGTCGTCACGATACGGTCCCCTCTCGTCGACTGACGCTCAGCGCGTCATGCCGTAGATAATCCAGTTCACGCCGATCTGGTACGCCTCGTTCGATTCGCTGATCGGCTTGAAGCCGCTCGGCGACCATTCCCAGAATTCCGAGATGTCGGTGTTGTAGTTGATCATGCACAACATCCGCTTCTTCGGGTCGT
>CAYFLU010000201.1:0-2112 GCA_964343975.1 uncultured Solibacteraceae bacterium
GCCGCGTTCGACCCGGCCTTCGATCCGGCCGGGCGCGATGCGTTGGCCCGGTCGGCCGGCCGTGTGCATTTTGCCGGCGAACACACGAGCATCCGGTGGCAGGGCTACATGAATGGAGCGGTCGAAAGCGGACAGCGCGCCGCCGCGGATGCTTGGTACGCCAACGAACGGCCCGGAAATAACTTGTGATTAAATAAGGTAGCCATGCCAAAACGCCGAGGACGTCCGCCGAAGTACGGCACGCCGAGCCGTATCGTCGCCATGACCCTGCCTGCCGATGTGGTCGATGAATTGGAAGGCCTGCACGACGACCTCGGATGGGCGATCGTGCGTCTGGTCGAGCAGCGCCGGGCTGCACGCGGAACGCCCGCCGACCCAGGCGCCGGCCGCACCGCGATGCCCGCCCGGGATACCGCCCCGGCCGAACTCGTGTCTGTCGGGAACGGCGATGCCCTCATCGTCGTGAATTCCGAGACGGTTCGTTCGATTCCCGGCGTGCAGATGATCCCGTTGTCCGAGACCGAGGCCTTCCTCGCCCTCGAGCCGGGAAAGGGGATGGCCGATCTGGAACTGGCGGTGCAGGACCACTTCGAGTCGATGCGGGCCAAAAGCAAAGGGAAGGATGCGCTTGGACGGCTGCTGGCGCAGCTCCGCCGGTGGCGGCGCGACAGCGCGCTCACGTTCCACCAGCGCGCGATCATTCTCGTGTCGGGGCAGACCTCGATTAAATAGTTTTAATTTTAAAAAATTGGGCCAGTATTTTTTTATTTGAAAATAAATACCCTGCCGGGTACGATACCTCCGATGCGAAAACTACTATCCCTTCTCCTGATGCTCGCGGCTGGTGCCGCGGCGTCGGCGTGTTCGAGTTCGCCCGTGGCTCCGGCCGGTACGGCGACCGTCGCGTCGGCGTCGACGACGTCGCCGGCCAACGGCGCGTCGATTGCCAACCTCAGCCAGCCGGTCACGCTGTCGATCTCGAACGGCTACGTGTCGACGGGTAGCGCTGCGACCTACACGTTTGAAGTCGCGACCGACACTGCCTTCAACACCAAGGTCGTGTCGCAGGACGTGGCGCAGAACAGCAGCGGGACCACCTCCCTCAAGCTCGGTACGTTGCCTGCCGGTACGGATTACTACTGGCGCGTCAAGACGACCGCGGAAGGGACGACGACGGGCTATACCGCGACGATGAAGTTCAGCATCGGCGCGGCCATCGTCATTCAGGCGCCGGCGCCGGTGTCGCCGCTGACGGGGGCGACGGGGCTGTCGCAGACGCCGACGTTCACGGTCACGAACGCGGTGCGCTCGGGCCCGGTGACGGCCATCTCTTACCGCTTCGACGTGTCGACGGTGAGCACCTTCTCGACGATCACGCAGAGCGCCACGGTGGCTGAGCAAACCACGCGCACGTCGTGGACGCCGACGACCAACCTCGCCGGCGGGACCACCTACTACTGGCGCGTGCAGGCGATCGACTCGGCCAGCGGCATCACGAGCGCCTACGCCACGACGCAGTCGGTCACCACGCAGGTGATCATCGATCTCACCAAGGCCAACTACCAGCGCTTCACCAACGTGTCGGCCTGGCCGATCACGGCGAAGATCCGCGCGGTCGAACAGGACGGCAACCCCCCGGGCCCGATGTGCATCGACTACGACAAGCGTGACTCGTGGCCGACGTCGGACTTCTTCGGGGATCCCGCGGTGCAGGTGCAGGCTAACCAGTGGTACATCGCCAACATCGGCGGGACCTGGTATGCGGGCTCGGGCGAGAATATGCGTCCCAACCAGATCTGCAAGCAGGGCCAGATGACCGAGGCGATCGGTCCGGACGGCACCTGGGGTGGCCCGATGGACACGTGGGCGCCGCGCCCGGGTGAACTGGTCGGCTACATGATGACCACGCCGGCCCGGTTCTGGCCGTCGATGAAGACGCTCGACGAGCGGTCACAGATCGTGATCCAGCCGTGGATCGACACCCGGTTCAACTCACTCGCTGCCATCAAGAAATAGGAGACGTCTGATGCGTATTTCTCGAATTCTGATGGCAGTTGGGGTGTGTGCGTTGATGGCGTCGCCGGCGGCGGCGCAGTCGGCGGCCCCCGCGGC
>CAYFLU010000201.1:2212-3571 GCA_964343975.1 uncultured Solibacteraceae bacterium
GGTATCGCGTATCGCTTCTAGGCAGTGACGCCCTAAGATAGGGCGATGCTTCCGGCTTACCTGCGCCCCGCGTTTCCCGACGCGGGGCGTTTTGTTGTACAGCACCCGGTGCTGCAGTCGATCACGGCCGCACGGCCGCTCAGCGGTCGCGTGCTCAATGCCGGCTGCGGCGAAGGGCTGTATGCCCCGTGGATTGCGTCCTTCCCGGACGTGACGCGCATCGAGCACACCGATATCGCCGTCGGCGCGACCATGCCGGACGCGTTTCCCCGGCCGCGCCACGCGTTCGCGCGGGCGTCGCTCACGGCGCTTCCTTATGCCTCGGCGAGCTTTGACGCGGTGGTGTGCACCGAGGTGATCGAACACATTCCGGACGATGCGGCCGCGGTGCGGGAATTGGCGCGCGTCGTGAAGGCTGGCGGCACGCTGATCGCGTCGGTGCCGCACCGTCCGGCGCCGGCCGATCCGAACCATGCGCACGCGGACTACTCGGTCGCGGAATTCCGGGCGCTGCTCGAGGGGGCAGGATGGCACGTGGAGGCGCACGCGGTGTGCTGCCATGCGCTGTTGCGGTTGGTGATGGTGTATTGGCGCCACCCGCTGATCCGTGCGGGTGGCACCGGTAATCCGTATCTGCCGCGGTTCGTGCTGCACGGCCTGGCGCACCTCGATCGTCGCGTGCGCCTCGGGCGGCCGTGGGATCTCGTGGTCCGCGCCACGAAGCGCTAGCTACTTCTCGGGCAGATCACCGTAGAACTTCCAATTGATGTCCATGTCACGCGTGAGCTTCTGCTTGGTGAGTGCGAGTCGCACAAGCGCCATCGGCATGTTGCCCTGCCGCAGGATCTCGTCGTGGAACGCCTTGTTCGTCATGAGCTTGCCGTCGACGAGTTCCTTGCGGAGGCCGCGCAACTGCAGGCCGCCGAGCAGATACGCCGCCTGATAGAGCGGCTGGTTCTGGTACTGCGCCGACTCGAACGAGCGACGCACTTCGGCGGCGGCGTTGTCCGGTTCATGTCCGACGCGGTCGATGAGGAAGTCCACGCACTGCTTCGGCGTCCACAACCCCATGTGGAAGTTCAGCGAGAAGATGATGCGCGCGCAGCGGTGCATGCGCCAGAACAGCGCGCCGATCTTCTGCTCGGGCGTCTTGTGGAACCCGAGCTCGTACATCGTCAGCTCCCAGTAGAGCGGGTACCCCTCGCCGTAGAACGGGCCGCCGTTGGTGAGCGACGGACGGTAGTCGCGGTACCGCGCGTTCATGTAGCCGACGAGGTTGTGGCCCGGGATCATCTCGTGGAACGCCGTGGCGTGCGAGAAGCCCGGGTTGTTGCCGCGCATGCTCTGCATCCGCGCGTC
>CAYFLU010000201.1:3671-5672 GCA_964343975.1 uncultured Solibacteraceae bacterium
GCCTTCTTCATCTCGTTCTCGCACCAGGCGAATTCCTTGTTCGCGAGCGCGATCAGCTGCTCGGGCGTGTACGGAATCATGTTGTCGCGCAGATCCGAGATCAGGCCTTCGCGGCCGCGCGGCTTGCCCGTGATCTTCGACGCGTCCGGACGGAAGGCCGGGCCAGCCGGGATCGTTTGTCCCTGATGGGCGATGTCGGTCTCCGCGCGCCACTTGATGTAGAGGTAGTCGACCTGGGCGTTGCGCGACAGCTTGTCGAAGTCGAGCGACTTCAGGGCCGTGAGCCACGCGGCGTTGTTGCGCGTCGTCGAGGCCGCCTGCTCCACGGCACCCGGCGCGGCGCCACCGCCGCGCGCGCCACGCCCGCCGCCGCGGTTGCCTTCGGCGTTGAAGCGGTTGACGATGTCGCGCAGTTCGTCCTGCGGGAGGTTCACGATCTCCGTGAGGTCGGGCACCGACGCGATCTTCGGCGCCGCGGATGGCGCGACGGCCGGCACGGTCGCCGGCGTGGCCGCCACAGTCGCGTCCGCGACCTTGTCGCGCAGGAACGTGGAGTAGTCCTGCAGGACCTTGTCGACCTGCTTGTAGGGCATGCGGATCCACCAGCTGAAGAGCGGATCGTAGCCGTCGTAGAAGCTGAACCATTCGCCGATGGCGGCGCGCAGGACGTCGTTGGCCTCGGCAGCGCGAGCGGCCACGGCGGCGTTGACCTTCACCGGGGGCGCGGCCATGAGCGCGGTCAGCTCGTCGCGCACCGCGGTCAGGGTGCGCGCCGCGGCTTCGGACTTCACGGCATCCACGCGGATGCGTGCTTCCACGAGATCGACGAGACGTGCCCTATGCGGCAGGGCCGGGCTGGTCTGTGCGAGCTCGAGGTTCTCGACGTCCAGCTGCTTGAGGTTGCCGTCGATGGTGGTCTTCAACGACGCGAGGTCGGCCGACGCTGCGGCCGAATACTTCGTCGTCACGAGACGGCCGAGCGCGGCTTGCCAGTCGAGGTCGTAGCGCTTGAGGCGCGCCAGACGGGCTGCGGAGATCGCTACCGGTCCGCGGGAGGCGGCCGGCGCGGCGGCCGCGCCTTGTCCGCGTCCACCGCCGCGTCCGCCGGGCATGTTGAAGCCGCCCGGACCCGCGTAGTTGCGATTGAGCTCGGCGCGATCCTGCTGGTAGCGCGCCACCACCAGGCGGAACTCGCTGGCCGGCTTGGCCAGCAGCGGCTTCAGATCACTCGGCACCGCCGGCTGATCCTGCGCCTGCAGCGTGGGGACGGCCAGCGCGCACAGGGTGGCCGCGGCCGTGACAAAACGTCGAACAGTCATCAAAGGCTCTCTCCTCGGAGACAGAGATTACCGTCAAAGGCGCCCGGGTGTTTCAACTACGGGGGACCTCGTAGTTCGCGGCCTTGGCGCTGATCCACCGATCAGCGATCGCGCGATCAGCGATCGCGAACCAAACGGCTCGCGCTGTCGTCGTCACTCCCATGCAGAGATGGTGGCACGCACTCGGGGAGTATGCGCGGTCGCTGGGATCGGCGGCCGTGTATGCAACATTCATCGTCACATTCATCGGGCAGGTGGCCCGCGTGGATGGCTACAGCATGCAGCCGACGCTGCAACATGAGGATCGGCTGATCGTGAACAAGCTCGCGTATGAACTCCACGCGCCGGCCGTTGGCGATGTGGTGATGCTGCTCAGTCCGGATCAGCCGCTCGATGCCCTCGTGAAACGCGTCGTGGCCGGGCCCGGCGATCGTGTCGAGGCGAGCGATGGGCAGGTGTTTGTCAACGGCGTGGCGGTGGATCAGTCGTTCGTCGCGCCGGAATTCCGCTCCTTCGATACCTGGGGACCGACCACGGTGCCGTCCGCGCACTACTTCGTGATGGGCGACCATCGGAACAACAGTCGCGACAGCCGGGCGTTTCACTTCGTGCCGCAGAAGTACATTCTCGGCAAGGTCGAGGCACGCTGGTGGCCAGTATCCCGCGCACGCCGGTTCTGATC
>CAYFLU010000202.1:0-3245 GCA_964343975.1 uncultured Solibacteraceae bacterium
GCCGGCGCTCTGCGACCTCGCCGATGAATTCGGCTGCATCATGATGGTCGACGATGCGCATGCGAGCGGCGTGTTCGGCAGGAACGGCCGCGGCACCGTGGATCACTTCAACATGCACGGGCGCGTGGACATCCAGGTCGGCACGCTGTCGAAGGCGCTCGGATCGCTTGGCGGCTACGTCGCTGGCACCAAGGACTTCATCGACTACCTCCACCATCGCGCGCGGCCCTTCCTGTTCTCGACCTCGCACCCGCCGGGCGTGGCGGCCGCGTGCATCGCGGCCCTCGACATCCTCGAGAACGAGCCCGAACTGATCGACCGGCTGTGGGACAACACGCGGTTCTTCAAGAAGGGCCTCGAGACGCTCGGCTTCAACACCGGCATCAGCGAAAGCCCCGTGACACCGGTCATCGCCGGCGAAGGGGCGCTCGCGATGAAATTGTCGGACCGTCTCTTCCAGGAAGGCGTGTTCGCGCAGGGCATCGCGTTCCCGACGGTGGCCCGCGACAAGGCGCGCGTGCGCACGATTGTGACCGCCGCGCACACCCGTGAGGAACTTCAGTTCGCGCTCGACGTCTTTGCCAAAGTGGGACGGGAGCTGGGGCTCATCTGAAGAGCACACCGAAGGGCTTCTTCGACGAATACACGCGCGGCCTGACGTCGCAGGACGTCCAGCGTCTGTTCACGCGCGACACGCCGGAGGCGTACCGCTTCTTCACGCGCGGGCTCGATCTCGATCGCATCCGGCAGGAGCCCTGGCACCGCCGGTGGTGGATCTACACGCGCGAGTTCTTCGTGCGGTTCTCGATGCGCCTGTCGCCGGCCCGGCGCATCCTCTACGCGCTGGCCGTGTTCTTCACGATCGGCGGCATGATCGAGCTGTTCCGCGGCGTCGCGCCGCAGAACGTGTTCCTGTTTCCGTTCGAGATCACGCTGCCGCTGCCGCGCTGGGCGCCGGGCACGCTGAAACTGGCGCTGGGCTTCATCGCCATGCATCTGTTGATGCTGATGGAGATCGCGGACCGCTTGTCGCTCAAGAGCGATCTCGAGATCGCGCGCGACATCCAGCTCGCGATGCTGCCGCGCGGCGTGTCGGACGTCGGCGGCGCCACGGCGTGCGGCCTCACGCGGCCGGCCAACACGGTCGGCGGCGACTTCTACGACATCCTCCCGCTGCCCGACGGCCGCGTGATCGTCACCGTCGGTGACGTCGCGGGCAAAGGCAGCCCGGCGGCGTTGCTCATGGCGCTGCTCCTCGCGATGATGCGCACGCTCGTCGACGAGGGGTTGCAGTCGGCGCGGCTGCTCGCGCGCCTGAACGTGCAGATCTGCCGGCACAGCCCGGGCTCGCGCTTCATCACGCTGTTCTACGCGCTCTACGACCCGAGAACCGGCGACATCGAGTACGTGAACGCGGGCCATCTGCCGCCGCTCATCCATCGCAAGGACGGATCGTTCGACCGCCTCACGAGCGGCAACATCGCGCTCGGCATGTTCGAGGGCTCGACGTACGAATCGCACCACGCGCAGCTGCGGCCGGGCGACGCGATGATTCTGTACAGCGACGGCATCACGGAGGCCGAGAACACCGCCGGACGCGAGTTCGACGAAAGCGGCCTCAGCGCCGCTGTGACGAGCGCCGGCACGCACGAACCGGAGCAGCTCGGCCGCGCGATCATCGCGGCCGTGGATCAGCACGCCGGCGACGCGCGCCTCGGCGACGACCTCACCGTCGTCGTGCTGAGCCGCGCCTAGCCAGGGACGAAGCGCGCGCGGCGCGGGCCGGCCACGCTCACCGAGCAGGCCCCAATCGTCGTTTAATAGGCCATGCGCCTGATCGTGGCTCTCGCAGCGATGCTGCTGCTGGCTGGCAGTGCCCTGCCGGCCCGGCAGGCGCGCGGCGCAGACCCGATCGCGCCGGCGCTCGAAACGCTGCGCCGCGCGCTGGCGGCAAACGACGTCGCCGCCTTCCGCGCACTCACCGATCCGCAACTGCCCGACTTCGAAGCCCTGTCGTTTGAGGTGGCGATGCTCGGAGGCGGCGTGACCTCGGCGTCACTGCGCGAGCGGGATCGCGAAGCGGTGTCGGGCGGCACGCGCGTCCTCATCGAAGTGCTTGCCGATCGCAATGGCGCCGGCCAGATCTCGACCTGGCAGGTGGCGCTGACGCCGACGACCGCCGGCGCGAAGATCGCGCGGCTCCGCCGCGTGTCGGCGGTCAATGGACTGCGACGACTCGAGCTCGACACGACGGACGAGTTCGCGGTGAGAAACTTCACGTTCACCGGCACGGACTTCCGGCTCACGATGACGGAAGGCGTCGCGTTTCAAGCGGCCACGGCCGAAGGCGTGACCGCGCTCGTGCTGCGCGGTGACGGGCGCATGCGCTTCGCGCCGCCCGATCCGATCGAACGACACCAGCTCGTGCGCTTCGCGTCGCGGGACGCGCTCGACGAACGCATCGACGCCGCGTTCATTCGCCTCAACCCGGCCGATGCCGTGGACTTCATCGGCGGCGCACTGACGCCGGTGGCGCCGAACAACACGGACATCAGCCGCGCGCGCGGCATCTTCAACCAATGGTCGGCGCGGTCCTACAACATCGCGCTCGGCGACCTGAGCTCGGAGCGCTGGACGCTCCTCCCCGGCAGCGGCGACACCATCGTCGACATGCAGACGCGCCGCTTCAAGTGGCTGACCTACTCGCGCGCGACACAGCAACACGAAGACGTGGCGCTGTTCGACCGCGACAACCGCAAGAACATCTCGGTGTATGCCTCGCCGGCAAAAATCGCGACGCGCGGCCGCTTCTACAGCGAAGACGAAGACCGCGCGTACGACGTCGAGCACTACACGCTCAACGTCCGGTTCGATCCCGAGAAGTTGACCGTGTCGGGCACCGCCACCGTGAGCGTGACGCTGTTGCGGCATGACCTGGAGTCGCTGACATTCAAGCTCGCCGAGCCGCTGGCGCTCACGTCGGTCGCGGAGGCCACCTACGGCCGGCTGCTGCAACTGCGCGTGGTGGGACAGGACGCGTTCATCGTGTCGTTGCCGGAGGCGCAGCCGATCGGCAAAACGCTGTCGTTCTCGTTCGCGTACAACGGACGTCTGCCTCCGCAGTCGCTCACGCGCGAACTCGCGGCCGTCACGCCGGAGACCGCCCAGCAACAGGTCGAGCTGCTTCCGCCGGAGCCGAACTACACGTACAGCAACAACTCGTTCTGGTATCCGCAGAACGTCGT
>CAYFLU010000202.1:3345-5629 GCA_964343975.1 uncultured Solibacteraceae bacterium
ACCACGATCTTCTCGTGGCGGAACGACCCGATCGCCTTTGACGATGTGTTCCCGAACTTCTATTTGGCCCATGAGATCGCGCACCAGTGGTGGGGCCAAGGGGTGGGGGTAAAGAGCTACCACGACCAGTGGTTGAGCGAGGGACTGGCCCAATATTTTGCGTACCGCTATGCCGCCGAGGATCGCGGGGTGGAGGTCCAGCGCCGCCTGATGGATCGGATCCGGAGCTCGGTGGACCGTTACAAGGACAGTGGCCCGATCTGGCTGGGCTATCGCCTGGGTCACGCCGTGGGGGACGGGTCCAACGTGCGGGCCATCGTCTACAACAAGTCGGTGCTGGCTCTGGAATCGCTGCGCGCGGAGCTCGGCGACGCGACGTTCCGGGCGGGTCTCCAGCGGTTCTACCGGGACTGGCGGTACCGGAAGGCCGGCACGGACGATTTTCAGAAGGCGTTCGAGGCCGAGGCCGGGCGCCCGCTCGGGCCGTTCTTCGAGACCTGGTTCCTTGGCGGTGCGAGCCGCTGAGATATCATTTGAGTCTTATGGAAACGGTTACGCTGACCATCGATGGCAAGTCGGTCACGGTCGAGAAGGGCAAGACCGTTCTCGAAGCCGTGCTGCAATCCGGCGGCCACGTCCCGTACTACTGCTACCACCCCGGGATCGGCGTCGACGGCTCCTGCCGCGTCTGCATCGTGAAGATCGAGAAGATGCCGAAGCTGCAGACGTCGTGCTCGACGCCCTGCGCCGAAGGCATGGTGGTCTCGACGAATACGCCCGACGTGGAAGCCGCGCGGGCCAGCGTGTTCGAGTTCCTCCTCGTCAATCACCCGCTCGATTGCCCGGTGTGCGACAAGGGCGGCGAATGTCCGCTGCAGGATTTCAGCTACAACTACGGCCCCGAGCGCAGCCGCATGACGTTCGAGCGGCGCGTGTTCGACGGCGAAGGCGTGAAGGGCGACATCGACTTCGGCCCGACGCTGATGCTCAACCGCAACCGCTGCATCCTCTGCACGCGCTGCGTGCGGTTCATGCGCGAGATCGACGGCGACGCGCAGATCGGCATCACGCACCGCGGCACGCACAGCGAGATCTCGACGTTCGGCGAACAGGGCGTCGTCTCGCTCTTGTCGGGCAACCTCATGGACGTCTGCCCGGTCGGCGCGCTCACCACGCGCGACTACCGGTTCAAGTCGCGCCCGTGGGACAACCCGCAGGCGGTCGACACGATCTGCACGCTCTGTGAAAAGGGCTGCAACACCACCGCGTGGGTGAAGGCCAAGCCGGAGTGGGCGAAGGGCACGCGCCTGATCCGCACCACGCCGCGCCTCAACGAAGCGGTGAACAGCTACTGGATGTGCGACATCGGCCGCTTCGACTATCACTGGATCGAAGGCGACCGCCGCATCAACCAGCCGCACATGAACGGCAACGTGGCGTCGTGGGAAGACGCGCTCGTGGCCGTGAAGGACGCGGTCGACGCGGTCGGCGGCGCCAAGCACACGCAGTTCCTCGTGAGCGGCCACGCGTCGCTCGAAGATCTCTTCGTGCTGAAGCAGTTTGCCGGCAACACCGGCGGCGTGACCTTCAACTGGCGTCATCGCCTGAAGCCGCAGCCGGCCGCCACGAAGTTCGTGATCCCGGCCGTGGACGCGCCGAACCTCCATGGCGCGAAGGACCTCGGCTTCAACACGGCGACGTCGGGCGAAGCCAATGTCTCGGCGCTGAAGTCGGCCGTCGATGCCGGCCTCGTGAAGCTGCTCTACGTGGTCGATCCGGGGCCGGACGGCACGCTCGGCGACATCGACTGGGTCGTCGCGGCGCGCAAGGCCGGCAAGATCAAGACGCTCGTCGTGCAGGGCGTGCTCCACGGCGCTCTGACGCAGGCCGCCGACATCGTCCTGCCCGGCTGCGCGTTCGTGGAACGCGACGCCACCTACACGAACAACCAGGGCATGGTGCAGGCCGCGTCGCGCGTGATCATGCCCCCGGGAGACGCCGTCGAAGACTGGCAGATCCTCGCGAAGCTCTCGGTGGTCTTCGGTGCGCAGGTCACGTACCTCTCATCGACGGCCGTCCGCGCCGCCATCGCGCAGGCGCTCGGCGGCAATGCCGCCTACGCGTCGCTCGCCACCACGACGTTCTCGCGGCCGATGTCGGCGAAGAGCTGGCTCGACGCCTCGAACCCGTCCGAGCGGTGGAAGTGGGACTTCATGTATCAGGATCTGCCGCCGATCAAATTCGGCGACGACTTCGGCCCGCAGCCGCGCGCCGACGTGATCCC
>CAYFLU010000203.1:0-5588 GCA_964343975.1 uncultured Solibacteraceae bacterium
GTCCGAACCCGGCCCGACAAGTGGCGCGGCGCGCCAGTGTCCCGGTGACCGCGCCGGCCCAGACGATCAATCAGGCGTGCGCGTCCGGGCTGTCGACCGTGGCGCTCGCGGCGCAGTCGATCATGCTCGGTCAGGCGTCGATCGCGGTGGCCGGCGGCATGGAGTCGATGAGCCGCATGCCGTACTTCCTCGACAGCGAGGACGCGCGGTGGGGCCACAAGATGGGCAACTTCACGCTCGTCGACGCGATGTCGCGCGACGGGTTCATGTGCCCGATGGCCAACATGCTGATGGGGCAGACGGCCGAGGTGCTGGCCCGGGAGTACGGCATCACCCGTGAAGAGTCGGATCAGTTCGCGCTGACGAGTCAGCTGAAGGCCGAGGCCGCGATCACCGCCGGACGTTTGAAGGCGGAGATCACCGCCGCACCGGGGAAGGACGCGAAAGGGAAGCCGGTCGAACTCGACACCGATGAGCATCCGCGGTTCGGATCGACGATTGAGGGCATTCGCAAGCTGCCGCTCGTGTTTGCGCCCGTCGACGGGCAGCCCGGCATCATCACGGCGGGCACTTCGTCGGGCATCACGGACGGCGCGGCGGCGGTCGTCGTGACGAGTGCCGCCGAAGCCAACCACCGGAGCCTCGCGCCGATGGCGCGCATCATCGGATGGGCCACGGCTGGTGTGGATCCGCGGCGCATGGGCATCGGCCCGGTGCCGGCCCTGCAGAAGCTCTTCGCGAAGACCGGTCTCGGCGTCGACGACTTCGACCTCGTCGAGCTGAACGAAGCGTTTGCGCCGCAAGTACTCGCCGTGCTGCGCGACATCCCGATCCCGGCCGAGAAGCTCAACGTCAACGGCGGCGCGATCGCGCTCGGGCACCCGATCGGCTGCACGGGCACGCGGATCCTCGTGACGCTGCTCTATGAAATGCAGCGCCGGCAGGCGCGCCGCGGCCTCGTCACCATGTGCGTGAGCGGCGGCATGGGCATGGCGATGGCGGTCGAAAGGCTGTAAGGCTGTAAGGCTGTAAGGCTGTAAGGCCGACACGGCGCCGTTCCCAAACGCGCGCGACCGCGGGCTCGCGGTTGGTATGATCCGTGTGTGCGTATTGCAGTCATTCCAGGCGACGGGATCGGCAAGGAAGTTACAGCCGAAGCGGTGAAGGTGGTTCGGGCGGTCACGGAGGTGACCGGCCGCAGCGTCGATCTCGAGGTGCTGCCTTGGAGTGCCGACTACTACCTCGAGACCGGCATCACGTTGCCGCCGAACGGCTACGACATGTTGCGCGACGAGTTCGACGCGATTCTGCTCGGCGCGCTCGGTGATCCGCGCGTGGTCGACAATCGGCACGCGCGCGACATCCTGCTCGGCGCCCGGTTCGAACTCGATCTCTACGTCAACTACCGTCCAGTGAAGCTGCTCGACGATCGTCTCTGCCCGCTGAAGGATCGCGGCCGGAAGGACGTCAACTTCGTCGTGTTCCGCGAGAACACGGAAGGCGTCTACGTGAGCGTGGGCGGCCGCTTCAAGGCCGGCACCGACGATGAAGTGGCGGTGCAGGAAGAGATCAACACGTTCAAGGGCGTGAACCGGATCATCCGGCACGCGTTCGAATTTGCGGTGGCCAACGGCCTGAAGAAAGTGTGCATGGCCGACAAGAGCAACGCCATGCAGCAGGGGCATGCGCTGTGGCAGCGCGTGTTCAAGAGCGTCGCGCGCGAGTATCCGCAGATCCAGGCGTCGCACATGTTCATCGACGCGCTGGCGATGTTCCTCGTGAAGGATCCGGGCCAGTTCGAAGTGATCGTGACCAACAACCTCTTCGGCGACATCGCCACCGACATCGGCGGCGCGCTGCAGGGCGGGCTGGGGATGGCCGCGTCCGGCAACATTCATCCGGGCAAGACGTCGCTCTTTGAACCCGTGCACGGGTCGGCGCCGCCGCTCGCCGGCAAGAACGTGGCGAACCCGGTGGGTGCGATCCTGTCGGCCGCGCTCATGCTCGAGACGCTCGGTGCGACGAACGAATCCGGCCGCATCGAACGGGCCGTGGAAGCCGCCGTGCACGCCGGCCAGACGACCGGCGACATCGGCGGTCCGCTCGGCACGACGCAGGTCGGCGACGCGATCGTCGCCCGCATCCGCGCCGAGCGCGTATAGAGCCGGCCGGCCTGCGCCGACCGCGTCAGTAGGTGAGGGTCACCGTGTAGGACACGGGGCCTTCCTGCACCGTCACATCCGAAATCTGCACGCAGTTGGTGCCGGCCGGCATCGACCAGGCCATCTGCGCCGTGCTGCCCGACGCCGTCGTGATGTAGGCGCCCGGGATGATCGTGCACACGCCGTTCGACATCGTGCCGAGCCCCACGCCCATCGTGACGGTGGACAGGGTCGTGCTGTCGAGCATGGTCTCGACGGCGGACGTGAGCGTGACCGAGACGGAGGCCGCCGAGGTCAGGGTGAACTGGTGCACAGTGGATTGCCCGACGCCGTTGACGGCGGCCACGACCTTGCCGAGCAACTGATAGCCGATCGTCACCGTGGAGGACGGCGACGTGGAGGAGCTGGAGGATCCGCAGCCGACGCCGGTCAGCGCAAGTGCGGCACAGATCACAAATGAGGACAGTCGACGCATCACCCTGAGAGACAGGGCAAACCACGTGCCGCCGGTCGGCGGCCGCTCGCGTCCTCTCGCAGGGACGCGGAGTCGGGACCGAGCGTCCCAGAATGCGTGAAGTACAATCCGAGCACCATGCAGGATTTGATTCGACGCCTGCTCGCCGAGCTTGGCGAGGACCCGGCCCGCGAAGGACTGCTCGACACGCCGGCCCGCGTCGAGAAATCCCTGCGATTCCTGACGAGCGGCTACTCGGCCGACGTCGACACCGTGATCAACAACGCGCTCTTCACCGTCGAGTACAACGAGATGGTGATCGTGCGCGACATCGACTTCTACAGCATGTGCGAGCACCACATGCTGCCGTTCTTCGGGAAGGCGCACGTCGCGTACGTGCCGAACGGGAAGGTGATCGGCCTCAGCAAGATTCCCCGGCTGGTCGACGTGTTCTCGCGCCGGCTGCAGGTGCAGGAGCGGCTGACCTCGCAGATTGCCGAGTGCCTCATGGACAAGATCCAGCCGCTCGGCGTGGCCGTCGTCATGGAGGCCACGCACTTGTGCAAGGCGATGCGCGGTGTCGAGAAGCAGAACTCGGTGACCGTGACGAGCGCGATGCGCGGGCTCTTCCATCAGGACGCGCGCACCCGCACGGAATTCCTGAAACTGATCGGCAAGTAGCCTGTCGGGCGCCGCGAGACCGCGGCGGCGCATTGGTATACTCAAGGGCACATGCTTCGCGCGATTGCTGCTGTGTGGCTTGCCGTGGCGTTGTCGATGGCCAGCGTGCTGGCCGCGGCGCCGCAAGCCAAGAAGAAACCCGCGCCGGCCAAGCCGGCGGTGGCGACCGACGTCACCTGTCCCGCGGACCTCGGTAAGGGACTCAAGAGCAAGCGCGCGTTCTGCGACATCACGATCGGCACCGATCCGGCCGCCGGCATCTTCATGCGTGTGCCGCCGCATACCGGCGCCTCCACGTTGCTCTTCGATCTGCACAATCGCTTCACGGTCGCCGGCGCCACGCTCACGTTTGCCAACGCCGCGGCCCTCGTGGCCGTGCTGAACGGCAACAGCGGTGCGGTGATCGAGCGCGCGGCCGTGTCCGGGGACCTGCGCAAGGAACTCGACCTCTTCGACCGCCTGAGCGGCGCGGCCGCCGGTGAGAGCAAGAACGTGGCGCCGGGGCGTCCGCAGTCGGTGAAGATCGCGCTGCCGGCCGTCGTGACCTCGATCAGCATCGTGGGCGTCCGGCTCGAGACGAAGACCAAAGACGGCCGCGTGGAGTTCACGACGCCCGGCCGGCCGGTCGCGATCGGCAGTAACTTACGCATCGAATATACGCCGGCGGCGGTGAAGAAGTGACCACGCCGACCCAGTTCGACGTCGTCATCGTCGGCGCCGGCCCGGCCGGCATGGCGGCCGCGATCGCGGCCAAGCAGCGCGGTCTGCGCTACGTGATCCTCGAGAAGGCCGCCCTCGTCAACTCGCTCCTGCACTATCCGACGGACATGATCTTCTTCACGACGCCCGATCTCATGGAGATCGGCGGCTTGCCGTTCGTGAGTCCGCACGAGAAGCCCACACGGCAGGAAGCGCTGAAGTACTACCGCCGCGTGGCCGACACCTTCGCGCTCGACATCGCGTTCGAGGAACCGGTGACCTCGCTGGCCAAACAGGCCGACGGGACGTTTCTCGTCGGTTCACAGCCCAAGCATCGTGCGCCGGTCACGCGCACGGCCGGCGCCGTGGTGGTGGCGAGCGGCGCGTACGACATCCCGAATCCGCTCGGCGTGCCCGGCGAAGACCTGCCGCACGTCTCGCACTTCTACAAGCAGCCGCACGCGCACTACCGCCAGCACGTGGTGATCGTCGGGGGCAAGAACTCGGCCGCCGAGGCGGCGCTCGATCTCTACCGCAACGGCGCCGCGTCGGTGACGCTCGTGCATCGGCACGCGTCGCTCGGCGACTCGATCAAGTACTGGGTCAAGCCCGACATCGAGAACCGCATCAAAGAAGGCTCGGTGCAGGCGCGGTTCAGCACGGTGATTGCGGAGATCACGCCCACGCACGTGCACGTGACCGGTCCCGCCGGTCGCGAGTCGCTGCCGGCCGATTTCGTGTATCTGCTGGTCGGCTATCGCTCCGACACGGCGCTCCTGCGTTCGGTGGGGGCGGTGGTCGACGATGCGACGGGGGCGCCGGCGCTGAATGAGGCGACGTTTGAATCGACGGTGCCGGGGCTGTTCGTGATCGGCGCGGCCGTGGCCGGCAAGCAGAGCGGCAAGATCTTCATCGAGAACGGCCGCTTCCACGGCGAGGTCGCCATCACGGCGATTGAGTCCCGCCTGGCCTCGTCGCGCCCACGCTAGTCGGGGCGACGCGGCGTTAGTTCGCGTTATTCCAGTTCTGCGCGCCCATCAACAACTGCATTTCGATGAGCTCGATGATGGCGCGGCAGCGCGCCACCGCGTTGGGCAATTCCAGGAGCGCTTGACGCTCGATTGACTCAAAGCCGAAGTACTGCGCGAGCGCGTGCACGAACTCGACGTCGGGCATCGACGGCGGCAGGCGGAACGAGAAGTTCTCGGTGCCGGAATTCACCAGCAGCGCTTCGAGACGCGCGCGTTCGCCGCGCAGGGCCTCCGGGTCGAACGGCTGATCCGCGATCGGCTCGACCGTGGCCACGCGGTACCGGCGCTTCGGATCCTCGTCTTCGCCCGTGACGCGGAACTTCTGCAGGCCGCGCAAGATGATGTTGTAGCGGCCGTCTTCCACTTCCTCGACGTGCGAAATCACGCCCGCGCAGCCGATCGGGTAGATCCGCGGGACGTCCAGCTCCGCCAGTTCGAAGTCGAGCGCGTCGATCGGGCCGCGCGCGTGTGAGGCGTCGGGGCGGAGGAGCACCATGCCGATCAAGCGGTCGCTGTCGAGCGCGGCCCGCGTCATGTCCCGGTACCGCGGCTCGAAGATGT
>CAYFLU010000204.1:0-5549 GCA_964343975.1 uncultured Solibacteraceae bacterium
CTTTGAGTTCGGCGATGAGCGCGCGCGTGCCGGCCGGCACCGTGATGCCGAGTGCGTGTGCGATGGCCGTGGCGGATTTGCCGACGAGTTTCGGATTCGGCAACCGTTGCGGCGTCACGAGGAGCTTCGCTAGCGCATCGGCTTCACTCGGCGACAGGAAGTATCCGCCTTGCGCCGTGAACTGCCGTTTCGCCTCCTCCGCGATCGCCGCATCGACCACCACGGAGTTCGGCGACGAGCAGAGCACGCCGTTGTCGAACGACTTGCCCGTGAGGATGTCGCTCGCGGCCTTGGCGACGTCGGCCGTGCGTTCGATGTAGCACGGCGCGTTGCCGGGCCCCACGCCGTAGGCGGGTTTGCCCGCGCTGTAGGCCGCGCGCACGAGGCCCATCCCGCCGGTGGCCAGGATCACCGCCACGCCGCGGTGCTGCATCAGCTCCTGCGTTCCGGCGAGCGACACGGTCGTCATCCAGTTCACGGCGCCGTCTGGCGCGCCGGCCGCACGCGCCGCGTCGGCGAGCACTTCGGCCACGCGCGTGATGCACTTGGCCGCCGACGGATGCGGCGAGAGCACGACGGGGCAGCGTGCCTTGAGCGAGATCAGGATCTTGTAGATGGCCGTCGACGTCGGGTTGGTCGACGGCACGACGGCGGCGACCACGCCGAACGGCTCCGCAATCTCGACGATCTTCTTCTCGTCATCCCGGCGGATGACGCCAACCGTCTTCATCGGGCGGATGAACTCGTGCACCCGCTCGGCGGCGAAGCAGTTCTTCTGGATCTTGTCGGCCAGCACGCCGAAGCCGGTTTCTTCCACGGCCAGGCGCGCAAACTCCTCGGCGCGCGGGCGTGCCGCGGCGGCGACGGCATCCACGATCCGGTCGATCTGTTCCTGACTGAATTCCGCGAGGATCGGGGCGGCGCGCTTGGCGCGCTCCACGAGCGACCCGGCTTCCTGCACCGAGGCGGCGTCGCGTTCGGTGGGGACGACGGCAGGCTGTGCCATCGGACGAGATCAGCGCCTAGGCCTTGGCGGCCGGGGCGGCCGCGCGGGGGAGCACACGCTCGACATCGGCGTGCGGCCGGGGGATCACGTGCACGGAGACCAGTTCGCCGACCCGGCGAGCGGCCGCGGCGCCGGCGTCGGTGGCCGCCTTGATGGCCCCCACGTCGCCGCGCGCGAGCACCGTCACGTAGCCGGCGCCGATGTATTCCTTGCCGATCAAGGTGACATTGGCGGTCTTCACCATGGCGTCGGCGGCTTCAATGGCGCCAATCAGGCCGCGGGTTTCGATCATGCCGAGCGCGTCGTGTGTCATGGACGGGGTGTTTCGCGGGCGCAAAATGCGCGAAGCGAAATCGCCGTAAGGCTAACATATTGAACACTTAGCAGCAATACGGTAGCATGGCCACGCATGCCTGAAATTCGCCAAATCTTCGAGCGTTCGCCGCGTCGTCGCCTGTGGGCGATCGCCGCCTTGGCCCTGGTGCTTGGCACCGGCGCCGCCTGTTCCAAGACCGACAACACGCCGCCCGTTGCCAACGTGAGCTTCAGTGCGTCGAAGACGCGCGTCGCGCTCGGCGGCCCCATCGATCTCACGTTCCAATTCGACGTCACGTCGCCGATCAAAGACGACTATCGCGTGCTCGTGCACGTCGTAAATCCGGACGGTGACACCATCTGGATTGACGATCACGACCCGGAGATTCCCACGTCGCAGTGGAAGCCCGGGCAGAAGATTCAGTACACGCGTCAGCGGTTCCTGCCGGTGCTGCCGTTCACGGGCGAGGCGTCGGTGCGCGTGGGGCTGTACCGCGGTGAGCAGCGACTGCCGCTGCAGGGCCCGGACGGCGCGCAGCGCACCTACAAGGTCGGCACGATCACGCTCCTGCCGCAGTCCGAGAACGTCTTCATCATCTACAAGAGCGGCTGGAATCCGCCGGAGTTCACGCCCGACAACACCCGCGAGTGGCAGTGGACGCAGAAGTCGGGCATCGTCAACTTCAAGAACCCGCGCCTTGACGTGACGCTGTTCCTCGAAACCGATGCGCGCGCGGATCTGTTCACGCCGCCGCAGCAGGTCTCGCTCGTCCTGAACGGCAAGACGTTCAAGACCTTCGCCGGCGACACCGCCACGGCAGTGCTGCAGCGGATCGCCATTCCGGCGGCGAGCCTCGGCACCGATGACATGGTGGAATTGCGGCTCGACGTCGACAAGACCTTCGTGCCGGCGAAGCTGCCGAACTCGAACAACACCGACACGCGTGAGCTGGGCATTCGCGTGTACCACCTCTTCGTGGATCCGAAATAGCCGATGCGTCTCGTCGCCGCGGCCATCGTCGTGCTTGCCGGGGTCCTCGTGCCCCGGGCCGCCAGCGCGGACATCGTCCGCCTGACGACGGGCGCGACGCTCAGCGTGAAGTCGGCCACGGCCGACGGCGACACGATGGTGATGGTGCTGCGCACGGGCGGTGAGATGCGCACGCCGCGGGCACTCGTGGCCGAGATTCTGGCTGACGAGGTGCTGCATGCGGACGCCTCCACCACGGTGGCGCTGCCTGGCTACGAGCCGCCGGTGGTGCCGAAGGCGACCAACTCGATTCCCGAGCTGGTCGATCGGCTCGCGGCGCAGTTCGGCGTGCCGGCCACGCTCGCACACGCAGTGATCACGGTGGAGTCGAACTATCAGACGGATGCGGTGTCGCCCAAGGGCGCGATGGGCCTGATGCAGCTGATGCCGGCCACGGCCAAGCAGTATGCCGTCGCGGATCCCTTCGACCCGGAACAGAACCTCAGCGCCGGGTTGCAGCACCTGAAGAACCTGCTCGATCGCTACGGCAACAAGACGACCTCGGCCCTCGCGGCATACAACGCTGGCGAAACCGCGGTGGAGCGGTATGGCGGCATCCCGCCGTATCGCGAAACGCAGGACTACGTCCGCCGCATCATGGCCCTCGTGAACGTCGCGAGCGACGTCAAGCGCGACAAGAAGTAGGCCGGGCGACGTCAAGAAACGGTAAAGACCGCAGCCGTTTGGCCGCGGGCGCAGTCTAAACCCGAGCGGAGGCTCGAGAACACACGTGGAGTTTCGCTGCAGGGTAGCCACCGCGACAGGACAGGTCCAGGAATCGACCTACGTCGCGGAAAGCGAAGAGCGGTTGCGGCACGAGCTGGAGGAGAAGGGGCTCTTCGTCCTTTCCATCCGGCGTGGTGGCGCGTCGCTTGGCGGCGTCCGCTTGCCTCAGCGCCGCAAGATTCCGCAGAACGACTTCATCCTCTTCAACCAGGAACTGGCCACGCTCCTCAAGGCCGGCCTGCCGCTCGTCCAGTCGCTCGACATCCTGCGCAAGCGGGTGAAGATTCCGCTCTTCAAGACGGTGCTCGACGACGTCTACGAGAAGATCCGGTCCGGCTCGGCGCTGTCCGAGGCGTTTGCCTCGCACGGGGACCTGTTCTCCGGCGTCTACACGGCGTCACTCCTCGCCGGTGAGAAGAGCGGCGCGCTCGAAGGCGTGCTGCGGCGCTACGTGCAGCACACGAAGATCATCGCGGCGGTTCGCGCGCGCACGATCTCCGCGCTGATCTATCCGGTCATCCTGATGCTCCTCGCGGCCGTCCTCGTCGCGGGCATCGTCTTCAAGGTCGTGCCGCAGTTCGCGGAGTTCTTCGATCAAATGGGCCACGGCGCGCAGCTGCCGCTGGCCACGCGCATCCTCGTCGGCATCTCGACCACGCTCGTCAGTCAGCTCTGGGTGATCGGCCTCGTCACCGTCGGGCTCGTGCTCGCGGTGGCGGCGTGGTTGCAGCAGAAGGACGCGCGGCGCCAACTCGACGCGATGTTGCTGCGCGCGCCGTTTGCCGGCACGCTCGCGCGGAAGTTCGCGACGGCGCAGGTGGCACGCACGGTCGCCACGCTACTGACCGGCGGCATCCCGCTCGTGAGCGCCGTCGAGACGGCCTCGAAGGCCATCGGCAATCAGGCCGTGGCCGCGGATCTCGCGGATGTCTCGCGGCAGGTCCGCGAGGGCAGTGGCTTCGGGTCCGCCCTCGCGAAGAAAGGCACCTTCCCGGATGTCGCCCTCGAGATGGTCGAAGTCGGCGAATCCACGGGCGCCCTCGCCGAGATGTTGAACAGCGTGGCCGACTTCTACGACGAGGAGAACGAGACGACGCTGACGCGTTTCGCGGGACTCGTGGAACCCGTCCTCCTCATCGTGATGGGCATCGTGATCGCCGGCCTCGTGCTCGCGCTCTACCTGCCCCTGTTCCGGTTGTCGTCGTTGGTGAACTAGTCCATGGCTGAGCAGACTCCGACTCTCGAACTGCCGGATGACGGCGCCCCGCAGGTCGACACCGCGGCCGAAGAGGCCAAGGCGCGTCGGCTGGCGCTCCGCTATCAGCTGCCGTTCGTCAACCTCGACGAATTCAAGATCGACCACGGGCTGTTCCGCAGCATTCCCGCGGACCTGATGTTGCGGTATGGCTTCGTGCCGTATCGCCGCGACGGTCAGGCGCTCGTCATCGTCGTCTCGGATCCCAGCGATCTCGCGACGATCGACGAACTCGCCGCGCAGCTCAACACGCCGGTACGCCTGTCGGTCGGCATGCCGTCGGCAATCCAGAACATCCTGAAGAAGAGCGAGAGCTCGCAGCGCGTGCTCGAGGAAGCCACCGAGGGCTTCCAGATGCAGATCCTGCGCGACGAGGAAGCCGGCGGCGACGAGAACCTCACCGTCGACAAGCTCACGCAGGACGCCAGCCCGGTCATCCGCCTGGTCGACTCGATGATCTTCACGGCGATCCAGCGCCGCGCATCGGACATCCACATCGAGACGGGCGACGACGCGGTGCATGTGAAGTACCGCATCGACGGCGTGCTGCAGCAGGCGATGAAGCCCATCGACAAGCGGCACCACAGCACGATCATCTCGCGCATCAAGGTCATGGCCGAATTGGACATCGCCGAGAAGCGCGTGCCGCAGGACGGCCGCTTCAAGCTGCGGATCCGCGGCAAAGCGATCGACTTCCGCGTGTCGGTGATGCCGAGCGTGCACGGCGAAGACTCGGTCATCCGAATTCTCGACAAAGAGTCGATGAGCGAGCAGTTCACCGAACTGAACCTCAACATCCTCGGCTGGCCCGAAGACGAGAAGCGGCGCTTCCGGAAGTACATCCGCGAGCCGTACGGCATGGTGCTCGTGACCGGCCCGACCGGCTCGGGCAAGACGACGACGCTCTACTCGGCGCTGTCGGAGATCAAGACGACCGAAGACAAGATCATCACGATCGAAGACCCGGTCGAATACCAGCTGAAGGGCATCACGCAGATCCCGATCAACGAGAAGAAGGGCCTCACGTTCGCGCGCGGCCTGCGGTCGATCCTGCGTCACGACCCCGACAAGATCATGGTCGGCGAAATCCGCGACCCGGAAACCGCGCAGATCGCGATCCAGTCGGCGCTCACAGGCCACCTGGTGTTCACGACTGTCCACGCCAACAACGTCATCGACGTGCTCGGCCGGTTCCTCAACATGGGCGTCGAGCCGTA
>CAYFLU010000205.1:0-2667 GCA_964343975.1 uncultured Solibacteraceae bacterium
CTGCGCTTCTCTTCACTCACCGACACGCGATGCGTGGCGAGCGGCACGCCGCGGACGGTGGTGACGCCATGGCCGAGCCACAGCTTGTAGGCGTACTCGAGCGACTCATTCTTGGGGGCCCCGCCGCCATGCACGTGCATGTCGATGAAGCCGGGCGTGACATACATGCCCGTGGCATCGATGACCTTGTCCACGCCCTGCGTCGGCGCGGGCCGCATCGCGAGGCCCGGCGTGCCTGCCGGGCGGATCGACTGGATCTTGTTGCCGGAAATGTAGATGTCCACCGGACCGTAGGGCGGCCCGCCCGTGCCGTCGATCACCGTGACGCCGTGAATCACCAGCGTCTGATACGGCCCGAGCCCTTCATTCGCACGACGCGCGGGCGCGGGCAGATAGCCGTCGACCAACGTCTGCGCGGCAGCGGCCGGCTGGGCCGCCGGCGCACCGCCCTGACGACCCTGGGCGGATGGCAATTGAGGTGCAATGACAACAGTGGCAGCTACGAGAGCAAGGACGACGCGCTTGGTCATGCGCGGATACTAGCCGAAAGTACCCGCGCGCGCGGAGGATTCGCTGTCTTTGCGTGTGGCGCTACACCGCTGCAGCCATGCCGGTGCGGATGTCGCTGTACTTGAATGGGTATCCGCCCGCGAGCGCGACCTGCGGCGTGACTTTCTGGCTCGCGAGCACCGCGCCGTCCGCGAGTTCGCCGAACATCAGGCGCAGCACGAACGCCGGCACCGGAAACAGGCTGGGACGATGGAGGGCCTGGCCGAGCGCCTTCGAGAAGTCGGTGTTCGTCACCGGGGCGGGCGCCACCGCATTCAACGCGCCCTTCACGTCGTCATGTGTGAGCGCCCACTCGACGAGACCGATCCAGTCGTCGCGGTGAATCCAGCTCATCCAATGTCGGCCGTCGCCCGCGGGGCCGCCGACGAACATCTTGAATGGCGGCTTCAGCTTCGTGAGGAGGCCGCCGTCGCGGGCGATGACAAGACCCGTGCGGAGGAGGACGACCCGCGTGCGGCTGGGGACGGCGAGCGCGGCCTGTTCCCAGTCTGCGCAAAGTTGCGCGAGAAAGTCGGTGCCGGGCGCCGACGCTTCAGTAAATGTGGTGTCGAGACTCGAGCCGTAGATGCCGATTGCCGAGCCGCTGATTAAGACCGCGGGCGGCGTGACGGATTCGCTGATCGCGGCGGCACATGCGCGCGTGATCGAGAGACGGCTCTCGCGCAGGACGGCCTTGCGCGCAGGTGTCCATCGCGCATCCGCGATGCCGGCGCCGGCGAGATTGATCACCGCCTGTGCCGTGCCGATTTCCGCCGTCCCGGCCGCGTCGAAGCGCCCGTTCTGCACCTGCGCGCGCACGTGGCGCACATTCATATAGGTGCCGCCGGCGAAGCGCGACAGCACGACCACCTCGTGTCCGTGCGATGCCAATGACGCTGCGAGGGCGCGTCCCAGAAATCCCGTGCCCCCGGTGATGACGACCTTCATGTGGACGACCCTACCATGACCCGGTGACGCCACCGCGGTGCCCCCATGTGAAGGACGCCCGAGCCCGATGCCTCGGTCCCGAATTACACGGTTTTCTCAGAACTCGAACCGCGGGTGCCCCCGGGAACTTGTCTATACTCCGGCCACGATGACGACAGCGCTGCCAGCGACCGCCAGCATCTTGAAGGAACGACGCGCCTGGTACTGGTACGACTGGGCCAACTCCGCCTTCACCACGACGGTCGTCACCCTCTTCTTCGGCCCCTTCATCACGTCGGTGGCCAAGGCGGCCGCCGATGCGCAAGGCAACGTCCAGATTCTGGGCTTGAACGTCGAGTACGGCGCCTACTGGGGCTGGCTCGTGTCGCTCTCCGTCATCACGCAGGTGCTCGTGCTCCCGGTGCTCGGTCAGATCGCCGACTCGAGCCCGCGCAAGAAGTGGCTCCTCGCGGGGCTCTGCTACACGGGCGCGGTGGCCACCGTGGGCATGTATTTCATCCATCCCGGCGACTTCGTGTTTGGCGGTCAGATGTTCCTGATCGCCAACCTCGCCTTCGGCGGCAGCAACGTCGTCTACAACTCCTTCCTGTCAGACCTCGCGCCGGAAGACGAACGCGACTCGGTGTCATCGAAAGGGTTCGCGCTCGGCTATCTCGGTGGTGGGTTGTTGCTCGCACTCAATCTCGCGCTCTACACGTTTGCGGATCGGCTCGGCATCTCGGGTGGCGTGGCCGTGCGCTTGAGTCTCGCGTCCGCCGGTGTGTGGTGGGGCGGTTTCGCGCTGATCACGTTCTTCGGCCTGAAGAACCGGCCGCCTCTCAAGCCGCGTGTGGCCGGCAAGAGCATCCTGCTGCAAGGGTTCGTCGAACTCGCGCACACGATCCGCAGCATGTTCGGCTACAAACAGACCCTCCTCTTTGTCGTGGCCTACCTCTTCTTCAACGACGCCGTGCAGACGGTGATCACGCTGGCCGGCCAGTTCGGTTCCGAAGAACTCCATATCGAGCAAGGCACGCTCACCGCGGTGATCCTGATGGTGCAGTTGCTCGCGTTTCCCGGCGCGATGCTCTTCAGCTGGGTGGCGCGCCGCATCACCACGAAGTGGGCGATCGTGACCACGCTCGTGCTCTGGATCCTCGTCGTCCTCGCGATGTACGGCGTCGTCTACGA
>CAYFLU010000205.1:2767-5520 GCA_964343975.1 uncultured Solibacteraceae bacterium
CCGGGCAACGCGCGGCGCGACGGCTCCGTCCAACCGGACAACAAGGAGCTGTCACGCATGCGACATTCGAAGTCCCTCTGGATCGGTGCGGCGCTCGTCGCCGTAGCCCTGCTGCTTCCGACCGATACCTCCGCCCAGCGCCGGAGTTCGTCCTCATCCAGCTGGAACGACGATGACGGTCCTCGTGAGACTGAAACGGTCGAGAAAACTGTGGCGTTTCCGGACAACGGCACGTTGCGATTGAAGAACTTCTCGGGCGACGTGCACATCGTGGCCGGAAACGGACACGACCTCAAAATCAAAGCCCGTCGCCGCGCGTCACGTGAGCGGCTCGATCACATCAAACTCGACGTGCAGTCGTCCGGATCGTCAGTGACGGTCAACGCCAATGTGCCCGACGCCAGCTGGGAGCGCGACCATCGCAACAACAACGTCGTCGAGACCGCGATGGAGATCGAAGTGCCCGCCAGCGCCAGGCTCGATGTCGACGTCTTCTCGAGCAACGTCACGGTGGAGCGCGTGGTCGGGGATCAGCGCCTCAAGACCTTCAGCGGCGAGATCACGGTGCGTGATCCGCGCGGCGCCGACATCAATGCCGAGACGTTCAGCGGCGACATCAACGTGTTCGTCGAGCCGAATGCCAAGGGCAGTGTGTCGTTCCACTCGTTCAGCGGCGCGCTCGAATCGAAGCTCAACATCGCGTCGATGTCCAAGAAGCGTCGCGACATCGAAGGCTCGCTCCCCGGTGGCGCGGGGCCGCGCTTGAACTTCAAGACCTTCTCGGGGGATCTGCAGATCAAGTAACCGTGCGGCGGTCTACAGCGGGATGTTGCCCGTGTAGATCGCCATACCCGCCACGGCGTCGGCGCCCAGTCGTTCCAGGGCGTCGACGTCGTGCATGTCGCGCACGCCGCCGGCCACGATGAGGCGCCGATCGGTGGCCGCGCGCAGTCGTTCGACCGCCGCAAAATCCAGCCCCTGCATCAGCCCTTCCGTGTCCACGAGCGTCGCGAGAAAACCGCCGACGAACGGCGACAGCGCGCGCACCGCCGTGACGAGGTCGATGCCCGTGTCGTGCTTCCAGCCGCGCGTGACGATGCGCCCGCCCTTGCTATCCGCGGCGGCGATGAGCGCGTCGTCGCCGAGCGCCGTGGCAAAGGCCTGCGCGGTGACGACGTCGATGCGATCGCCCGTGAAGAGGCTCGAGCCGAGGATCACGCGCGTAGCGCCGGCATCGCGCCAGCGCTTCGCCGTGTCGATGTCGCGGATGCCGCCACCGACCTGGCACGGGCGCGCGCGGCACACGCGCTCGACGAGCGCGGCGTTCGAGCCGGTGCCCATTGCGGCGTCGAGATCGATCACCTGAATCAGCGGGAAGCGCGCGAACTTCGCAAGCCAGCCATCGAGATCGTCCGTGGCGAGTGCCTCGCGCTCGCCTTGCACGAGCTGGACGACGCGTCCGCCTTTGAAGTCGATGGCGGGGATCAGCATGCGGTGCCTCCTCGGGGCAGTCGCACCGGCACGCCCTGTGTGGCGAGCCAGCGCTTCAGATCGGTGATGCCGTGTTCGGCGTAGTGAAAGATCGACGCCGCGAGCGCCGCATCGGCGCCGTCGTCTGTGCCGGGCGCGAAGACGTCGGCGAAGTGCTCCCGGCTGCCCGCGCCGCCAGAGGCGATCACGGGCACGCCCACGGCGCGGCGCACGGCGCGGATCAGGTCGAGGTCGAAGCCGGCGCGCGTGCCGTCGCGATCGATCGACGTCAGCAGAATCTCGCCGGCGCCGATCTGCTCGGCGTCCGCGGCCCACTCGGCGGCTTCGCGCGCGGTGTCGGCGGTGGCGCTGCGACTGAACACGCGGGCGACGCCGTCCTGCCACTTCGCATCGATCGCGAGGACCACCGCCTGACGGCCGTAGCGCGCGGCGATCTCGCCGAGGAGCGCCGGTCGCGCGAGCGCGGCGGAATTGACGGCGACTTTGTCTGCGCCCGCGTCGAAGGCGATGCGGGCGTCGTCGAGCGAGCGGATGCCGCCGCCGACGGTGAAGGGCACAGACAGCTCAGCCGCGATGCGCGCGATCGTGGCTGCCGTGGCGCGGCGGCCTTCGAGCGTCGCCGACACATCGAGCATCACGAGCTCGTCGACGCCGTCGGCGTTGTACCGCGCGGCGAGCGCGGCCGGATCACCGGCGGTGCGCAGACCCTCGAACTGCACGCCTTTGACGACGGCGCCGTCGCGGACATCGAGGCAGGCGATCACACGGCAGGTGAGGCGCGTCATGACTGCATCACCGCGGCGAAATTCGCGAACAGGCGCGCGCCTGTGTCTGATGACAGCTCCGGGTGGAACTGCGCGCCGAACACGTGCCCGCGCTCGACCACGGCGGTGAACGCGGCGCCGTGCACGGTCACGGCAGAGGTATCGCTCGTCACGGGCACCGCGAAGGAATGGGCGAAGTAGGCGAAGGCCTCTGCACTGACACCGTCGAGCAGCCGCCCCGGCCGCTGGATCTCCAGCTGATTCCAGCCAATGTGCGGCACACGTAAACCAGAGGCGTCATTTTCGCCAAAACGACTCCCGAGGTCCCGGAGGTTCTGGCATTTGCCCTGAAGGAGGCCGAGGCCCTGCAGTGTCTCTGCCTCTGCGCTGCCGTCGAACAGAAACTGCATGCCGAGGCAGATGCCGAGCAGCGGCACGCCCGCCTGCACGCGCGCGTGCAGCGCCGTGCGCCAGTCGTCGCCGAGCGCGGTCGTGGCA
>CAYFLU010000206.1:0-5519 GCA_964343975.1 uncultured Solibacteraceae bacterium
TCTACCGGATCGCCTACAACTGCGCGATCGATTTCATCCGGAGCCGGCCGCATCGCGAGAGCGCCGAGGAGCGCGAGACGTTGGAAGCCAAGGGCGACGTGGTGAGTACGCCGGACGCGCACGACCTGGTCTACGCCGGGGAAATCAGCGAGCGGGTGCAGCAGGCGCTGGAGCAGCTCAGCCCGAAGGAACGGGCGGCTTTCCTGATGCGGCACTACCACGGGCACTCGATCGAGGAAATCGGCGCGTCGCTCGGCATGAAGGCGAACGCCACGAAGCACAGCATTTTTCGCGCGGTGAAGAAGATGCGCACCGCATTGGAACCCCTGCTATGAGCACTCATCTCACCGACGACGAGCTGATCCTGCACTTCTACGGCGAAGACGCCGCAGACGCGGGCCGCGTCGACGCCCATCTCGCGTCCTGCGCCGACTGCCACGCGAGCTGGTCCACGCTGCAGCGCACGATGCAGATGGTCGACACGGCGGACGTCGACGAGGCGCCGGCCGGCTTCGAGCGCGTGATGTGGGCGCGCGTGCAGCCGCACCTGCCGGCGCGCGCCGCCACCACGCCGTGGTGGTCACCGCGCGTGTGGGCGCCGGCCGCGGGGCTCGCGGCCGTGATCGGCCTCGCCTTCCTCGGCGGCCGCTTCTGGCCGCATCCGCCCGCGTCGGCCACGCCGGCCGCGAGCGAGGCCGACGCCAAGACCACGCGTGAGCGCGTGCTGCTCACGGCGCTCGGCGATCACTTCGAGCAGACCGAGCAACTGCTCGTGGAACTGAAAAACCTGCCGGAGGCGAGCGAGATCGACTTCCGCACCGAGCAGCGCGCGGCGCGGGATCTCGTGTCGGCCGGCCGGCTGTATCGGGAGACCGCGAACGAAAACGGCGACGTCGCCCTCGCATCCGTGCTCGAGGATCTCGAGCGGGTGCTCGTCGATGTTGCTTCGAGCAACGACCACGTCACCACCACTGATCTCCAATCCCTGCGCGCCCGCATGGAGGACGACAACCTCCTGTTCAAGGTGCGCGCGCTCACGAACGCCGTGCGCGAACGTGAGAAGACCTTGTCGATGTCCGGAAAGAGTGTGAGGACCCTATGAAGACACTTTCAACGATTGCGCTGTTGACCCTGTTCGTGCCGGCTGTGGCCGCGGCCCAGGTGCCGCCGCCTCCGCCCGCGCCGCCGGCGCCGCCCGCGCCTGCCGCGCGGCTCACGCCGCCCACGCCGCCGGCTCCACCGGCGCCGCCCGCCGTCGTGCTGCCGGCGCTCGCCAGCGCCTACGAGTTCGATGTGCAGGAGATGAAGCTGCGCGCGCTCGCGCTCGCCGACGACGCGTTCGCGAAGTCGGAGCTCATGCAACTGAAGTCGGAGGCACTGGCCAACCTCACCTACACGCTCAACACCGACTTCCAGCAGAATGCGGCGATCGCGCGGGCCAACGCGTCGGCGGATCGTGAGCGGAGCCTCTACGACTCGGGCCAGTCGGCGCTGTCGAACCGGCAGTATGAGCGCGCGATCGATCTCTTCGATCAGGTGATCGCCGCCAAGGGCACGCGCACCGACGGCGCGTTCTACTGGAAGGCGTTCGCGCAGTTCAAGCTCGGCCGCGCCAACGACGCCAACACCACGATCGACGCGCTGCAGAAGTCGTACAAAGACAGCAAATACCTCGCCGAGGCGAAGATCCTCGAAGCCGAGATCAAGCGGATGGGCGGCCAGGCGATGCGCCCCGAAGCGGAAGACGACGAAGACCTGAAGCTGCTCGCGCTGCAGGGGCTGATCAACTCGGATCCGGAGCGCGCGATTCCGCTCGTGCAGGGCGTGCTCACATCGGCCGGCTCGCTCAAGCTCAAGGACAAGGCGCTCTACGTGCTCGCGCTCAGCAACGCGGCACAGGCGCACACGATCCTCGTCAACATCGCGAAGACCGGCACGCCGGATCTGCAGGCGAAGGCGATCAACTACCTCAGCATCAACCGCCGCACGACGGGCGGCAAGACGACGATCGCGGAGTTGGTCGAGATCTACGGCAGCGCGCAGAACGACGTCGTGAAGCGCGCGATCATCAGCGCGATCGGCGGCAGCGCGCCGTTCAACGGCTTTACCTACGCGATCAGCACCTCGGGACAGAACGCGGCGCCGATGGCGATGGCGGATGCGCGCGCGGCGGAGGTCCGCACGTCGGGCCGCGCCGACAGCAGCACGAGCGCAACCACGGCCACCGAGGCGCAGAACGCGCTCTGGTCGATCTATCAGAAGGAAGCGAGCAAAGACCTGAAGGGCCAGATCCTCAGCACGCTCGGCGCGATGGGCGCGACCGATCGGCTGGTGGAAGTGGCGCGGTCCGAGAAGGACGCGGAGCTGCGCAACCGCGCGATCCGCAGCCTCGGCAACGCGCGCGCCGACAAGTCGGGCGCGATGCTCGGCGAGATCTACGGCTCGCTCGACCAGGACGGCAAGAAAGCCGTGATCTCCGCGCTCGGCAACCAGAACAACGCGGACACACTCATCGCCATCGTCCGCAAGGAGACCGATCGCGAGCTGAAGCGCGCGATCGTCGAACGGCTCGCGGGCATGCCGAAGAACAAAGCGGCGCAAGACTATTTGATGGAAATCATCAAATAGAGCGGGTCCCGGGTCCCTTGTTCCGGGTCCCGGGTTCTCGGAACCTGATCATGGCCAATCTCCTTGGTTTCAGTGCGATGGTGCTCGGGGCGGTGCTCCTCGCCCAGCAGCCGCAGATTCAGAACGGGACGGTCGAGACGCGCCAGGTGGCGCGTCTCGGCCAGCTCAGCACCGACATCGCCGCGATTGCGAAGACCGCGACCGCGCCGACGTGGATCGGCTGGCGTGAACCGGCCGCGACGTCACTCGACAACGCGTGCTGCATCCTCCAGTGGAACGACGAGCCGCTCCAGCGCGGCTGCGGCGTCGAGCCGGCGCCGACCGACGCGAACGGGCGCACGATCGACACGCCCCGGCCCGCGTTCGCGCCACCGAGCGGCCCCGTGAAGCTCGAGGCGGGCACCTCGGTGCTCATCCTCGTGCGGATCGCCGATCACGCCGTGGAGCGCGTACGCAGCTACGCCGACGACTGCCCGCTCGATGCCGGCGGCCGGTCGGTGATCTGGCTCGAGGGCGTGAGTGCGGCCGAGAGCGTGGCCTACCTCAACAGCCTCGTCTCACTGCACGACGTGGCCGGGACTCCCACCGACATCCGTCGCCGCCTCAACAGCAGCGCCATCGCCGCGATCGGCTGGCACAAGGAGGCTGCGGCCGACACCCTGATCGCGCTGGCCAAGCAAAACACCGACAGCCCTGCACGCACGAACGCCTTCAACGCGCTCGGCCGGTCCACAGACCCGAAGACGATGGCGTTCATCGAACAGATACTTGCAAGGGAGAAATCCGAACAAGGGGAAAGTAAGAAGCAGTAAGTGGGAAGTAAAAGTGGGAAGTGGGAAGGCGCAAGTGACGGTGACGGCAGCCGTTGTCCTTCTTCCTTAGCCGGTTCCCTTCCTCCTTCTTCCTTTCCACTTCTACTTCCCACTTCCTGCTTCTGACTTCCCACTTGCCCGCGCTTTTCCCATATAGTCCTCCTGCTACGGCTCCTAGGAGGACGCAATGCCCCGCTCCACGACTCGACTCGGACTTCTGCTCACGGTTGCCACCGTGGGTTTCATGGGTGCGCTTTCGATGCACCTCGCTGCGCGGCAGGCCGCGCCGGCTGGGACGACCGCGATCGACCCGGTCATTCTGCAGAACCTGAAGTGGCGCAGCATCGGCCCGACGGATCGCGCCGGGCGCTCGATCGCCATCAGCGGCGTGAAGGGCCGGCCGAACGAAGGCTACGTCGGCCAGGTCGGCGGCGGTCTGTGGAAGACCACCGACAAGGGCGAGAACTGGACGCCGGTCACCGACGGCCAGATTCACAGCTCATCGGTCGGCGCGGTGGCCGTCTCGCAGTCCCATCCCGACATCGTCTGGATCGGCATGGGCGAGTCGTGCATCCGCGGCAACGTGATGTCGGGCGACGGCATCTACAAGTCGACGGACGCGGGCAAGACCTGGGTGCACATGGGCTTTGAAGACTCGCCCATCATCTCGAAGATCCGCATCCACCCCACCAACCCCGACATCGTCTACGTGGCGGCGTTCGGCAAGCTGAGCGCGCCGAGCGACAAGCGCGGCGTCTACAAGAGCGTGGACGGCGGGAAGACGTGGAAGCGCACGCTGTTCCGCGACAACAAGACGGCCGCAGTGGACATCTCGATCGACCCGAAGAACCCGAACGTGATCTTCGCGGCGATGTGGGAAGCGTTCCGCCTCGAATACACGGCGTCGAGCGGCGGCCCGGGCAGCGGTCTGTTCAAGAGCACGGACGGCGGCGAGACGTGGACCGAGATCACGCGCAACCCCGGCATGCCGTCGGGCATGATCGGCAAGATCGGCGTGTCGGTCTCCGGCGCCGATGACCAGCGCGTCTACGCCATCGTCGAGAACGAGAACGGTGGCTTGTTCAGCTCCGACAACCAGGGCCAGACGTGGACGCTCGTCAACGGCGGACGCAACATCCGGCAGCGCGCGTTCTACTACACGCACGTGACCGCCGACACGCACAACAAGGACGTGGTGTACGTCCTGAACGTCGGCGCGTTCAAGAGCACGGACGGCGGCAAGACGCTCAACAGCTTCGTCGGCGGCGACTCGCACGATCTGTGGGTGGATCCGGACGACTCGAACCACATCCTCCACTCGAACGACAGCGGCGGCTCGGTGACGATGAACGGTGGCGCGGCGTGGACGGCGCGCGACTATCCGACGGCGCAGTACTACCACGTGGCCACCACGCGGCACCTGCCCTTCCACGCCTGCGGCGCGCAGCAGGACGGCAGCACGGTGTGCGTGTCGAGCGCGACGGGCCTCGCGCCGGCCGCGCCGGCGGGTCGCGGTGGCGGACGCGGCGGCAACAACGCCGTGCCGGCGCCGTACGGCATCGGCGGCGCCGAGCCGGGCTACATCGCACCGGATCCGAAGGACCCGGACGTGTTCTTCGCCGGCGGCAACAACGGCTCGTGGCTCGAACGGCTGAATCGCCGCACGGGCGAATCGCGTGAAGTGGGTCCGTACCCACTCATCTACTCGGGGCAGCCGTCGAAGGACATCCCGGAACGCATCCAGTGGACGTTCCCGATCATCTTCTCGCCGGTGGATCCCAACGTGCTCTACACCGCCACGCAGCATGTGTGGAAGAGCACGAATCAGGGCGACGCGTGGGCGAAGATCAGCGGCGATCTGACGCGCCATGATCCGAAGACAATGGACGTGTCGGGCGGTCCGATCACGCACGACATGAACGGCCCGGAAGTGTACGCGACGGTGTTTGCGATCGGCCCGGGCAAGACGGATGTGAACGTGATCTGGGCCGGCTCGGACGATGGCCTGATCAATGTGACGCGTGACGGCGGCAAGACCTGGACGAACGTCACGCCGAAGGACATGCCCGACTTCGGGCG
>CAYFLU010000207.1:0-1295 GCA_964343975.1 uncultured Solibacteraceae bacterium
CTTCTGGAGCGCCTTGAACTGCTCGTAGCCGTAGGTCGCGCCGAACGTCACGCCGTCCATCGGATAGACATCGACGGCCGCGTTGTACGAGGTGTTCTTGTTGTTGAGCAACCCGAAGTCGTGGCCTTCACCACCGTAGATGTCCTTGCCGCCGGCGAACGACAGGTTGAACTGGAGCTTCTGCGTCGGGGTGATGGTCAGGATCGCGGTGCCCTTGTCGCGCGTCATGTCCGACTCATCGTAGAAGCGGAGCCCGCCCTGCGAGCCGCCGTCTTCGATCGACGCTTCGGAGAACCCGTCGCCGATCCGGTTCGTACGCTCGTAGATCCCGCGGAGCGTCACATACTCGTTGCCGAAGGTGTCGGCCGAGAACCGCCACGTGTAGTCGGTCATGTTGCTGAACGCGCGGCCGGTGCGCTTCACGTCATCGAAGATGTAGGACGCCTTCAGATTGACGTTGGGGATCACGTTGAACGTCGCGGACGTCTCGAGCGTGTTCGTCCGGACGTTGAACTCTTCGCTCTCCGTGCCGGGCAGGTACTCGGGCACCGAGTCGAACCGGACGTTGTAGCTGTAGTCCCACGCCGGCGTCTTGTCCTTGTGATCGTTGAAGCGGTACCGCATGTCGAACCCGAACCACTGGTTCGGCCGCGTCGAGTAGTTCAGCATGCCGTTGACGCCGGCCACTTCCGCCTGCGCCGTGGCGCGGGGCAGCGACTTCAGGCCGGGGATCACCGCGTAGGTCGCCGCGTTGGCGATCACGGTGTTCGTCGTGTACGGCAGGATCGCGTCGTCCTGCTTCATCGAGATGATCGCGAACTGGCCGGTCAAGGTGCTGTGCGCCGGCAGTTTGTACATCCCGAGGAGGCTGAACGTGCTGAGCGTGTTGCTCGGCGGCAGCGCCAAGCGGCCCACTGCGCCGCCGTTGCCGTTCGAGTAGCCGCTGTTGTCCCACGGACCGTTGGTGATCGACACCACCGGCTTGCCGGTGCTGTAGTCGGTCGCGCGGAGGGGGTTGTCCCACGTGAGCGACGCGTAGGCGTTCGTGAACCAGGAGGCGTCGTACGCCACGCGCAACATCCCGTCCGTCGACCGGTTCCATTCGAGCGCAGCGCTCAGGTCGTTGGTGCGGTTGTCGAGGCTCATCGGCAGTTCGTTGCCGTTGTTGAACGCGAACGACGCGCCGTAGGGCTGATTGCCCGTCTTGTGCGTCGAGGTGAACGACAGGTTCAGACCGAGCTCGCTCGTCAGCTTGTACTTCAGGCCGAGATTGAGCACGTCACGACGCGCCTGGA
>CAYFLU010000207.1:1395-5439 GCA_964343975.1 uncultured Solibacteraceae bacterium
GTCGTGACGGTCGCTGCTGTGGTTTGCTGTGCACGTGCCACGCCGGTGAAGGCGAGCAGGAGCGCCGCGGTTGAAAGCATCAGTCTGTTACGCATCGCAGTCTCCCTTCTCCTAGCGCAGGAACGCTTTGCCATTGGGTGAGTTCGACCCGTGGATCTGCGAGTGGCAAATCACGCAGCCGCGTCCGGTGAGCTTGTTGCCATTCGACGAGTTCTTCATCACGAAGCCGTCGTAGATGGTGGGAGGATGCCGCGAGGTCACGTGGCAGCGCTGGCAGAGGAACGGGACCTTGGCGTTCAGCATGCGGTCGTTGCTCGACCCGTGCGGATCGTGGCAGGTCACGCAGGCGTTCACGACCGGCGCGTGTTCCCAGAGGAACGGCCCACGCTTCTCGGCGTGGCAGCTCGTGCAGGCCATGTCCACCGTCGTGCCGTTCTTCAGCATCTTGACGTTGGCCGAGCCGTGCGTGTTGTGGCACGACGAGCACTGCATCTTGTTCTCGCGCACCGGCATGTGATCGAACCGGTTCAGCTTGTTCACGATCTGCTGATGGCAGGTCGCGCACACCTTCGCCTGGTTCTCCGCCTTGAGCTGCTTCTCGCCCTTGGCGTTGTGCACGCTGTGGCACGACGCGCACGAGACCCCGCGCGCTTCATGTTTGCTGCCGGCCCACAGGGCATGCTCGCCCGAGGTGTGGCACGTCACGCAGACCTGATTCACGTCGTCGGCCTTCGCGTTCGTGAACTTGCGCAGCTTCTGCTTTTCCGGATCTCCGGCATGCTTGCTGCCGGGACCATGGCAGGTCTCGCAGCTCTTCAGCGCTTCCGGTGTCCGTTCATCCGCCTTCTTGTAATGGAGGCTGTTCTCGTAGCCAGCCTTCTGTGCCTCGTGGCACGTCACGCAGGTGTCTGAACCCACGTACGTCGCCCCGGCCGCCGACGCAGGCGGCTCCGGTAGCTGCGGAGTTTTCTGCGCCTCTGCGACTTTCTGCGGAGCCGCCGGTGTCGTGGATGCCGGAGTCGACGCCCCGGCGCGCACGAACGTCACGCCCCACACCAACACGCTGAACACGAGCCAAGCCGTTGGCCCCATTGAGCGGAACCCACTTCCTCGACCCTTCCCAATTGTCACGGTACCCTCCTGAGCGACGCCCCGAAACCCAACGAACGTCGGAACGCCGCACCGAGAGAGAGCAAGGCTTGTGCCGCTCGAGTCACGCTAAGTGCCGATTCTTCGGCAACTTAGCGATCTTGAAGAGGAACGATTGTTTCTGAAGTGTGCGTTCGAAATCGAACGACGCGCGGCGGCTAGCGCGCCGGCGGAATCACGCCGGAACGGCGTGCGGCAACGAACACATCGGCCATGACGAACGGCTTGTAGATCACGCGATCCGCGTGTGCATCGACGAAGGCCATCGCCTCGGCCGTGCCGGGGCCACCAGTGATCACAAACGTCCGCCCGAGAAGCGCCGGCGCGATGGTCGCGCACCCCTTCATCCACGCATCGGCGCCGCCGTCCGGCATCATCAGGTCACACAACACCAGATCCGGCGCGAGCGTCTCGATGAGCGTGAGCGCATCGGCAATGGCACCGACCGCCGTCACCTCACAGCCTTGTGCAGACGCCAGTTCCGCCATCACCGCACGCACATCGGGGTCGTCATCAATGATGAGCACCCACAGCCCCTCACCTTCACGCGTCGCCGGCGCCGGAGTCCCGGCAGCGGCCACGCGCTCGTCGCGCAAGTACATGGTGAGATCGAAGAGCGCATCGGCCGGCAAGGCCGTGCCCTCCTGGGCGCGCCGGAGCAACCACCGGCCCAAGACGACGATCCGGTCGAGTGCGGAGAGCGCGTGCGTGGCGAGACCAGCCGCGTCACCGCCAGCCGCCGCGATTTGCTCGAGGTCGTGTTGAATCACGGCCGCGGGATTGTTGATCTCGTGGGCGAGCGCCGCCGCCAGGCGCGCCGTCTGATCCGGTGCGCCGGTCGTGGACCCGGTGGGCACGTCGTTGGCCACCATCAGGCCACACCGACACGCACCATCGCGCGCCCCTCCCCCGAGATGACTGCCGTCCCCATCACATGGCCGTAATCGGCGGTACCGGCGGAAAAATCACCCCTCATCTCCCGAACGCCTGTGCCGATTCCCTGTCTAACATGCGGAAACTGGCCTGGCTCGTACTCACCGCCGCCCTGATCGCTCCCGCGGCCTTGGTCTTCACCGCGCCGGAAACGGCGGCTGCGACCTCCATTGATCGCCTCCGCGCCGGCAACGCCACGTTCGTGGCGCACCCCGAAGAGGCCCTGCCCGTCACGGCCGAGCGTCGCACGGCACTGGCCAAGGGCCAGACGCCATTTGCGTCGATCCTGTCGTGCGCCGACTCGCGCGTGCCACCGGAAATCGTGTTCCACACCGGCCTCGGCGATCTGTTCGTCGTGCGTGCGGCCGGTCAGGTCACCGACAAGTCGGTGCTGGCGAGCCTCGAGTACGCCGCCGAACATCTCCACTCGCCGCTGATCGTCGTGATGGGACACGAGTCGTGCGGCGCCGTGAAGGCGGCCGTCGAGACGCCGTCGAGCAAATCACTCGGCGTGAATCTCGACTACCTCCTCAAGGCGATCCGCCCGGCCGTCGCCGCGACCGCGTCCGAACCGGAAGCGCAGCGGCTGCGCGCCGCGATCCTCAAGAACGTCGAAGAGAGCCTCAACGACATGATCGAGGGCAGCGCGATGCTGAAGAAGATGGTCGAAGAAGGTGAGATCGGCGTGGTGGGCGCGTACTACGAGCTCAGCACCGGCCGCGTGCACTTCTCCGAACCGATCATCAACGCGGTGAAACACCCATGAGAACCGCCGCCTGGGTCCTCATCTGGTCGCTGTCGGCCGCGAGCGCCACCGCGCTCGCGCAGCACGAGCCTGCCAAGCAGGAAGCCAAAGGCGAGAAGGCCGACAAGAAGGACGCGTCGACGGCGGCCAAGCCGACCGAGACGAAAGACAGCAAAGAGGCGAAGCCCGCCACCTCGCCCGCCAAGGCGACGTCGGCCACGGCGGCGAGCGCCGCCGACCGGATCCTCAAACGGCTGAACGAGGAGTTCCCGATCCAGAAGCCGGGCCCGGCCGCGCCGGCTCGGCCGAGCGCCCCGCGCCCGACGGGGACCTCCGCCGCCGAGAAGTCGTCAAAGCGAGTGACGCTGTCGTGGAAGTTGTCGCTCGTGTGGCCGGAAGAGATCGCACCGCGCCGCGTAGTGAAGTAGAGTCACAGAGGCGCCAGCCTCCCCTCATCGGCGTCGCGGTCTGGTGATCATCCGTATGACGCGAACCTCAACCACGTTGTCTGCCCTCGCGGTCCTCGCCATTGGCGTGGCCGCGTTTTCCTTCATGCGCCGCGGGGGCGCCGAGACCATCGTGGATCTCGGCACGGTCACCCAGCGGGCCACCTTCCGCTCCACAGTGACGGCCTCCGGTGAGATCGTCGCCACACGCTATGCCGACATCGGCTCGAGCGTGATGGGCAAGATCGTGTCGCTGCCCGTCCGGGAAGGCGACCGGGTCCGGGCCGGTCAGGTGCTGGCGCGGATCGACGCCGTGCCGGCGCAAAGCGATGCGGCCAGTGCGGCCGAGCAAGTGCGCGCCCTCGAAGCGGACGCCGCGGCCGCCGCCGAGCAGGTCAAGGCCGCGCAGTCTGATCTGACCGCCACGCTCGCACGCGAGCGCGACGCGCGTCAGCAACTCTCGCGCGCCACCGCCCTCAGCCAACAGGGCCTCATCCCCCAATCAGAACTCGACGCCGCCAAAGTGGCGATGGACACCGTGACGGCGCAGGTCGCCTCCGCGCGCGCCGCCGTCGACCGCGTCACGCAAAGTCAGGCCGGCGCCGCGCGGCGCATCGCACAAGCCCGCGCACAAGCCCGCCGCGCCGACGATGCCCTCGCGAAGACCTCCGTCGTTTCGCCGATCGACGGCATCGTCAGCCGCTTGCGCGTGCGCGAGGGCGAGATGGTCGTGATCGGCCTGCAGAATCAGCCGGGCACGACCTTGATGAC
>CAYFLU010000208.1:0-5408 GCA_964343975.1 uncultured Solibacteraceae bacterium
TCTGATCGCCGAAGTCGAGCAGCTTGAAGATCTTGAAGTCGAGCGCCGGCACCGAATCTTCACGGACGTACGCCTGAATGCGCTGCAACCCGTCGGACAGCACGAGGAAGTTGGCCTTGCCGAACGAGCGCATGCTCAGGATGCGCCCGGCCGCGACGGCCGGCGGCTGCGTGGCCTCGAGCGTCGGCCCATCGGTCTCGCCATGCGCGGCGACGAGCGCCGACACGGTGGCCGTGCGGGGGAACTGGTTCGGGTACGGCACGACGCCGAGAGCCTTGAGCTCTTCGAGCTTCGCCTTGCGCTGCGCGATCTGTTCGACTTCGCTGGACATGTCTCGTCTACGCCTGTGTGCCGCGCGCCGCGTCGAGCACGCCGTTGATGAGCTTGACGGCATCCTCCGACGTGAACGTGCGCGCGAGTTCCATTGCTTCGCTGATCACGACGGCCGGCGGCGTGTCGCGGTGATGCCGCAACTCCCACAACCCCATCCGCATGATCATCCGGTCGAGCACCGACAAGCGCTCGATGCGCCAGCCGGTCAGGTGCGGCTCGAGCGCCGCATCGAGTTCCTTCGCTTCGTTCGACGTGCCATAGACGAGCGTGGACGCAAAGTGCAGGACGTCCTCCGCGGCCTTCGGATCATGCTCACGGAAATACGCGTCGAGCGCCAGCTGCGGCGTCGTCTGCCCCACTTCCCAGAGGTAGAGCGCCTTCAGGGCGGCTTCGCGCGCGTGGCGGCGGGATTTCTGGGTGCTCATGCGCGTGCCTGCTCCGCCGCCTGATCGAGCCCCGCGTAGAGGGCCGCCATCTGCAGCGCCGCCTCGGCGGCTTCACGGCCCTTGTTCGACGGACCGTCACCAGCGCGCGCCAACGCTTCCTCCGCCGTGTTCGTCGTGAGCACGCCGAAGGCGATCGGCACGCCGGTGGACTGCGCCGCGCGGGTGATGCCTTGCGCCGCGGCCTGCGCGATGTAGTCGAAATGCGCCGTCTCGCCGCGGATCAAACAGCCGAGGCACACGACCGCCTGCCAGTCGCCGGTCTCGGCAATCCGCTGCGCGGCCTGCGGGATCTCGAACGCGCCGGGCACGCGGAAGGTGACGATGTCCGCGTCGGCCACACCGGCCTCGCGGGCGCACGCGCGCGCGCCGGCCTCGAGCCGGTCGGTGACAAACGCGTGGTACGTGGAAACAACGAGCGCGAGCTTCACTCTGATCGATCCTCTCGACGCGCCTCAGCGGCCCGTGAATTGTGCCTTGCGCTTCTCGAGAAACGCGGTCGTGCCTTCGCGCATGTCGGCCGTGGACGACACGAGCCCGAAGAGCGCCGCCTCATGCGCCTGCCCTTCGGCAAACGACATATCGAGGCCGCGGCCGACCGCATCGAGGATGTAGCGCATCGCGACGGGCGGCTTGGTGGCCAGCTTCTCGGCCACCTTCTTCACTTCGGCCATCAGGTCGGCGGCCGGAAACACGTGATTCACGAGGCCCATGCGCCGCGCGTCATCGGCCGTGATCATGTCGCCGGTGAGCAGCAGTTCCTGGGCACGTCCGCGTCCGATGAGGCGCGGCAACCGCTGTGTGCCGCCGTAGCCCGGGATGAGACCGAGGTTGATCTCGGGCTGTCCGAACTTCGCGGTGTCGGCCGCGATGCGCATCGTGCACGCCATCGCCAGCTCACAGCCCCCGCCGAGCGCGAAGCCGTTGACGGCCGCGATCACGGGCTTGCCGAGCGTCTCGATGCGATCGAAGAGCGCCTGTCCGCGCGCGGCGTGGCTGCGGCCTTCCACCGGTGACTGCGACGCCAGCTCATTGATGTCGGCGCCGGCCACGAACGACTTCTCGCCCGCGCCGGTGAGCACGACCACACGCACGGAGTCGTCGGCCGCCGCCGCCTCGATCGCCTGGCCGAGCTCGGAGAGCGTGGCAAAGCTCAGGGAGTTCAACACTTTGGGGCGGTTGATGGTGACGGTAAGGACGCCCCCATCCTGCGCGACGATCAGGTTCTCGTAGGCCATGACCCTTCAATTATAGGCGCCGCACGGCGCCCCCTACCGGAAGGCGACGTATTGGAGCAGACCGATGAGCAGGCCGCCGCCGAGGAGCGCGCCGAAGATCTGGGCGCCGAATTTGATCTGCTGCGCCGTCTCGTCGCGCTGGAGCGTCGCGAACACGATGCTCACGCAGGCCGCGCAGAGCGCCATCACGCCGAGGTGCAGCATCATGACTTCCGCCCCATGCCGAGATCGTAGACATCCAGCACCGCCAGGGCATTGAGCAGGCCGCCGGTGATGAGGAACGTGTTGCCGTATTCGTAGGTCTGCGCCGTCACGGTGCCCGCGCCCCAGCCACCGACGAGCGTGACGAGCCGATGGGCACCGATGCCCCACTCGGCCACGGCGGCGAGCCAGACGAGCGGCTCATCGCCGCCGAACGGGAAGATGCGCCCGCCAAAACCGAGCCCGCACGCGAACATCAGCGTGAGCACGAGCAGCAGCACAATCGCCTTCCGCGGCTTGCCGTAGCGTGCATGACCGAGGCCGGGCACGAGCCACGCGGCGGCACACGCCAGCGCCACGCTCGGACGATCCGGCGGCAATCCCTTCGCGGGCGTCGTGCTCACAGCGCGAGCGCTCCGAAGTGCTGCTCGTACCGCGCCTTGAACTCCGCCCACGAGTAGCTGTGCGCCGTGCCGCCGAGGTGCTCGAGCGCGTAGGTCGCCGCCACACTCCCGAGGCGGCCGCAGACCTCATCCGACGCGCCGGCCGCGAGGCCCTTCATGAACCCGCCGCGGAACGCGTCGCCGACGCCCGTCGGATCCGCAATGCGATGCGGTGTCACCGCCGGAATGTCGATCGACCGGTCCTTGCGCATGATCGTGCAGCCATGCTCCCCCTTGGTCACGACGAGGAGTTCCGACGAGGCGAGAATCTCGCGTTCGCCCTGCCCGGTTTTCTGCCGGATCAGCTCCATTTCGTAGTCGTTGCAGATGACCATGAAGGCGCCCTTGAGGCCGTCCGCGAGTTCGTCACCCGACATGCGCGCGCACTGCTGGCCCGGATCGAAGATGTACTTGATGCCGAGCGTGCGGCACTCCTCGGCATACTGCGTCATCGCGGCCGGATCATTGGGCGAAATGATCACGAGGTCGACCGTGCCGGCCGTGCGAAACGAGAGTTCCGCCGCGTGCGCCATCGCGCCCGTGTAGAACGACGCGATCTGGTTGTTGGCTTCGTCGGTGCTGCAGAAGAACGACGCCGTGAACTTGTCGGCCACGACCTTCACGAGCGACGTGTCGACGCCGGCCGCATCGAGCCAGCGGCGGTACTCATCGAAGTCCTGCCCCGCCGTGCCCATCAGATACGGCTTCTCGCCGAGGAGCGCGAGCGTGTACGCGATGTTCGGCGCGCACCCGCCACGACGCTTGTCCATCGTATCCACGAGGAAGCTGAGGCTCACCCGCTGGAAGTGCTCCGGCAGGAAGTGCTCGGTGAACTTGCCCGGAAACGACATCAGGTAGTCGTAGGCGATCGAACCAGTGACGACAGCTCTCATTGCAGATACTTCCCGACTAGAGGGGCGAGTTTCGCCCGGGTGGCGGCCGGAATCACGTCCGGCCGGGTCATGATCGCGGTGGCCAGCGCCGAGGCGCACGGACAGCCGCGATCGATCGGCAGGCGCTCGACGGCGTTCGCGATCACCTGCTGCGCCATCTTCGCGTTCTGCGTGAGGTTCTGCACGACCATCTCCACCGTCACGGCGTCGTGGTCGGGATGCCAGCAATCGTAATCGGTCACGAGCGCGATCGTCGTGTAGCAGATCTCCGCCTCGCGCGCGAGCTTGGCTTCCTGAAGATTCGTCATGCCGATCAGATCGAAGCCCATCATGCGGTAGGCGTTCGATTCGGCGATCGTCGAGAACTGCGGCCCTTCCATGCACACGTAGGTGCCGCCCTTGTGCACGCGCGCGCCGGCGCGCGTCGCCGCGTCGAAGGCCACCGCCGAGAGCGCGCCGCAGAACGGATGCGCAAACGCCACGTGCCCGACCAGGCCCTCGCCGAAGAACGTGCTCACGCGTCCACGCGTGCGGTCGAAGAACTGATCCGGAATCACGAGGTCGAGCGGCTTGTAGTCTTCGCGCAGGCTGCCCACGGCGCTCGCCGAGAGAATCCACTCGACGCCGAGCGTCTTCATCGCGAAGATGTTCGCCCGGAAGTTGAGCTCGGACGGCGTGAACCGGTGCCCGTGCCCGTGCCGCGCCAGAAACGCCACGCGCTGCCCGCGCAACGTCGCGAGCACGAGCGGCGCCGACGGCTCGCCGAACGGCGTCTGGATCGCGCGCTCTTCGCGATCGGTGAGTTCGGCCATGTCGTAGAGGCCGCTGCCGCCGATGATGCCGATACGGATGGGCTCAGCCATGCACGGGCTCCACGCGCTTCTTGCCGTTCACGTCGCGGATGATGCCGGCCGGCACCGCCGGATCGTGCTCGAAGAACAGCACGTACTCGCCGTCGATGGCCTCGCGCACGAACGTGCGTTTGAACGCGAGCGTGTCCATCGGATAGAGGTCGTAGCCCATGATCCACGGCTCGTCGACATGCGCCGACGTCGGAATGAGGTCCGCCGTGAACACCGCGGTGCGCCCGCCACTCGTGAGCACGATCATCTCGTGATGCATCGTGTGGCCGCCGGTCCGCACCGCCCGAATTCCCGGCAGGATCTCCGTGTCGTCGTCATGAAACGTCACACGCCCGGCCTCGACGAGCGGGACGTAGTTTTCCGGGAAGTAGCTCGCGCGGTTCCGCTCGTGCGGATGCGTGGCGTCCTCATACTCGGCACGACGGATGTGGTACTGCGCGTTGGGGAACCGCGGCACCACGCGATCGCCGTCGCGCGCGGTGAAGCCGCCCGCGTGGTCGAAGTGCAGGTGCGACGCAATTACGACGTCGATGTCGGCGGCGGTGAGGCCGGCCTGGGCGAGCGACTGTGTAAGGTTCACGGTGCGGTCGAAGCCGTAGATCTCGGCGTCTTTCGCCGTCATCTTGTCGCCGCAGCCCGCGTCGATCAGGATGCGCTTGCCGTGCGCCTGCACGAGCAACGGCCGCATGCTCATCGCGATGCGGTTCTTCTCGTCGGCCGGCGCCCGCCGCTCCCAGAGCGGCTTCGGCACCACGCCGAACATCGCGCCGCCATCGAGGCGGAAGTTGCCGTCGGTGAGTGAGGTCAGTTCGAAGTCGCCAAGCCTCATGCGTGACCTCCCGCTGCGCCGTGCGCCGCGAGCTGCTTGATCTCGATGAGCAGGCCGCAGCCGCTCGACGGATGTATGAACGCGATGCGCGAACCGTGCGCGCCCTGACGCGGCGCCTGATCGATGAACTGCACGCCTTTCGCCATCAGCGCGGCCATGGCCGCG
>CAYFLU010000209.1:0-5387 GCA_964343975.1 uncultured Solibacteraceae bacterium
CGACCTTGAGGCCGAGCGCTTCGAGCGACTCGCGCGCGATGTCGGCTTCGACGTCGGTGAAGATCGCGGTGGCCGGCGCCACGAGCCCCACCGTGTCGCCCGCCTTCAGCCGCTTCGGCTTGATCACCGGCAGCGGCGCTTCGGGCGCCGCCAACGCGGTGGACGACGTGGAGGTGAGTGCGGTGAGTGAGGCGGTGGCGGCTGCCGCGATTCCGGCTGTCGCGCTGCGGGTCAGGAAGTTGCGTCGATGCATAGCCGTGACAGAATACGCCGACTGATGCGTGTTCGCACCCGTCTTGCCGCCGTGTTCGCGTTGTCGGCGTCTGCGCTCGTGCAGGCGGCGCAGGCCCCGGCGCCGTGGCTCAGCGCGCCGCGCGTGATCGCGCCGGGCGTCGAGTTCTACACGAGCACCGACGCCACGCTCACGGATCCCCCCGCGCCGGCCGCGGCCTACTTTCTCAAACTCGATCCGCAGAAAGTGACGCTATCGGCCGCGCGTGCCCACGACGAAGTGATGGGCATGGAAACCGTCGACAGCATCGCGAAGCGCCACGGCGCGCTGGCCGCGGTGAATGCCGGCTTCTTCAACACAGCCAACGGCGATCCCTCCACCGTGTTGAAGCTCGACGGTGAACTCGTGAGCGATTCAACGGGCTCTCGCGGCGTGCTCGCGATTGGTCCGCTGCCGAAGCAGGCGCTCACGTTCGATGTACTGAGCGCCAAGCAGGCGATTCGCGTGAACGGCGCGACGACGGAGATTGTGATCGACGGCGTGGACACGACGCGCGCGCGTGGCCGGTTGATGCTCTACACGCCCAAGTACCACGCCGATACGGACACGGCGCCGAACGGCGTCGAGATCGTGGCGAGCGGTTCGCCGCTGACGGTGCGCGAGGTTCGCGTGGATGCGGGACACACGCCGATTCCGCGCGATGGCGTGGTGCTGTCGTTCGGCGGACTCGAGTTGCCGCCGGCGCTCGCCGCATTGAAGGTGGGCACGGCGTTCACGATCGTCACGCACTGGAAGCCGGTGCACGACACGCCGCTGGCGGTGTTCGACGCGGCGCGCGACATCCTGAACGGCGCGGGGTTGTTGCGTCGCAACGGCGTCACGATCACGGACTGGAAACCGGAATCGCTCAATCAGGCGACGTTCATCGACGCGCGTCACCCGCGCACGCTCGTCGGTGTCGACGACCGCGGCTTCGTGTGGCTGGCGGCGATCGACGGCCGTCAGCTCGGCTACGCGACGGGCGTGAACTTCGCGGAACTACAGCGCCTGTGCGACCGGCTGAAGCTGCGCGATGCGCTGAACCTCGACGGCGGCGGCTCGGTCACGATGGTCGTGAACAACGCGATCGTGAACCGCCCATCGGATGCGGCGGGCCCGCGACCCGTCAGCGACGCGCTGCTCGTGAAAGTGCGGTGAACGCGTGACGCGCGTGATCGCGCTCGGCGCGAGCAATCTCACGCGCGGTCTGCGCACGGTGCGCGACCTCAGCCGCACCGCGTTCGGCCCCGACACCGAACTGTTCGCCGCGCTCGGGCTCGGGCGCTCGTATGGCGCCTACCATCGTCTCGGCATTCGCGGGTTGCCGGGCATTCTCGACTGCGGGCTGTGGCGCGCGCTCGACGCGGCTCCGCGCGCAGGCCGCACGCTCGCCATTGTCTCGGACATCGGCAACGACATCCTCTACGGCTACCCGCCGGCGCAGATCCTGGCTTGGGTCACCGAGGCGGTGACACGACTCGAGCGGCACACCGACGCCATCGCGATCACGGCACTCCCGGCGGACAACCCGTCGCGCGTGTCGCCGCTCCAATTCCGGATCATGCGCGCCGTGATGTTCCCGTCGAGCCGGCAAACACTCGAGACCGTCACCCGAGATGTGGCGATCGTGCAGGATGGCCTCGTGCAACTCGCCGCCGACCGCGGCCATCGCCTCGTACGGCTCCGGCCCGAGTGGTACGGCATCGATCCCGTGCACTTCCGCTATCCCTTCTGGCGCCGCGTGTGGGGCGAGTTCCTCGGCCTCGACGACGTGCAGTGGCAACAGCCGCCGACATCGGGCGGCCTCGTCGAAACCGCCGGCCTGTGGCTCCGCGCCGACGAGGAGCGCTGGCTCTTCGGGATCCGTCAGCAGACGCCGCAACAGGGCGCGCTGCGGCTGTATTGAGAGGTATTACACTGGCCGCATGTCGCGTGAGTCGTGGCTCGACTCCGAGTCGTCGAAGTGGGTCAGTGAAGGCCTGATCTCGGAAGACGCGCGACGGGCCATTCTCGCGCGTGAACGCGCGCCCCAATCCGATCCATCGAACACGTTGCGCACGTTGGCCGTGCTTACGGCCGGTGTCGGCGTCGTGCTCTTCGTCGCGTGGCACTGGCAGGATCTGCCCCGGTCGGCGAAGGTGGGTCTCACGTCACTGCTGACGATCGCGCTCTATGCGGGCGCGGCGCGGTCCGTGGATCGCCGGTCACGTGCGGTCACCGAACGATGGCTGCTCGGCGCCGTGCTGTCGGGCTGCGCGCTCCTCTCGGCCATCGCAGACGTGTCGCTGTGGAATGCGCCGGTCGATGTGGCGCTCTTGTGCGCCATTGCGGCGGCGGTGACGGCGGCGGCGACCCGGTCGGCGCTCGTGACCGCACTGGCGGCCGTCACGCTCGGCTGGTGGGAAGTGGCGAGCGGCGGCGGGGTCATGCCGTGGCCCTTCCTGTTGGTGTTTCCACTTGTGGCGTTCGCCGCGCAATCGGCCCGGCATCTCGTGCTGGCGGTGCTCACCGCAGTGGTCTTCGCCGGTTGGGCGATGTTCATGGCGCTGAACACGTGGCATCAGGGCGTGATGGCGATGATCATGCTGCTCCTCGGTGGCGCGGCGCTCGAGCAGTGGAGCCGTCGCCCGGAGGCGCGGCGTCCGGTCTTCGCCCATGCGCCGACCGGCACGGCGGTGTCGCTGATCGGCCTCACGGCGGCGCTCATCACGGCGGTGCACGCGCCCGACGTGCGCGCCACGCTGATGCCCTTCACGACCCACGCGGCGCAGTCGCCGTGGCCCGCGCTCGTGCTCGGGTTCGGTCTGGCCGTGATCGGCCTCGGACCATTTCCCGGCGCCGGGTTGCGCCCGCGCCTGGTGGTGGCCTGCGCGGTGCTGTGGTTCACGACGTCACTGTTCGCACATCTGACACCGTCGAGCGCGTGGCTGTGGGTGGTGCTGTTCAGTGCGGTGTTGCTGGCGATCGGCGCGAGCCTCGTGCGCGACGGCGCGGCCACACGTGATCGCGTGACCCTCGGCTTGGGGTTGGCCGCGGTCATCGCGCTCGTGCTCGTGCACTTCTCCTCGGGTCAGCCGTTGATGGGCGCGGTGGTGCTGCTGCTGAGCGGTGCCGTGCTCTATGCAGCGGCACGGGCGAAGTCGCCGGAGGCCGCCTCATGACCCTCCGCGCACGCGTGTGGCTGTCGCTCGTCATCGTCCTGCTGGTGGGCGCGGGGGAGTGGTGCTATCTCGGCTGGCCGCGCTGGTTCGGCATCGAGATGCGTGTGCCGGTAAGAATCGGCTCGCGCGCGGGATCACGAGCCGATCCGGCGCCGTTCTATCCAGAGTTCAGTTTGCAGATCCAGGCCGCCAACACGACATCGGTGCCCGGCCGATCGCCGGTGGAGGCCACCGTTGTGCCGTGGCTCGGTGATGTGTGGGACGAGCATGTGCCGGCACAGACCGCCGCGGCACGTTTGCATGGGCGCACTGCCTATCTGCAGATGTCGGGCGCATCAGGCCAGGACCCGTTGTGGCGGGTCAAGAGCATCAGTCTCGCGCCCGTGCCCGGCGCCAGCAACCTGCGCGTGCACATCAACGCCGCGTCGTCGTCCGGTCACATTGCGGTCGACATCTATCAGGGGGTGCCGTCGGCGGCGGACATCGCCGAGGGCCACGCGGCGCTGCTGCGCGTTTTACCGTCGGGGCGGGCCGCGCTCGTCGCGATTCAGTGAGCTACTTCACGGCCGCGTACACGATCTTCGAAATCTCCGCGATGAGCAGATCGCTCTTCGCTTCGTCGGCCATGCCGCGCGTCATCACGACGAGCACGTACGGCTCGCGCGCGTACACGATCGCGGCATCGTGATGGATCTTCGTGATCGTGCCGGTCTTGTGGCCGACGAGGATGTCTTTCGGCAGCCCGGCCGGAATGCCGTCGTTGAACTGCTGGCGCTCGAGAATCGCCTGCATCTCGGCCGTGGACGACGGTGAGGCGGCCGTCCCGGTGCCGATGGCCGTGAGCAACGTCATCAGCGCGCGCGCCGTCGTCTCGTTGTTCATGCCGCGATCGAACGCCTTCTGATCTTCGACGCCGCGCAGCACCTTCATGCCCGGCGCCTTCAGGCGCGTCACCGTGGCGCGGATGCGCTCGACGCCGAGGTGTTCCATCAACACGTTCGTCGCCAGGTTGCTGCTGATCGTGATCATCGTCTCGCACAGTTCGCGGTACGACATCCGCTTGCCGAGCGCGCGGAACGCCGCGCCGTCACCCTTCTCGTCGGTGGCCAGCGTGAATTCGCTGCCGTCCACGATCGAGTGGAAGACGTTCGACACGACGACGGTGTCGTCGAGCGAGAGGGTCTTCGCGTCGACCTGACGGAAGAGCTCGAGCATCACGGGCACTTTCATGGTCGAAGCCGCGTGGTACACCGTGTCGGGGTTGATCAGGATCTCGCCGCCGGCCGAGGCGTTGAGTGGGCGGTAGATCACCGAGACCTCGGCGCCGCTGAGGGCGATCAGTCGCTCGATCTGGGTCTTCGCGGAATCGAGCGCGGCCGCCTTCGGTGTTTGCGGGACGAGCGCCGTGATGGCGATAAGCGCGAAGAAGAGCATCGGCATGGTGCGGCCATTATGGCGATTCCCCCGGTATGATTAAAAGGTTGTGACGTTCGCCGAACATCTGGCCCGCTACGCTCCGGCCGAGTGGGCCGCCGCCGTCGAGGCGCTCGCTCCCGGCATTCATTCGATCGACCGCGATGCCACGCGCATCTGGTTCGCGTTCTATCCGCAGGGCCCCGCGCCGGCGGCCGCGGCCTCGTCGCACAACTTTCTCTATGGCCATCACCATTGGCCGCAGGTGAAGCGCGCGATCCTGCTCGAGTCGAAGGAATCGCCCTGGCCCGCGGCGCTGGCGGATGTGATCACGCGGATCGCCGACCACGCCACGCGCACCGTGCAGGCGGATAGCGATCAGCTGCTGGGCATTGCGACCGCCGCGCTCATGACGCTGCGCGCGGTGGGGCACGACGTGTTCACGGCCGCCTCGGCGGCGGTGCAGGTGCCGCACTGGTCGCATGTGAAGTCGATCCGACAGCTGCGCGGGTCGCGGCAGGATCGCCGCTTCCATTTCGGCG
>CAYFLU010000210.1:0-5366 GCA_964343975.1 uncultured Solibacteraceae bacterium
GGCTGCTCGATCACAAGAAGTCGTTCAACTTCTACGTCGCGCACGGCGGCACGAACTTCGGCTTCACGGCCGGCGCCAACTCGGGCGGCAAAGGCTACGAGCCCGACGTGACGAGCTACGACTACGATGCGCCGATTGACGAGCAGGGCCGCGCCACGCCGAAGTACCTCGCGCTGCGCGAGCTCATCGGCAAGTACCTGCCGGCCGGCACGTCCCTGCCGCCGATTCCGGAGCCCGTGCCGACGATGGCGATTCCGGATGTGGCGATGACGCCGATGACGTCGTTGTGGGATCAGCTGCCGAAGCCGGTGGCCTCGGTGCATCCGCGCCCGTTCGAGTACTACGGCCAGAACCAGGGCCTCGTCCTCTACCGCACCAAGCTCGTGGGGCGGAAGAGCGGCAAACTCGTCATCACGGATCTCCACGACTACGCGCAGGTGTTTGTCGACGGCACGCTCATCGGCACGCTCGACCGGCGTCTCGGCGAGAAGAGCATTGATCTGCCGGCGACGACGAATGCGATGCCGGTGCTCGACATCCTCGTGGAGGGGATGGGCCACATCAACTTCGCGCAGGAGATGATCGACCGCAAGGGCATCACGGATCGTGTGACGCTCGCCGGCATGACCCTCATGAACTGGGACGTGTTCCTGATGCCGCTCAAGGACAGCTGGGTGAGCGGACTCACGGCCAAAACGGCGTCACCGGCTGCGGCCACGCGGCCTGGCACGTTCTTCCGGGGCACGTTCACGCTCGACGCCACGGCCGACACGTTCATCGACATGAGCGGCTACAAGAAGGGCGTGGTCTGGGTGAACGGCCACAATCTCGGTCGCTACTGGGACATCGGGCCGCAGACGGCGCTCTATTGCCCGGCGTCCTGGCTGAAGAAGGGCGCAAACACGGTGGTGGTGTTCGATCAGCACCGCATGGAGCCGGCAGCCGTTCGCGGTGTGCAACACCAGTAAGGGCAATTACTTACTGAAGTTTTTCGGGTCGGGGCCGATGTAGTACGCAGGAGATTGTGCGTGCGTCCTGACGGCCCCGACACCGAAGCAGTTCCCACCACTCCGAAGCGCATCCGCCGGTCGTACCTGCAGTTCTTCCAGCCGGGCGAACACTCCGGCCAGGATTTCATCGACAACTGGCATTTCTCGATCGACGACAAAGACGCGCCCGCGCAGCCGGCGCCGGAGTCCTCGACGGTGGCGATCCCCGTCGGGCCGCCGGCCACGGCCACGGCCACGGTGCCGATGCCGGCGCCGCGCGCCGCGCTCGAAGCCGCGCCCGTGCGGCGGCTCGAACTGGCGCCGGCGCCCACGGTGCGGATCAGTCGTGATGAGTTGGTGGAGATGCGGAAGACGCTGATGCAGTCGGCCAATGCGATCGACCGCGCCCTCGAGATGCTGGATGCGGTGCTCGAGGTGCGGCGCTCGGCCTGAGCCCCGCACCTCGTCGTACGCGATTCCTACTTCTTCTTGTTCAGGTCCTTGCTGAGGATCAGCTTCAGCTGAAACTTGTCGGCCGCGTCCGTTAGGCCGATGCCCGCGCCGAACTCGATGTCGAAGCCGCTCTTGGTCGTGTGGTCGAACACGGCGAAGAGCTGATGCGCCTGATCCGCGGTCTTCTCGAAGCCGCTCAGACGGCCGAAGTCCGAGTAGGTCTCGAGCGCGATCGCCCAGTCTTCCGTCGGGTTGTAGGCGAGGCGCGCCGCCGGCACGAATTCCAGATTGCCGAAACCGTCGTACGCCGTGTCGACGATCGGGTTGAAGATCAGATCCCACTCCTTGTTCAGGTGCCAGCCGATGATCGGCCGCACTTCCGACGTGATGCGCGTCGTGTCCCAGCGCTTCGCGTTGTAGCTGAACTCGAAGTTGGCGCCGAGCACGAATGTGCGCTCGTCGTTGTTCGGCGTCGCGAAGAGCAGACGGATCTTGCCGCCGTTGATGCCGAAGCCCATGTTCTTGTCGTACGTGTAGAGCGGCAGATACAAGCCCGCTTCGAACCAGTCGGTGACGCCGAGCGCCCATTCGGCGACGCCGTTCAGCGACTTGTCCGAGGTCACGCCGCCGGCGAACGTCGGCGTCTTCAGCCCTTTCGGCGTGAAGTTGTTGTGGAGGGTGAGATTGAACACACCCTTCGGCGCCAGGCCGCCGTCATACACCTGAATTTCGTCGGCCTGAGCGAAGGCCTTCACCGGCAGCGCCAGCGCGGCGGCCGCAACGAATAACACGACGACGGAACGAACGATGCCCTGCTTCACGGATCTCCTCCAGAGGTCTGTGTGATGTCTGATGATTCTAGTGCGAGTCGACTGCCGGAGATCCGTCAATTCTCGCCACATGACAGTTGTCAGTACGCCCCGCGAACCTTCGGATGTACCCTGACACAGTCGAAGCGAGGGCGTGTGATGACGTGGCCTCAGATCATTCAGGGCGGGATGGGCGTGGGCATCTCGAATTGGCGACTCGCCAATGCGGTGTCGCGTACCGGCCAGCTCGGTGTCGTGTCGGGCACCGCGCTCGATCAGGTGCTGACGCGCCGGCTGCAGGATGGCGACCCCGGTGGCCACATGCGCCGCGGACTCGACGCCTTTCCCATGCGCAAGATGGCCGAGCGTGTCTGGGAGAAGTACTACATCCCCGGCGGGAAGCCCCCGCAGCAGTCGTACATCGATCTGCCGATGCACGCGCTCCACAACACCCGCGAACTGGTCGAGCTCTGCATCGTCGCGAACTTCGTCGAGGTGTTTCTGGCCCGTGAAGGCCATGCGAATCCGGTCGGCATCAACTACCTCGAGAAGATTCAGGTGCCGCATCTGGCGTCGGCCTACGGTGCCATGCTCGCCGGCGTCGCCTTCGTGCTGATGGGCGCCGGCATCCCGCTGAAGATCCCGGGTGCGCTCGACAAACTCGCCAGCCACGACGCCGCGTCGTATCCGATCTATGTGAGCGGCGCGCAGGCGGGCGACGAGTTCGTCGTGCAGTTCGACCCGAAGGACTACCTGGAGGCGCCGCTGGCGCCGCTGACCCGTCCGCACTTCCTGGCGATCATCTCGTCGGATGTGCTCGGGCTCACGCTCACACGCAAAGCCAATGGCCGCGTCGACGGTTTCATCGTTGAAGGGCCGACGGCCGGCGGCCACAACGCGCCACCGCGCGGCAAGTTGCAGCTCAACGCGGCCGGCGAGCCGGTGTATGGCGAGCGCGACGTGGTCGATCTCGTGAAGCTGAAGGCGCTGGGGCTGCCGTTCTATCTGGCCGGCGGCTACGGCTCGCCCGAGAAGTTCGCCGAGGCGTTGTCGCTGGGCGCCGCGGGCGTGCAGGTCGGCACGGCGTTCGCGCCCTGCGCCGAGTCGGGCATGCGCGACGACTATCGACAGGCCGTCCTCACGCGTGTGGCCGCCGGGGACACCCGCGTGTTCACCGATCCGCTCGCGTCGCCGACGGGGTTCCCGTTCAAGGTGGCGGATGTGCCGACGTCGCTCTCCGATCCGTCGGTCTACGCCGTGCGCCCGCGCATCTGTGACCTCGGCTATCTGCGCGAGGCCTACCGCACCGACGACGGCGATGTCGGCTGGCGGTGCCCGGCAGAGCCGGCGAACGTGTTCGTGTCGAAAGGCGGCGCCACCGAGGAGACGGCGGGCCGCAAGTGCATCTGCAACGCGCTCATGGCCACGGCCGGCCATCCGCAGATTCGCGCGGGCAAGATCGTCGAGCAGGGCGTGGTGACGAGCGGCGACGACCTGAAAGCCGTGAAGCAGTATTTGCGTGACGGCGCCACCGACTACTCGGCGGCCGACGTCATTGCCGCGCTGAAGTCGGCGGTGCCGGCGTAGCGGCTGGCTCGACGTGAATCAGCACTTTTGAAAACAGGGGATTGGCCTCGCGGATCGCGCGCTGCACGTCGTGCGCGATCTCGTGTCCCCGCGTGACCGTCATCGCGCCATCCACGATCACGTCGAGATCGACGTAGTAGTCGAAGCCCATCTTGCGCACGTGGCATTTGTGCGTGCCGACCACCTCCGGGTGCCGCGCGGCCACACGTCGGACCTCCGCCTCGAACTCCGGCGACGGCTTCGCATCCGTGAGTTCTTCGAGCGCGGGCTTCAAGAGCGAGAACGCATTGAGTGCGATGACGAACGCCGCGAAGAGCGCGGCCCAGTCGTCGGCCGCTTCGTAGCCCTGTCCGCCGATGAGCGCCACGGAAATGCCGATGAACGCGCCGATCGACGTCAGCGCATCGGCGCGGTGATGCCACGCGTCCGACTTCACCGCCGTGCTCCGCACGTCGTCGCCGACGCGAAACACGTAGCGGAAGAGCGTTTCCTTGATCACGATCACGACCACGAGGACCACGAGCGTGAAGGGCGCGGGCGCGTGATGGGGGAGCCGGATCTCGCGCACGCTCTGGATCGCCACGCCGGCCGCGGCGGCGAAGAGCACGAGCGAGACGGCCATGGCCGCGAGCGGTTCGGCCTTGCCGTGACCGTACGGATGGTTCTCGTCGGGCGGTTTCACCGAATAGCGCAGGCCGAGCCAGACGACGATCGAGCTCGCGATGTCGAGCGTGGACTCCACGGCATCGGCGACGAGCGCGTACGAATGCCCGACGACTCCGGCGGTGGCCTTGACGATGGCCAGCGCCAGATTCACCGCGACGCCGATCAGCGTCGATCGCATCCCCTTCTGCGCGAGCCGCGCCTGGGGCGTGAGCGTGTCGGTCACGCGCGGGACGCCTGATACGCGGCCAAGCTGTGACAGTGCGCCAACAGGTCGGCGCGCTCGCCATCGCTCGTGACCTTGTCGAGCCACGGAAAGAGAATGTTCTGCTCGCGGGCGTGATGATGCTCCACGAGCGACTTGTAGAAGGCTTCGCGGTCGAGGAGCGCGATTGCCTGACGCGACCACGCGTCGCCGTCGAGGCCGTCGAGCAGCTGCTCGCAGTGCGCCAGAATTTCCTGAAGCTTTACGTGCTCGCCGAAGAAGAACTGCGTGCCGCCGCCCTGGATGTTCGCGGTGCGCGCGTCATATACCGGCACGAGCCGATGATCTTCGTCGTCAATGTGGCTGATGAGCGCGGTCTTGTACGCGGCGAGGCGGCGTTGCGCCTCGGGCACGTCGTGTGCGAGCACCGCGTCCTGATGTTGCAGGAACAGCTCGTCGAGCCAGTGATGGACATCATTCAGCACCGCGAACGTCGTGGAAGCCACGTCTCAGGATAGCGCGGGTTGGGTTGCCGGGTCTCCGGCAGTGCGCGACAATGACGGACGTCGTCGAGGAGCGTTCGTATGCGTCGTGCGTGGTCGTGGTCTCTCATCGTTCTTGCTGTCAGCGTGGCGCTGCTCGCGCCCGGCGGCCGCCGGG
>CAYFLU010000211.1:0-5328 GCA_964343975.1 uncultured Solibacteraceae bacterium
ACTTCATTCGTCGGGAGCTTCGACAGGCGCGAGATGTGGATCACTTCCGGCGGCGACAACGCGTGCAGACGGAAGTCGGGATACCGCTGCTTCACTTCGCGGAACAGATCCAGATACCACTGCAGCGGCACATCCGGGTTGTGCCCGCCCTGCAACAGCAGCTGTCCGCCGCCGAGCGCGATCGTCTCTTCGATCTTGCGGAAGATCTCGGCGAACGACAGCGTGTAGCCTTCGGCGCTGCCCACATCACGATAGAACGCGCAGAACGCGCACTTCTCGATGCACACGTTCGTGTAGTTCACGTTGCGGTCGATGATGTAGGTGACGACGCCGTCCGGGTGCTTCTGCCGACGCACCTCGTCGGCCATGCGGCCGAGTTCAGCCGTCGGGCAATGCAGATACAGGTCGAGTGCGGTTTCCCGGGTCAGGCGCGCCATGGCGGTCCACTCATTTTACACGCGGGGCCTCGTCGGGCCGGTAGGTCGGGAGCGTCACGATATGCACGGTCACGGCCACGGCGATGGCTGCGAGCAGCAGATCGCCCCACCACGCGCTCACCGCGAAGACCATCGACAAGGTGATCGTGGTCCAGAGCAGGCCGATGGTGCAGATCTTCTGCATCATCGGCAGCCCGCGTCCCTCGCGGTAGTTGCGGATGTACCCGCCCAGGTAGCGGTTGTTCATGAGCCACGCGTGGAAACGCGGCGAGCTGCGATCGAAGCACACCGCCGCGAGCAGCAGCGGTCCGGTCGTCGGGATGAGCGGCAAGAAGATGCCGATCACCCCGACCGCGAGCGAGATCCATCCGAGCGTGATGAGTGCCAGTTTCTTCATTTGTTCAACGGCAGGAACTTGTGGAGGAACGTCTCCATGCGATCGAACGTGTAGAGCCAGCGGCTGTGCAGGAGCGTCTCGTGCACGTCGTCGGGGAACACGATGAGCTCGTGGTAGATGTTGCGTGCGCGCAGCAACTGCACGAGGCCGACCGTCTGCGCGAAGTTCACGTTGCGGTCGTCGTCGCCGTGCACGAGCAGCACCGGCGACTTCCACTTGTCGATCTCGGAGATCGCCGACGACTTGTACGACACGTCCTCCGGGTTGAGCGAGCTCCCCTCGAGGTGCACGCCGGCCAGGTCGACGCCCGCCTTGAAGATGTCGGAGTTGCGCGCGAGCGCTTCCGACGTCAGCAGACCGCCGTACGACAGGCCCCAGATGCCGACGCGATCCGGATCCACGTCTTCACGCGCCGCCAGCCACTTCCCGGCCGCAAGCACGTCCTTGTATTCCGCGTTGCCGCGCGCGCCCGTGTTCGGCGCCTGACGGAACGAGCGGCCGTAGCCGATGCCGCTGCGGTAGTTCACCGACATCACGATGTAGCCCTGCGTCGTGAGCCACTGATTCACCGCGTAGAACACGTGGTAGAAGCTGAGGTAGTGGTAGCCGAGCAGCATCTGCCGCTGCGGGCCACCGTGCACGAAGATCAGCGCCGGATACTTCACGCCCGGCTTCATGTTCTTCGGCAGGAACAACTGATTGTGGAACTCCATGCCGTCGTCGGCCTTGAGCGTCACGTTGGTCGGCGTGGTCGACGCCTCCATCGGGAAATCCGCGCCGAGCGACGGATAGATCACCTTCCCCTTGTCGGGGCCCGACGCGGCTGCGGCCGGGAACACCGCCACCGACATCGGACGCCGCGCCGCGGCGCTCAGCACGGCGATCGACTTGCCCGACGCGAGCGCCACCGGCGTGTTCTCGATCTCATCGCCCACCGTCACGCGCTGCGGCGTGCCGCCGACGGTCGGCACCGACCAGATGTGGCGACGGTCGATGTCCTCAGCGTTGGTGGACCAGTAGAACGTCTTCCCGTCCTTCGAAAGCGCGGTGTTCGACGCGTCTTCGATCAGCCCGTTGGTCGTCGTGATCTGCACCGGCGCCGGCGCCGTGCCATCGAGCTTGAGCGAGTAGTAGCGTTCGAACTCGTCGCCGGCCGGCTGGTACGGGAAGATCACCGTTTCGCCCGCCCAGCGGATGTTCATCGGGTTCAGCCACTGCCGTTCATCGGCCGCGTTCTTCCACACGAGCGTCGACGTGTTCTTCGCCACATCGAACACGCGCAGCTCCATCGTGTGTCCACCCACAAACGTCGCGCGGTAGAGACCGGGCTGCGACCCGAGCGCCGCACCCGCGGGCGCCGCCGCGTCACCACCACGGCCTCCGCGTCCGCCGCCCTGCGCGGCGCCACCCGGCGCGCCCTGACGGCCCGCCGCGCCCGCGCGGCCCGCATTCGCGGCCGCCCCGTTCGCCGCGGCGGCCGGCCCCGCGGGATTCCCCACGCCGCCGATGCCCGACTGCGACTGCAAACCGAAGGGCGTGCCCGGACGACGGAAGAAGGCGATGCGCTTGCCGTCGTGCGACCACGTCGGATTCGAATCGCGATCGACGCCGGGCTCGATGAACGACACCGTGCGCGTCTTCACGTCGTAGAGGCCGATGAAGCTGTGATCGGTGCGGTTGCTCGTGAACGCGATCTTCGAGCCGTCCGGCGACCAGCTCGGATTGCCGTTCGTGCCCCACGCCGTGATGAACGGTTTCTCGCCCGTTTCGATCTTCTGCTGCGGCGTCACGCCGAGCATCGGCGTCGCCGGCGCGACCTTCGCGCGATAGATCTGCCCGGCCTTCACATAGAGGACCCACTGGCCGTCGGGTGACAGCACCGGGTTCGTGCCTTCCGCGAGACGAAACGCCGGTGCGCCCACGCGCGCGCCCCAGATCGCGCGCTCCGCGCCGTTCGGATCGCTCGTCGGGTTCGCGTTCCAACCGACGGTGTTCGGCGCCGTGCCGCGCACGAAGACGAACGTGCGACCGTCAGTCGAGATCTCGAGATTCGTGAGGTCGATGCCATCGTCTTTCGTGAAGTTCGTCACGCGCACCGGCTTGAAGTCGGGCGCGGCCGCCGTGAAGACGTTGCGCTTCCCTTCCTCGTACGACAGCCATGCGATCCGGTCTGTCGACGCCGCCGCCACGAGTTCAAACGGGAACCCGGGCTTCAGAAACTGTTGGATCGTGGGACCGGCGGCGGCCACAGGCGCCACCGCGTGGGTGAGCGTCCCGCCGGCAAGCGCCACAACGAGGAAACAGGCCGACAAACGGGCAAACCGATGCATGGCAGGCTCCAGAAGAAAGTGAAAACCAGAGGAGCGTAACACGCTCCGCCCGCTACTCGGGACGGGCCAACGACCGGCGCGCCATCGACAGGTGCAGCGCCAGACCACCCAGCAACCCGATCAGCAGAAACCAGTGTCCGGTCAGGTGCGGCTGCGGGGCGGCGTTCGCCTGTCCGATCAGAATCCACAGCCCCAGCAGGAACGCCTGCAGCACGCAGCCGAACCAGAGCGCGAGCACCATCACGCGGCGATAGCCCTCGTCCCGGCGCTCCGGCGTGAACCAGTAGTCCTTGTTCGGCAGGTTCAACATCGACACCGGGATGATGCGCGGCAGCACGCCGAGCAGCGCCACCATGAACGGCGGCAGCATGAACGACACCGACGAGCCGATCACGATGAACTTGATCCGGTCGGCCCATCCGTCCGCGAACCCGGCGGCGTTGAAGTGCACGGCCATCGTGGGCGGAAACCACTGACCGAAGTAGATGAAGTACGCGAGCGCGCCCGCCGTGAGCACGAGCAGCAATCCCAGCGGCGGAAAGATACGCGTCATCACGCGGGGAACCACTCCAGCGGCCGCGCCGTGACGAGCCCGAGCGCCGCCGCCTCACGATAGTAGGTCTCGAGCCCCTGAATCGCGCGCGCGTCGAGCGCGTAGCGCATGTGCTCGCGCAGATAGCGCCGCGCGATCGGCTGACGCTGATGGTCGTCGGCGCAGTACGCATTCGCGACCGCGTCGAGGTCCGCCTGTCCGGCCGCCGCCGCCGCATTCAGCACACGCGTGACCGACGCGTCGGCCGCATTCGGGCGCCCCGACCAGAACGCCCACACGAACGGCAAGCCCGTCATGTTCGTCCACTCGGCGCCGAGGTCGATCTTGATCGCGCGATGCGCTTCCAGATCCAGAAACAGCGCGGGATCTCCGATGAGGAGTGCCGCGTCGGCCACCGCCAGCATGCTCTCGAGATCTGGACCGTGCGGCACGAACGTGGGCGTGATGTGGAACCGCCGCGCGCACAACACGCGCGTGAGCATCGCCGACGTGCGCGAACTCGAGTCGAGCGCAATGGAGTGGATCTCGTCGAGCGGCTTCCGGGAAAACAGGGCCACCGACGCCACCGGTCCCTCAGATCCGATGCACACGTCAGGGACAATGCGATCGCCGGGACGGTCGAGATACGTGATCGACGGCACCATGCCGAGATCGATGTCGCCGTCGGCGAGCAGACGCGCGCACAAGGAGGGCACGTCGAAGCGCAGGCTCACGCCGGGCGTCGTGGTGAGCCCGGCCACGAGCGGCCGCACATTCAGATAGCTGACGGCGCCGAGACGAACCGTGCTCACGCCAGCAGCTCGTAGCGGCCGTTGCGCTCGGCCGGTTCGGCGAACGCCGACCGGATCTGGCGTTCGATGTCCTGCTTCGGCGAGCGGCGCACGCCCTGCTTCTCGCTGTCGACGGCCGCGACGCCGTCGAGGTCGTCGGCGCCGTATTCGATCGCGACCTGCGCGAGCTTCGGTCCGTAGAGCACCCAATCCACCTGGATGTGCGGAATGGCGGACGCCATCACCCGCGCCGCGACGATCGTCTTCACGTCGTCGTAGCCGGTCGACGGCGTGTCGACCGGATCCACGCGCGGGAGCGGCGCAAACGCCGCGAGCGCGTGCGTGTCGTTCTGCAGCGCCACCACGCGCTCGATCAGGTCGAGCCGCGCGGCAAACGGCGCCACGGTAACCGTGGCCCGCTTCGCGAAGAGCCCGCCGTTCAGCACGGCACGCACGACTTCGCCCGGGTCCTCGCCCATCTGGTCGATGGCGATTTCCGCCACACCGTGGAGGCCGCTCGCGGCCAGCGCCTTGGCCAGTTCGCAGAGCACGATGTGGTCGTGGTTCGCGAGCCGCGCCAGGTCGTGCAGCGCGAAGCCCGTCACCGTCGCGCCACCGGCAAACGCCGCCGCCGCGCGCGTCCACGCGATCGCCTGCTCGGGCGACAACGGCGCGCCCGTGATGCGCACCTCGCCGGCCTCGCCGCGTTCGGCGGGCACCTGCCCGGCATCCACGACCGCCACGCGCCCGTAGGTCACGCGCGTGCCGTGCGCCGCCTTGCGCGCCGCCGCGCCGAGCGTGCCGACACTCACCAGATCGGGGCACGCGACGACGCGATCGG
>CAYFLU010000212.1:0-5281 GCA_964343975.1 uncultured Solibacteraceae bacterium
CGCAAAGCCCTCATCGACGGCGTGCCGATGCTCGAGCGCGTGGTGACGACGATGCGCGCGGCCGCGATCGAGACGGTGCTGGTCGTCGACGACAACCCGGATCCCGATCAGGGCATGTTCTCCACGATCCGTCTCGGTCTCGCGCGGGCGCTCCATGCCAATGCTGACGTGATCGTGGTGCAGCCCGCCGACATGCCGTTTGTCGCTCCGGCCACCGTGCGCGCGGTCGTGGACGAGTGCGTCCGTACCGGGCGAGCCACCTGTCCGCGTCACCACGCCAAACGCGGGCATCCGCTGGCGATTCCCGCGCCGCTCGCGCGCAAACTGCTGCGCGTGGATCCGTCGACGCCGCTCAATGAGGCCTTCATGACGATCGGCCTCGTGCGGCACGAGCTCGACGTGGACGACCCGGGGATTCTGAGAGACGTGGACAGGCCGGAAGATCTGAAACGCTAGAATGCTCTCCGTGTCTTCGCTCTTCCATCACATGCGCGCACTCCGTGAGGCCGGCAAGCGCTTTGCCGTGGCCACCGTCGTGCGCACGCACGGCAGCACGCCGCAAGTGGCCGGCGCGAAACTCGTGCTCGATGAAGAGGGGAAGTTCGTCGGGACGCTGGGCGGCGGATGCGTCGAGGCCGACGCGATCATCGCGGCGCGCGAGGTGATGGCGAAGGGCGGTCGGTCGCTCCAGGCCTACGAGCTCACTGAAGATCTGGCCTGGAACAGTGGCCTCGTGTGTGGCGGCACGATGTGGATCCTCGCCGAGCGCGGGGAGGATGCGCTGGCCGTCGATGGCGCGGATCGACTCGACGCGCTGGTGGCGGCATCCGCCGGGCAGGGCGCGCCGATGGCGGTGCGCACGCGGTTTCGCGGGCGCGGCAAGCGCGCGGAGTTTCTCGGTCGCACGATCGCGCCGTTTGACGGCGCGCCGACTCCGCGCGTCGCGCATGTGCCGGGCACCGACGATGAAGAGGAGCTCATCGACGTCATCGCCGGCAAGCCGCGCATCGTGATTGCGGGCGGTGGCCATGTGTCGCTCGCGATCTACCGGCAGGCGCAGCTGCTCGACTTTGACATCACGATCCTCGAAGACCGGCCGCACTTCGCCGGCAAAGAGCGCTTTCCGGGTGCGACGGTGATCGAGGCGGAGGTCGCCGAGAGCATCGCGGCGATCGACTACGGCTGGCACACGTTCCTCGTCATTGCGACACGAGGGCACAAGATGGACGCCGATTGCACATTGGCGGCCGTGCGGAGCAATGCCCGCTACATCGGGCTGCTCGGGAGCCGACGGAAGAAGGTGCTGATCGACGCGTTCTTGCGGGAGCAGCAGGTGCCTGAGGCGCGCATTCAGGAGGTCCGGTCGCCGATCGGGCTCGATCTGGGTGGGCGCACGCCGGCCGAGATTGCCCTCGCGGTGATGGCAGAAATCACACAAACGCGCTACGCCCCCGAACGCCGGTAGCGCGGCGCCCGTCTAACCGGGCGTCATGGCCTTTTCCACTTTCGTCCAGGACCTGCGCTACGCCGCCCGGTTGCTCGTCAAAGACCGGAGCTTCACCACGACGGCGCTACTGACGCTGGCGATCTGCATCGGCGCCAACACCGCGATCTTCAGCATCGTCCGGTCGGTGATGCTGAAGCCCCTGCCGGTGCCGAACGCCGAGCGGATCGTGATGTTCCACAACAACTATCCGAACGCCGGCGCCGTGCGCGGGTCGACGGGCGTGCCCGACTACTTCGACCGGCGCGAGCAGATGGACGTGGCGGAGGAGATGGCGCTCTACCGGCGCCAGGGCGCCACACTCGGCGCCAAAGACGGCGCGCGGCGATTGGCCACGGTGCGTGCCACGCCGTCGTTCTTCCGCTTGACCTCGATGGCGCCCGTGGCCGGCCGCATCTTCCGTGAGGAGGAAGGCGAAGACGGCAAGGAGCACGAGGCGATTCTCAGCTACGGCCTGTGGCAGCGCGAATTCGGCGGGGCCAATGCCATCGGGCAGAAGCTGATGCTGAGCGGCACGAGCTACGAGATCGTCGGCGTCGCGCCGAAGTCGTACACCTTCCTCTGGAACGACGTGGACGTCTATCTGCCCGCGGCGTTCACCGCGCAGGACAAGTCGGACGAGCGGCGCCACAGCAACAACTGGAACATGATCGCGATGCTCAAGCCGGGGCGCACGCCCGCGCAGGCGCAGGAGCAGGTGGCCGCGATCAATCGCCGCAACGAAGACCGCTTTCCGCAGCTGACGAAGCTGCTGCACGACGCCGGCTTTCACACCACGGTGGCGCAGCTGCAGAGCGAGCTCGTGGCGGATCTGAAGCCGGTGCTGTTTCTGCTCTGGGGCGGCGTCGTGTTCGTACTGCTCATCGGCTGCCTGAACATCGCCAACCTCGTGCTCGTGCGCACGAGCAGTCGCACGCGCGAGCTCGCCACGCGACATGCGATCGGCGCCGATCGCGGCCGGTTGTCGCGGCAGCTTCTTACTGAATCCGTGCTGCTCTCGGCCACGGGCGGCGTGCTCGGTCTTGGCGTCGGCTGGTGGGCGCTGCGGCTCGTGCCCACGCTCGGCCTCGACGAGATGCCGCGCGGCTTTGAAATCGCGCTCGACCCGGTCAGCGCGGAAGTCATTCTTGGCGTCTCGCTCGTGGTGGGGCTCCTGATCGGACTCATGCCGGTGGCGCGGATGTGGCGCATCAACGTGAACGGCGCGCTGCGCGAAGAGGGTCGCAGCGGCACGGCGTCGCGTGGTGCGAACGTACTGCGGCGCGGACTCGCGATGGCGCAGGTCACGATCGCCTTCGTGCTCCTCATTGGCGCGGGTCTGCTGCTCGCCAGCTTCCGCAATGTGCTCAAGATCGACCCGGGCTTCACCGCGAACGGCGTGCTCACGGGCGCGATCAACCTCCCGGCGACCTCCTACAAGGAAGATCAGCGGCAACCGTTCGTCGAACGGCTCCTCACGGCCGTGCGTGCGATTCCTGGCGTGACGGCCGCGGGCGTGACATCGAACGTGCCGCTGAGCGGCGATCACAACGACAGCGTGATCCTCGCCGAGGGCTATCAGATGCAGCCGGGCGAGTCGCTCATCTCGCCGATCGCCAGCGTCGCCTCTGACGGCTTCTTCGAGGCCATGAAGATCGGGCTCGTGCGGGGCCGCTACTTCGACACGCGTGACACGGCCACCGCCATGCGCGCCGTGATCGTCGATGAACGGCTGGCCGCGCACTTCTGGCCGAATCAGGATCCGGTCGGACGACGGATGTACATGCCGTCGAGCGCGAAAGACATGCTCGCCACCGGCCCCGACACCCAGTGGCTCACGGTCGTGGGCGTTGTGAAAGAAGTGCAGTTCGACGGCATCGCACTCGACCAGAAGCCGGTCGGCGCCTACTACTTCCCGTATGCGCAACAGACGCCATCGGGTATCGGCCTCACCGTGCGCAGCGCCCGTCCCTCGTCGGACGTCGTCGCCGACATCCGGCACGCGCTGGCCGCCATCGACCCCGCGCTGCCGTTCTATGCCGTGAAGACGATGGACGAGTATGTGGATCAGGCGCTGCTGTCGCGGCGCGTGCCCATGCTCCTGGCGATGACGTTCGCGGTGGTCGCGCTCTTCCTCTCCGCGATCGGTATCTATGGCGTGCTGGCGTACGGCGTCGCGCAGCGTCGTCGCGAGATCGGCATCCGGCTCGCACTCGGCAGCACGGCCGGCGAAGTGTTTTCGCTCGTGCTCCGCGACGGCGTGAAGATCGTGACGATCGGGATGGCGCTCGGCTTTGCCGGTCTGCTCGCGCTGCAGCAGGTGCTCGGCAAGGTGCTCTACGGCGTCAGCGCCCTCGACCCGGTGGTGATTGCGCTCGTCGCCGCCGTGCTCGCCGTTGTCGGCGTGGCCGCCATGGTCATCCCCGCGCGGCGGGCGGCGACTGTGAATCCCGCGATCGCGTTGACGGACGGCTAACCCGTAAGATGTCGTCATGATGGACGACGCGTTCGTGCAGCAGTCGCGCGAGTATCTGCGCGATGAATACCTCAACAAGATCACGCGCGCGATCGCGCCGCTCACGCGCGAGCAGGTGTGGTGGCGCGCGAACGAGGCCAGCAACAGCATCGGCAACCTGATGCTGCATCTGGCCGGCAACATCCGTCAGTGGATCGTCGGTGGCGTCGGCGGCGGCACGCTCACGCGAGACCGCGAGCGCGAATTTGCCACGCGTGAAGCTGTGCCGGTGGATGTGCTGGTGGCGGAGCTGACGGCGGCGGTGGAGGAGTCGTGCGCCGTGCTGGCGCGGCTCGAAGCGCAGGTGCGGCTGGATCCCGCGGTGCTCATGGAGCCCCGCGAGATCCAGCGCTTTCAGACCACCGTGCTCGGCGCGATCTATCACGCCGTCGAACATTTCTCGATGCACACCGGCCAGATCATTCTCCTGGCCAAGATGCAGACCGGCCGCGATGCCGGGTTCTATCGTCTCCGTCCAGACGGCACACCGGAACCGACCTGGACGGAGAGCAGGCCCTTCAATAGAGGCACAGAGGCACGCTCCTAGGTCTTCAACCCAAGGGCTCCGTGCCTTCGTGCCTCCGTGTTGGCCTTCTATTTCTTTGCCGCGCGCTGCTTCTTCTGATCCTCGACCATCTTTGCGACATCCGCGAGGAGCTGCTTCGCGTCGTACACGATGCCGTCCTTCACGGTGTACTTGATGCCGGCCACGCGCTCCGGCGTGCCGGTCTTGTCATTGAGCTTCAGCGCGCCGTTCGCGTAGAGGATCTTGAAGTTCTCGAGCGGGTTCGCGTCGATGATCACGAGGTCGGCGAGCAGGCCCGGCTTGATCGCGCCACGGTCGATCGGCGCGAACTGTACGGCCTTCGGATCCTTCTTGCCGTCCGGGCCGGTCGGCACGCGCGCCTCGGCGAGCGTCTTGGCGCCGTTGTAGGTCGCCGCCTGAATCACTTCCAGCGGATGGAAGCCGGCTTCCGACAGCATCTCGAATTCATTGATGTAGCCGAACCCGTAGGTCTGGTAGATGAAGCCCGAGTCTGAGCCGGTCGTGACGCGGCCGCCCATCTTCTTGTAGTCGTTCACGAGCTTGAACCACACCTGATAGAAGTTGCGCCACTGCACTTCATCTTCGGTGGTCCAGTTGTACCAGTAGGCGCCGTGGTTGCTGCGGCTCGGCGCGTAGAAGTCCATGAGCGTCGGCAGCGTGTACTTGTCGTGCCATTCGGCGGCGCGGAAGCGCATGACGTCGCGGCCGGCCGAGTAGATCGTGAGCGTCGGATCGA
>CAYFLU010000213.1:0-5277 GCA_964343975.1 uncultured Solibacteraceae bacterium
CGGGTTCTGGCCGTTCGCGGCGCCGACCGCCCGCACCGCGTCCGGGCGGCCGATCCGTTCGGCGAGTTGCGCGTACGAGCACGTGGCCCCGTACGGAATCTGCTGCAGCGCGTCCCAGACCTCGCGCTGAAACGGCGTGCCGGTGAATGCCAGAGGCAGTGAAAACGTGTGCAGGGCGCCGTCGAAATACGCCTGAAGCTGCGCCACGACCTCGGCCATGAGCCCGGTGGGTGTCGTCCGGTCCGGTGTCCCGTCCGCATTGAGCCACACCCCGGTCAGCGCCGTGCCGGAAACGGACAGACGGAGCAGGCCGACCGGGCTATCGATGACCCGGACGATCGAGCCGGATGGGGCGGCGGGATCAGGCACTTTGGACAGAAATGGGCTCCAAGGGGGATGTTAAGCTGTATTGCTCGTGTCGCTCCATCGCCGCGTCCTGTTCGTGTTGGCCGCCGGCATCGTTGCCGGCAGTGTCGGCTGTACGGGGATCGGCGCCCGAACGCCCCAGGGCGACATCCTGTTGCCTTGCGAGGCCGACACCGTTGAAGCGGTGGTGCCGCCGGCGGCGACCTTCCAGAAATTGCTGATGCAACAAGCCATCGATCCGGTGACGGCCGCGGCCGTCGTCGATGCGATGAAGGGCGTGTTCAACCCGCGGCTGTTGCGCGCGGCGCAGCCCTATCAGGTCACGCGCACGCTCGAGGGCGTGTTCCGCGAATTCCGGTACGACATCGACCCGTCCAAGTTCCTGCGCGTGTTCCGGCGCGCGGACCCGGCTGGCGGTGAGGCGCAGTATCAGGCCGAGGTCGTGTCGTATCCGCGCACCGTGCAGGTCGTGGCGGCCTCCACGGAGATCACCAAGGAGCACAACTCGCTCAGCGCGGCGTTCGATGCGTCGGGCGAAAATCTCGAGCTCGCGCTCACGCTCGCCGACATCTTCGGCGGCGAAGTCGACTTCAATACGGAGCTGCAGCGCGGCGACAAGTTCGAAGTGCTGTTCGAGAAGATCACGCGCGATGGCCAGTTCATTGGCTACGGCGATGTGTCGGCCGCGATTCTGCATCGGGGATCGCGCACGATCACGGCGATCCGGGCGCAGGGGCCCGACGGACGGTTCGCGTACTACGACGAGAACGGCCGTTCGCTGCGTCGCGAGGTGTTGAAGTCGCCACTGGCATTCATTCCGCGGATCACCTCCGGCTTCTCGGCCAACCGGAAGCATCCGATCTACGGGTTCAGCCGCGCGCACACGGGTGTGGACTACGCCGCGCCGATGGGGGCCAAGGTGCTGGCGATCGCCAATGGCACGGTGGTCTCCGCCGACTGGGGTGGCGACGGCGGCAATCAGGTCGTGCTGCACCACAAGGGCTACGACACGTTCTATCTGCATCTCTCTGCGTTCGCGGCCGGGTTGCGGCCCGGTCAGGAAGTGCGTCAGGGCGATGTCATCGGCTACGTCGGAATGACCGGTGCGGCGACGGGACCTCACCTGCACTACTCCGTGCGGCGCAACGGCGTCTTCGTGAATCCGGTGTCGGCGCGGCAGCACATGCCACCCGGGGAACCCATTCCGGCGGCGCAGTTGGCGGCCTTTCAGACCACGCGCACCCGGGTTCTCGCTGAACTGTCACGGCGGCTGTCGGCGAACTCGCTCTCCGCCGAACACTGATCGCATGTCACAGCTGTTATCCTTCCGGGCGCTGCATCCGGCGCCTGCTGTTGCTCCCCGCGTCGCCTCCGTGCCCTACGACGTCGTCAATACCGAAGAAGCGCGCGCGTTGGCCGCGAAGGAGCCGCTGAGCTTCTTGCGCGTCACCCGTTCGGAAGTCGATCTGCCGGCCGACACCAATCCGTATGCCGACGCGGTGTACGCGCAGGCGGTGGCCAACTTCGAAGACCTGAAGCGCGCGGCGCCGATGCAGCTCGACGACGAGCCGTCGCTCTACTTCTATCGCCTGACGATGGGCGGCCACGTGCAGGTCGGTCTGGCCGGCTGCTTCTCGGTCGACGAATACGACCGCGGGCTCATCAAGAAGCACGAGAAAACGCGCAAGGACAAGGAAGACGACCGCACGCGCCACATCACAGAGCTGCGCGCGCAAACCGGCGTGGTGTTTCTCACCTACCGGCACTCGTTTGCGGTCGATCGCATCACCGCGCGTGTGATTGCCACGCCGCCCTTCTTTGCCTTCACGGCCGACGACGGCATTCGGCACGAACTCTGGCGGGTCACCGGCGCCGACATGGACGCGCTCGTGCGCGCGTTTGCCGAATTGCCGGCGCTCTACATCGCGGACGGACATCATCGCGCGGCGAGCGCGTCGCGCGCGAACGCGGCGTTGCAAGGCGCGGGCGAATCGGGCGCGTTCATTGCCGTCGCGTTCCCCGACACCGAGATGCAGATCCTGCCGTACAACCGCGTCGTGAAGGATCTCGCGGGGCAGACGCCCGATGATTTCATGCGCGCATTGCATGCGCGCGTCACCGTTACGCCCGGCGCGCCGACGCCGTCGGCGGCCGGACGTGTGTCAATGTACTTCCGCGGCGCGTGGCACGAGCTCACGCTGCCGACACCCGCGCCGGGCACACCGCGCGACGCTGCCCTCGATGTGGCGGTGCTGCAGTCGGCGGTGCTCGAGCCCGTGCTCAAGGTCGGTGATCCACGCACGGACAAGCGCATCGACTTCGTCGGTGGTCTCCGCGGCACGGGTGAGCTCGAGCGGCTCGTGAACAGCGGGAAGGCCGCGGTCGCGTTCTCCATGGTGGCGACGACGATCGAAGACCTGATGGCGATTGCGGACGCGGGCGGCATCATGCCGCCGAAGTCCACATGGTTCGAGCCCAAGCTGCGCGACGGGCTCCTGGTGCATCTCATATGAAGGTTCTGATCGCGGACAAGTTCGAGAAGAGCGGCATCGACGGCCTGAAGGCCCTGGGCTGCGAGGTCGTGAGTCAGCCGGATCTGCAGGATCAGGCGCTCGTCGAGGCGATCGCGACGTTGCAGCCGCAGGTGCTGATCGTGCGGTCGACGAAAGTCACGGAGCCGATGATGACCGGCGCGTTGAAGCTGATCGTGCGGGCCGGCGCCGGCTACAACACGATCGACGTCAAGGCCGCGTCGGCCAAAGGCATTGTCGTCACCAATTGCCCCGGCAAGAACTCGATCGCCGTGGCGGAGCTCGCGTTCGGCCTGATGCTGGCGCTCGATCGCCGCATCGCCGACAACGTCAGTGACCTCCGCGCGGGGAAGTGGAACAAGAAGGAATACTCGAAGGCGAGAGGCATCTTCGGACAGACGCTCGGTCTGCTCGGCGTGGGCAACATCGGGAGCCTGATGATCCCGCGCGCGAAAGCCTTCGGGATGCCGGTGGTGATCTGGGACAAGCCCTTCGACGGGCAGGACCGCGACATGACCGCGGCGGAAGCCGCGTCACTCGGCCTCGATGCGTCGGTGCTGCCGGTGCGCATCGCGCCGACGCCGGCCGACGTGGCGTCGCGCTGCGACGTCCTGAGCATTCATCTGGCGCTCGTGCCGGCCACGCGCGGGCTCGTGAATGCGGAACTGCTCGCGAAGATGAAGCCCGGCAGCACGCTGATCAACTGCGCGCGCGGCGAGATCATCGACAGCGCCGCGCTGACCGCGGCGATCCGCGAGAAGAAGCTGCGCGCGGGTCTCGACGTGTTCGCTGATGAGCCGACGGCCGCCGCGGCCGACTTCACGGATCCGATCGTGAAGGAGCCTGGCGTGTACGGCACGCATCACATCGGCGCATCCACCGACCAGGCACAGGAAGCGATTGCCGCGGAGACCGTGCGCATCGTTCAGGCGTTCAAAGACACGGGCGTCGCGCCCAACGCCGTCAACTAGATCACTCAGGAGCCCGACGTCATGTCCGTCACCCGTATTTTCAATTTCTCCGCCGGTCCCGCTGTCCTGCCGCTGCCGGTGCTCGAAGAGGCGCAGCGTGATCTGGTCGCCATGCCCGGTGTGGGCATGTCCGTGATGGAGATCTCGCACCGCTCCGCGACGTTCGAAGGGATCCTGAACACGGCCGTCGCCGACATGCGCGCCCTCGCCAACATCCCCGACAACTACAAGGTGCTGTTTCTGCAGGGCGGCGCGAGCACGCAGTTTGCGATGCTGCCGATGAATCTGCTCGGCGCCGGCGCCACGGCCGACTACATCCTCACCGGCGACTGGGGTAAGAAGGCGTACAAGGAAGCGAAGAAGTTCGGTGCGGTGAAAGTGGCCGGCACCACCGAGTCGGGCAATTTCGCGCGCGTGCCGCGGCAGGACGAGCTCCAGCTCACGCCGGGCGCCGCGTACGTGCACATGACGTCGAACGAGACGATCCACGGCAATCAGTGGTTCTTCGTGCCGGACACGGGCGGCGCGCCCCTCGTGTGCGACATGTCGTCCGACATCTTCTCGCGCCCGATCGACGTCGCGAAGTACGGCGTCATCTACGCCGGGGCACAGAAGAACCTCGGCCCGTCGGGCGTGACGGTCGTGATCATCCGTGAGGACCTGCTCGCGCGGTCCACAGACGCGTTGCCGACGATGCTGAACTACAAGACGCACGCGGAGAACGGGTCGATGTACAACACGCCGCCGGCGTTTGGCATCTACATCCTGGGCCTCGTGTTGAAGTGGCTGAAGGGCCTCGGTGGCCTTGCGGCCATCGAAGCCGTGAATGAGCGCAAAGCGGCCGCGCTGTACGCGGAACTCGACCGGTCGGGCTTCTGGAAGCCGCACGCCGAGAAGAGCTGCCGGTCGCGGATGAACGTGACGTTCCGCCTCGCCACCGAAGAGCTCGAAAAGAAGTTCGCGAAGGAAGCGACGGCCGCCGGGCTCGACGGCCTCAAGGGCCATCGCGCCGTCGGCGGCATCCGTGCCTCGATCTACAACGCCTTCCCCGAGGCCGGGGTGCATGCTCTCGTGGAGTTCATGAAGGAATTCGAACGGCGAAACGGTTAAACGCGCCAAACCCGGGGGCAGAGCGATAGGCTTACGCCGATGCTCGCTCTGTTCCTCGCCGCCCAGCTCGTTTCCGGCACCGTGCAGACGCCGGACGGGCACCCGATCCCATCCGCCGCCATCGTCGTGCTCGACGCTTCGGCGGCCACCGCCACCACGGCCGCTGACGGCACGTTCTCCGTGAACGTCGGCCGATTGCCCGTGGATCTCGAAATCTCCGCGTCCGGCTTCCGGACACAGCGCATCACCGTGTCGGCCTCGCCGACGGTGATCTCACTCGTGCCGCAGGCCGTCACCGA
>CAYFLU010000214.1:0-5260 GCA_964343975.1 uncultured Solibacteraceae bacterium
AAGAGCGAGACGATCGACTACGTCACCGACAAGTGGCACGGAATGCAGAAGCTGCAGGGCACGCTCTACTACCCGGCCGGCTACGAACCCGGCAAGCAGTACCCGATGATCGTCTACATGTATGAGGAGCTGTCGGACAACGTGCACCGCTTCGTGGCGCCGACCGATCGCGACTACTACAACACGTCGGTGTGGACGACGCATGGCTACTTCGTGCTGCAGCCCGACATCACGTTCAAGCCGCGCGATCCGGGTCTCTCGGTCGTGTCGTGCGTGACGGCGGCGATCAAAGCGGCGGAAGCCAAGGGCATGATCGATCCGAAGAAAGTCGGCGTGATCGGACATTCCTGGGGCGGCTTCGACGCCGCGTTCCTCGCCACGCACACGAACGGGGTCATCACGACGGCCATTGCGGGCGCGGCCATCACCGATCTCATCAGCAACTACGGCAACGGCCATTGGAGCTCCGGCATTCTCGAGACCGACCACATCGAGACCGGCCAGCAGCGCATGGAAGTGCCGCTCTACGACGACCTGCAGGCCTACATTCGCAACTCCGCCGTGTTCAACGCCGTGAACACGACGATGCCGCTGCTCATCGAAGTCGGCAATGTCGACGGCACGGTGTGGTGGCATCAGGGGCTGGAGCTGTACAGCCTGCTGCGTCGCGCCAAGAAGCCCGTGGTGATGATCGAGTACAACAACGAGGATCACGGCTTGTCGCAGTACAAGGACCAGCGCGACTACCAGCAGCGCATCTTGCAGTGGTTCGGCCACTACCTGAAGGGCGAGCCGGCGCCCGACTGGATCGCGAAGGGCCAGAGCTATCTCGATCGGCAGGACGAAGTGCGGAAGCTCACGAACACCGCGGCGCCGACGGCCGGTGCCGGCCGCGGCGGTCGTGGAGGCGGGCAGTAGAGCCGACAGCACTGATGCGCCCCCGCCCTTTCGGCGGGGGCGCCAGTCTCCCTACCGAATCAGCGCCTCACTCAGCACGCGTCCATCCGCCTTCGACAACGTCACGCCCGCGAGAAACGCCAGCGTCGGCGCGATGTCGGCCGGCGTCACGGCAACATCGTAGCGACCCGGTTTGATCCCGGCGCCCATCAGGATCACCGGCACGCGCTGATCGTACTGATGCATGGTGCCGTGGCCGGTGCCGCCGCTCGACGACAACCAGTACGGTTTCGGGAGCACGATCAGGTCGCCGTTGCGGTCAGCGTTGAAGCTCTGCGCAAACGCGCGCGCATCGGCATCCACGACTGCGAGCGACGACAGCTCAGACGCCCACATCACCTTGCCCACACCGGCCACTTTCTCGACGGCGCTGACAACCGCCTGCCGCGCGGCCGGCGTGGCCTTCAGCTTCGCCAGTGTCTCTGCGGTGAAATAGACATCCGACGCGTTGTTCCCGCTTTCCGTGCTGCCGGCCATGAACACGTCGGCGTGGCCGATCGTGGCGGTCAGCGCCTTGTCGATCGCCGCCTGCACGTCCGCGGCGGCGAAGCGGCCCGCATCGAGCTTCAGGGCCACCTGCTGTTCCGGAATCGGCGCCACGCCGTGGTCGGCGCTGAGGGCAACCACATAGCGGCCCTTCCCCACCGACGCATCGAGGGCGTCGAGCAGCTTCCCGATCGTCAAGTCGAGGCGCGCGAGCGTGTCCTGCACCTCCCAGCTGCGCGGGCCGAAGCGGTGGCCCACGTAGTCGGTCGCCGAGAACGACACGGCGAGCATGTCGGTGCCGGGGCCCTTGCCAAGGCCCTTCGACAATGCGATCGCCATCTGGCCGAGGTAGTCGTCGGAAAACGGCGTGCGGCGCCAGTTGTCGTAGAAGATGCGGTCCGGCCCCGCCGGTCTCGACAGCGAATGCGGAAACACCGTCGTCATCCCGTCCGGCGCCTGTTCGGCCTCGCCGGCGTCGGTGAACGCGTAACTCGTGGCCGGTCGCAGCAGGTTCCACACGCGCTCGTAGTCCTTGTCAACGCCGTGCGCGCGCACGAACGCGTCGGCACTCGCCGGCGGCTTCGCCGCGTAGGCGGTCGATGTGGCCCACGTGCCGGCGTCTTCGAGCCAGGCCACGACGTCGCCACCGCGGCCGGCCATCGCGATGGCCGCACGCGCCTTCAGCGACAGCGACACGACCTTGGCGCCGGTCGCCTGCGCGCGGAGTTCATCCGCCAGCGTCGGCACGCGGAGGTAGCGCGGCCCATGCTGTTCGTAACCGGCCTCACCGCCGAACCCGACCGACTTCGTCTGATCGGTCGTGCAGACCACGCTCTGCTTGGCATCGCGGTCGTACCAGCCGTTGGCCACGATGCCGTGGGTCCGCGGAAACGCGCCGGTGCCGATCGTGGCATGGCCAGGGCACGTCTCAGTGGCGAAGTACGGATAGGCGGCCTGCCGGAAGTCGGCGCCGCCGTCGATCAGCCGTCGCAGCCCGCCAGTCCACGCCGCGCTGTACTGCGCGATGTAGTCGGCGCGGAATTGGTCGATCACGAGCAGCACCACGAGTGGCGGTGTGCGGCGCGCGGGTGTGGCAGCGGCCGCCGGGGCCGCCGGGGTCTGTGCCTGAACACGAACGGCGGTGGCCCAGAGGGCCACCGCCGTCGCGCACAGCAGAGCTGACGTCAGCAGTCGTCGCACGACTACTTCCGCGTGAGGTCGAACGTCACGGCCAGCGACACGCTCCGGCCGGACACCATCGTCAGCACGTCGCCGGCCGCGGGCAGATTGCTCTTGCTCGACGCCGGGCTGACGCCGGTGATGGCGTGGGTGTTCGAGAGGTTGTTGATGCCGAACTTGATCTTCGACCGGCCGAGGAGCGAGTTGCCCTTCAGGGAGTAGTTGATGAAGAGGTTGGAGATCGTCACCGGATCGATCGTGATCGCCTCGTGCACCGAGCCGTTGTCGTTGTACATCGTGCCGACGCGCTTCGAGAAGAAGCCGACGTTCCAGCCCCCGTTGCTGTAGGTGAGGCCGACGGTTTCGGTGTCCTTCGGCGCGTTCTGGAGTGACTGGCCGAGATCGTCATACATGCTCGAGCCCTTCGTCGCGTTGCCATACACGAAGAAGCCCGCGCCGAGCGACAGCGTCGCCTCGGCTTCCACACCCTTCGTCGTCGCCTTACCGGCCGCGAAGTAGGTCGTGTTGCCCTGCGCATCGGTCGTCGACGAGTAGTCGTTGTCGAAGTGTGTGGTGTAGACGTCGAGGTCGAACGTCACGCGCTCGCTCTTGAACACCGTGCCGGCCTGCCACGTCTTCGCTTCGATCGGCTTCGGCGTCACGGCGACCTGCGCATTCTTCACATCGAACACCGACGACGGCGGGATGTTGCTGCCGGTCGCGTACTGGCCGTAGATGCTCCAGTTGTTCTGGATCAGGTAGTGCACGTCGAACGACGGCTGGTAGGCCTTGTAGGACGCGGCATGATCGATGTACGGCGCGCCATTGAGACTGCCGACCGTCTTGCCGTTGTCCGCAAACTGGCGGAAGTCCTGCTTGTAGTAGGCCATCTTGTAGCCCGGCGTGATCTTCAGCGACGGCGTGACCTGGAACTCATACTCGATGTACGGCTGGATCGTCGTCGTGTTGAACTTCTCGTGGAAGTTCGGGAGCGCCGCATCCACCCACGTGCGCGGGTCGGACGGAATCTGGTAGCGGTCCGTCTTCGCGTACTCGTACCAGAGACCCATGCGCAGCTGGCCGAACCGCGAGGTCTGCGTGAGCGGGAGCAGGTTGCCGTACTTGCGGTAGCTGTTGAGCTTGTCCGTGGCGCTCGTCGCCGAGATCGCGGTCGTCGAGTTGTAGTTCTGCTTGTTGTAGTAGTAGAGCGTGTAGACCTTGTTGTCGATGACCCAGCCGTGGCCGAGATCCGTGCGGAAGCCGACGTATTCGAAGTCGGTCGGCACGTCATAGAAGTTGTAGCCGTAGTAGTTCGGATCCGCCGGGTTGTTCGAGTTCAGGTAGTTGTCGCCGAACTGCGCGATCTGGCCGCGCGTGGAGCCCTTCTGGTTCGGCGCGTTGCTCTTGTAGCGGATCACGCCCGTGAACGCCGTCAGTGAGGTCGTCGGCGACACGGCATACAGGAACTTCGCCGAGAAGCCCTTGCGCTTCTGGTAGTCGTAGGTCTGGTAGCCGTCCGAGGACATGTCGTGCGCGTCGATGAAGAGGTGCGCCTTGCCCATCGCGCCCGAGTCGAACTGGAAGTCGTACAGCTTCGTGTTGAACGAGCTCGACGACACCGTCAGGCCCGCGTGCATGTTCTGGTCGAAACGGCGCGAGAGCAGGTTGATCGAGCCACCAAAGGTCGACGGACCGATCGCGGCCGCCGAGCCCGGGCTGCGCTCGAGCACGGTGCCGCCGACGAACTGCGACGGGAAGAACACGTGCGAGTGATGCGTCGGGTCGTTCGTGTCGTTGAACGGAATCCCGTCGAACGTCATCGAGTAGTAGCCGTCCTTGAAGCCGCGGAAGAACGTCTTCGTGTCGCTCAGCCCCGGGCCGTTGGCGCTGTAGCTGAACGTGCCCGGCGCCATCTGGATCACCTGGCTGAAGTCCGACACCGGCGCGGTGAAGTCGCGCACGTAGGCGTCGCTGATCGACGACTGCGCCGAACGCGCCTCGAGAGACCCCTGCGACGGCGCCATGCGCGCCGCACCTGGCAGTGTCACCGAGACGTCGACCTGTTCGTTGATGGCGCCGACCGCGAGCGTGAAAGTCAGCGTGGAGGTCTTCCCCGCCGTGAGGTCGACGTTGTTGCGCGTGTTGATGGCGAAGCCGTTCGCCGTCACTTCCACCACATACCGACCCGGCGCGAGGCCGGCGATCGAGAAGGTGCCCTTCTCGTCGGTCACCGAGGCCGTCGACACACCGGTCAACATCTGCCGGGCCACCACCGCCGCATTGGCGACTGCGCGGCCGTCCGGGTCCTGCACGACGCCCGAGAGCGACGCCGTTTCATCCACACGCGCCGCCGCAACCGTCGTCGGCGCCGCGATCCCGATCACTACCAAGGCCGCTGCGGCGATCCAGCGCGCCGCCGTTGAAACACCAGTCATGAATGCCTCCGTCAAGAAATGCATAAGAACGAGGCAGACCGTAACAAGCGCGTGTAACTGCGGTGCGTCGATCGTCGAAAGACGCAGTAACACATACGAATGTCACGTAGACGTGACGTGGCCGTTACATGCGGCCGCTAGCGTGACCGCATGCGCGCTCTCGCTGTTGCAGCCTCTCTCACGCTTGCGGCCCTGTCGGCCGT
>CAYFLU010000215.1:0-5187 GCA_964343975.1 uncultured Solibacteraceae bacterium
ACGTTGTGGACGGAGAAGCCGATCTCGCCATCGAGGACGCCGAAGTTCTCGATCACCGACTGCGCTTTGGCTTTGCCCGTGTGCTGAAAGATCGGAATGCCGATCCGCGCGCGCACCTGAATGGCGCGGCCGCCGTTCGGGGCCGACGACTCATCCGGCAATTCCTCGACGAACAGGCGGTACGCCGCTTCGAGCGCGCGCGACTGCGCCTGCGTGCCGATGCGGATGCGCTTGCTCTCGTGCGCCGCCACCGAGACGAGCGGCGGATAGATCACGATGTCCGTCGTCTTGCCGAGCATCCACCGGCCCTCGTCGTCTTGCGACCAGGTGTTGGCGGTCAGCTGAAAACGGATGGTGCGCTCGGAGTCGTTGCGGAGCGTCACGATCACGCTCGTCTCCGCCGGCGTGAGCACGATGCGCGTCGGGCTGACGTTGAAGGCGGACGCCCACACGGGGGACGCCACCGTCAACGCGCCCGAAAGCGCGGTACCCACCACGAACCGGCGAAGCCACATCGCGATCATGACGGTCTAGAAGTTGACCGTGGCCACGACCGTGTCGGTGTACGACCCGGCGGGCACGTCCTGACCGGCGGTCACGCGCGCGTACACGGAGTACGTGCGCGCGGAGTGCGACGGCGCGGCCACCACGCTGAGCAAGCCCGCGCCGGAATTCGACCACACCGTGGTGCGGCTCGAGTCCTGGTAGAGCTCGTACGTCAGGTAGTTGCCGGACGACGCGAGGCGGCGCGTCGAACCCGACGCGTTGGCGCCGGTGTCGAGGCCGATCGTGGTGGTCGCGCCCTTGGTGCAGGTGATGATCACCGACCCGGTGGCGTCGAGATTGGCCGTCGCATTGGCGCTGATCGGATCGTAGGCGCCGAACGCGATGGCGGACGTGGTGATGGTGCAGTTGGCAGCGACCGTTGCGGAGACCGACAGGTTGGCCGTGGCCGTGGATGCCGCCAGCGGCACATTCCACGCCACGAGCCACGCGGCGAGCATCGCCGCAACGGCAGTTAAACGAGTAGACCGACGAAGAAACATGGCGAAAACCTCAATGGCCACACGAAAGGCCGTACGGTTAATCGACATGACAGAAGCAGACTTGAGGGGGCTTCTTCCCGACCCTTTGTTCCGGTAAAGACAGGACCCCGACGTCCCCTAGAACGACACGCTAAGCACCAGACTCCCCGTGTACGAGCCGGACGCGACGTCCTGACCTGCCGGAATCCTGGCGTAGTAGTTCTTCGTGTAGGTCACAAAGATGATCGGAAACGGAATCTGGATCGTTTGACCGCTCCCGATGTCGCCGAGGAGCTGGCCGTAGGTGGCGTCCTGATAGATGTTGTATTGCAGAACGTCCGTGGACGGGCCGGTCAATTGGCGCTGTCCCGACGTGTTGAGGCCCGAGATACCGATCTCGAGCAATGCGGGCGGGATCAGGCACCACACGGCCACGCTGCCCACGCTCGTCGAGGGCGCGGCGCTCGTGGGATCGTAGGTGCCAAAGCTCAGGCTCGATGCGGACGTGATGCTGCAGATGCCGAGAAACGGATCGGGTGCGGCCGCTCGAAGGCGCAGTGGCTGCACGAGCAGGGCACTGGCCACGAGGGCCAGGACCAGGGCGGTGCGCCAGCGCGGGGCTCGGGCGGAGTCGGACATATCGCCTTCGATAAATCGGCCTGCGGCGCCGTGGCTTGAGTCCGCTTCCTTTACAATGACGCGCGAAGGAGCGCACTTCTACTTATGTCCGACGACAAGACGCCCAATTCCACGTCCGAAAAGACCGACGGCACCGGCTCGACCCGGCGCGAGTTCATCGCCACTGGCGCAATCGCCGCCGCGGCGTTCATGATCGTGCCGCGCCACGTGCTCGGCAAAGGTCAGACGCCGCCGAGCGACCTCGTGAACGTGGCCATCTGCGGCATCAACGGCCAGGGCGGCGTGAACGCGCAGGCCGTGATGAGCCAGAACATCGTGGCCATCTGCGACGTCGACGACAACCTCGTCGAGAAGAAGTTCGACAGCTGGAAGGAATCGCTCAAGCCGCGCCCGCCGCAGGGCCAGCGTCAGGGTGGCCGCGGCAACGCCACGCCGCCGCCGACCCTCGAATGGCAGAACTTCGGCCGCTCGAAGCTGCAGCAGGCCGCCGACCAGCAGTACAAGCCGCTCACGAACAACGAGTCGATCAACCGCTTCTTCGACGTGCACCAGCCGCGGCTGAAGCAGTATCGCGACTACCGCGAGATGCTCGCGCAGCAGAAGGACATCGACGCCGTGATCGTGGCCACGCCCGATCACATGCACGCGCCGATCGCTTCGGCCGCCATGGAAGCCGGCAAGCACGTGTACGTGCAGAAGCCCATGTGCTGGTCGGTGGAAGAAGCGCGCCACCTCGCGAAGAAGGCCGCGGCCAACCCGAAGCTCGTCACGCAGATGGGCAACCAGGGCCACTCGCAGGACGACGCGCGGCGTGGGCAGGATTACCTCGCGGCGGGCGCCATCGGCGACATCCACGAAGTGCACGTGTGGACGAACCGTCCGCTCGCCTTCTGGCCGCAGGGCATTCCCCGTCCGCAGGAATTCGAGGGCGACTGGAAGAAGCTCGGCTGGAACAACGCCGGCGTCACGCAGCGGCTCGCCGACTCCTTCATGAAGAAGGCGAAGACGGATGTGCCGAAGGGCCTGCGCTGGGATCTGTTCCTCGGCGCCGCGCCGGACGTCGAGTACCACCCGCTCTACCACCCGTTCAACTGGCGCGGCTGGGTCGACTGGGGCCAGGGCGCGCTCGGCGACATGGGCGCGCACCTGATCGATCATCCGGTGTGGGGCCTGAAGCTGCCGCTACCGAACGTGATCGAGACGATCTCGACGCCGTTCAACAAGGTGAGCTACCCGAACGCGACGACGACCTACTACGAGTTCCCGGGCCAGAACGGCAAGCCGGGCGTGAAGCTCACGTGGTACGACGGCGGCCTCGAACCGCCGCGGCCGTTCGAGATGGCCGACGTGAAGCTCGAAGGTGAAGGCGGCGTGCTCTACATCGGCTCGAAGGGCAAGATGCTGCAGAACACCTACGGCGCGCGTCCGCGTCTGCTGCCGGTGGAACTGCACAACGACTTCGGCGCCCCGCCCGAGAAGATGCGCCGCGTGCCGAACCAGTCGCACGAGATGAACTGGATCAACGCGATTCGCGGCAAGGACGAGATCTCCTGCCCGTTCTCGTACGCCGCGCACCTCACGGAGATCATGCTCCTCGGCGTCGCCGCACTCCGCGCCGGCACGAAGCTGCAGTACGACGCGGCCGCGATGAAGTTCACGAACAACACCGCCGCGAATGCCTTGCTGTCGCGCGAGTACCGGAAGGGCTTCGGGCTGGTGTAGACACAGCCTCCTACTGGCAAGTGGGAAGTCATAAGCAGTAAGTGGGACGTAAAAGGAGAAAGTTGGAAGTGAAAAAGACAACCCTTTCGGCGGCGGTCCTGATCATGGCGGTGGCGGTTCTGACGAGCGTCGTGCACGCGCGTCAGGCCGCCAACGCGTTTCTCGGGCAGTGGAACATCACCGGCGTCGCGCCCGACACGAACTACGTGTACTGGCTCGAGCTGAAGCAGGAGAACGGCAAGCTCACGAGCCTGTTCCTGAACCGCACGGGCCATCCGCTGCCGCTCACCGCGATGAAGATCGAGAACAACGAGCTCATCTTCCAGGCCGGCGGCACCGCGGAGAAGCCGACCGGGCCGGAATTCCACGCGAAGGTCGTGGACGGCAAGCTCGTCGGCTCGGTGGCGATCCCCGTGCGCGTGCCCACGCCGGGGAACGCGACGATCGATCGCAGCATGGGCGCGTCACAGGCGCAGGCCGCGGCCGGCGCGCCGCAGATGACCACGCGTACCGTGAACTTCGCCGGCGTCCGTCCGCCCGTGTGGCCGGCGGCCAACGCGAACGGCGCGCACACGTACGGCACGCCGGTCGTGCTCTACGACCAGACGATGAAGGACAAGGACCCGGCCACGCTGTTTGACGTGCAGAACACGCGCAGCCCGATCAACTGGCTGATCGAAGACGGCCTGCTCACGAACAAGGCGCCGGGCGGCAACAACATCATCTCGAAGCAGAAGTTCACCGACTTCAAGGTGCGCGCGGAATACAAGCTCGAAGCGAAGAGCAACAGCGGCATCTACCTGCGCGGACGCTACGAACTGCAGGTGCTCGACGACATCAACGACACGACCACCGAGAAGTTCCTGACGCAGGCGGCGATCTACGGCCGTCGCGCCCCGGACGTGCTCGCGAGCAAGGCGCCGGGCGAATGGCAGGTCATGGAAGCCGTGATGGTCGCCAACAAGGTCACCGTGACGCTCAACGGCAAGACGGTGCACAACAACCAGCCGGTCGTCGGCATCACCGGCGGCGCGCTCGACAACGACGAGCTCGCGCCCGGTCCGCTCATGATTCAGGGCGACCACAACCGCATCTGGATCCGCTCGCTGGTCGTCACGCCCATCACCAAGGCCGGCAAATAAACCGCAGTTTCCGCCTGACAAAAAACAAAAAAGCCGGGAGTTAATTCATCGAATTAACTCCCGGCTTTTTCTTGTCTCAGCGCTGGCCTGCGCCTCGGCACTCGCGACTGAAAAGACCTGCGATATCATCTCGGGCATGACTTCAGGGCAGTCGCGTTGGATCTGGCAGTCGGCGCTTGGTGTGCTCGTGGCCGCGGGGCTCAGCTTCGGGTTGCGGACGCCGCTCGGTGAGACCACGGGCGTGGCGATGGCGATGAGCCAGGCGCCGGCCGGCGAATGCCAGCTCGGCTACATCCCGGATGCCGAAGGCAAATGCCAGCCGGTCGACTTCTGCAAGTTCAACAACGGCGAGTGCGATCCGAACGTCACGTGCACGAACACGGCCGGCTCGCGCACGTGCGGCGCCTGCACGGCGGATTTCGTGGGCGACGGCTACTACGGCTGCAAAGATCCGAACGAATGCGCGTCGGGCGGCTGCGGTCCGAACGACGTGAAGGCGCCGTCGATCCGGACGTCGGGCAGCCAAAACGTCACCGCCACCTCGGCTGACGGCGCCGTGGCGAAATACTGGGCCTACGCGATCGACAACGTCGACGGGCCGGTGGCCGTGACCTGCGCGCCGAAGTCGGGCGCGACGTTCCCGATGGGGCCGACCACGG
>CAYFLU010000216.1:0-5165 GCA_964343975.1 uncultured Solibacteraceae bacterium
ACGAGCGAGACGCCGCTCCGAAACGTCGGCGCCTGTTGTCCGTGCGCCGTGTGCCCCGCGATCACCACCCCCATCGCGACGAGTGCCGCCGCCGTCAGCCATCGCTTCATGCTGTTCCTCATCGCTTGCGGATCGTTGCCGCCGCCGAACCGATCGTCGCGCCATCGAGCGTGACCGTCGCCCGAATCGTATACAGACCGGCGCTCATGCGCGACCACGGCAACTCGAGATCACCACGGAAGAGCGCGGATGTCGCCACCGCCGGCACTTCGACCGTGGCCACCGCTGCGCCGCCGGCCGCCGGCGCCACCACCCACGTCACCTTCGGCGTCGCCATCGTCATCGGCCCGTTCGGATAGAGCTCGATCGACGCATTCACAGACGCGGCACCGGCCGGCGGATCATCGAGCGCGAAGAGCTGCGGTTTGCCGTCTTTCGGCGTCCAGGTGAGCACATCGCTCGCGAGGTAGTTCCCCATTTTTTCCAGGGAGACCTTCGTGCTCATCTCCGCCGAGCCGATACGGCCGTCGGCGTCGGCGGCTGCGAAGCGCACGGTGTAGCCGCCGGCCGGCAGCGGGAACACATACGTCGCGAGGAAACTGCCGTCGGGTTGCGCTTCGAGAATGCGGCGCGCGCCTTTCGGTTGCCCCGACGAGTCGATGAGCGAGATCTCGGTGATGAGCGGCCCCTTCACACCCGACGGAATCCCCGCGTGCACGACCAGGTCGACGGCATTGAACGCGTTGGTGCTCTTGCGGATCATCGCGCCCATGCGCAGCGGCAGATCCGCATAGGCGATGCCGTCGCGCACGGCGGCGGCGACGAGATCGTCGGTCGTCACCGGAATCGGCGGCGCGCCCGCCGGCCGCGGCGCAGGGCCGGAGACAGGCTTCGGCACTTCAGGCTCGGCCACGCGCACGGCCATCTTGTTGGCATGCGCCGTCAATCCCGGACGAAGCGTGCGCACCTGCGCCGAGATCTCGCGGCCGATCTCAAAGCCCGGCGGCAACTCCACGCCGAGGCGGTACACCGCCGCACTCACATTGAGGATCTCGTCGAAGAAGCGGTCGGGCCGGCCGAACACGCGATAGAACGTGCCGCCCATCATCTCCGTCAGCGTCTGCGCGCCGGTGACGAACAGCATGTTGTCTTCGCGCCGGCGCTGCGCCATGCCGATGTCCACCTGCTGATTCGGCTGCGCCTGTCCGGCCGACGCCACTTCATCGGGCTGCGCGGTGACGCGGCGACCCTCATCCTGCATCGACGCGCCCGGCTCCTCCACCATGAGGCTCAGTTCCACACCGGCCGCGGCCGCTTCCTTCACGACCGGCTTCAGGTCGTCGATTTCGCGCGAGACCGCGATCCCCTGCGACAAGAAAATGATGTGGCGAATGCCCGTGGCGCCGCGCATCGCGTTGATTACCGAACGGAATCCTTCGAGCTGTCGATACTTGACCTGACGCATCAGCGCCGCCGTACGGCGCGACTCGGAATACACATCCGACGCGCACTGGTCGTCGGCGATCACTTCCTGCACCGAGCGATTCCCCCACAGCGACGCATCACCCGCATAGCACTCGCGGATGATCACCTGCTTCAACAGCGTGTCGTCGCCACGATCGATGTCGATCGCATCGTTGAACCCGATCGCGCTATCCCGCGAGTTCGTGCCGTTCGCGGCATTGGCCTGACGCGTCGGACCGCTCGTGCGCAATCCGCGCGGATCCATGAACTGCCCGACCACTTTCGCGAGCGCCGCCTTCACCGACGAGCGATCGCGCGTCGGATTCACCGCGCCCTCGCCGCTCGTCGTCGTGAAGCCGACCAGATCCGACGGCGGCACCTTGTCGAGAAAGCGCACGCCGGCCTGAAACAGCGCCTTGCCCTGCAGCGGCAGGAACGACAGGTCGTCGACGACGAGCACGAAGATGCGAGGTTCGACCGACTGCGTGGGCCGCACGGGCGGCGGCGGCAACGTCACCGCCACACTCGTGGCCACGGCCTCGGCGACGTTGCTCACCATGTGGCGGCCACGTGCGGCGTCGGTGTAGCTCTGCGAGGTGAGCGCCTGCGCCGCGGGCACCTGCCCGGGCGTGACCGGCTGAGCCGCCTGCGCATAGGCCACCGCGCGGGTGGCGGCGGGCTTGCCGCCGAGTTTCACTTCGAAGTCTTCGGCCCGGAGGCCGGGCACGGGCATCCCGTTCTTGTCGAGCACGGTGACGTCGAGCGTGACGATCGAGACGTCGGTTCGAAAGGTGGCTGACGGTTGCTGCGGCGCCTGCCGCGCCGAAAGCACCGTGACCGCGCATGCGCCCAGGCACGCGACGGCACTCAGAACTCTCCGCATGTAGTTCCTCCGAAAGACAGCAGGCCTATTGAGCATACGATTGTGTTCATGGCGAAGAAAGGCCTCATTGTGCTGGCGGCCCTCGTGCTGGCCGCGGCGGGCTGGTGGGTCACGCGCACCCCGGCGTTCACACTCGAATCCACCGCCGACCGCAACGTCCTGCTCGTGACGATCGACACGCTCCGTGCCGACGTCGTCGGGTCGTACGGCGGCAAGGCGCTCACGCCCAACCTCGACCGCCTGGCGGCCCGCGGCGCGCGATTCGACTTCGCCCATGCGCACGCCGTCGTGACGTTCGCGTCACACGCGTCGATCCTGAGCGGCAAGTATCCGTACGAGACGGGCATTCGCGACAACACCGGCTACCGATTTCCTCAGACGATGCCGACGGCCGGGACCTTGTTGAAGGCGCAGGGCTTTGCCACCGGGGCGTTTATCGGCGGCTTCCCGCTCGACCACCGGTTCGGCCTCAACGTCGGCTTCGACGTGTACGACGACAATCTGGCCCCGTCGGCCGGGGAAGGCGGCGAACGCGAGCGCAAAGCCGATGTGGTCGTCTCGTCGGCCCTCAACTGGATCGGCCAGCAGAACAACAAGTGGTTCACCTGGGTCCATGTCTACGACCCGCACGTGACCTACACGCCCCCGGCCGAATGGCTGGCGAAGTTTCCGGCCGATCCGTACTTGGGTGAAGTGTCGTGGACGGACTTCGCGCTCGGCGCGCTCTTCGACCGGCTGGCCACGTTGCCCCGGCGGACGCTCGTGATCGTCACGGCGGATCACGGCGAGTCGCTCGGCGAACACGGCGAACTCACCCACAGCATCTTCGCCTACGAGCCCACGCTGCGCGTGCCGCTCATCATCGCGGAAGTCGGCGGCACGCAGAACGCGGCGCCGCGCGGCGTCACGATCACGACGCCGGTGCGTCACGTCGATCTGCTGCCGACGATGCTGGATGCGGTGGCGGCGCCGGCCGGCACGGGCCTCGCCGGCGCATCGCTGCGGCCGATCATCGGCGCGGGCACGGGGCCGGACCGGCCGTCGTACTTCGAAGCCATGAGCGCGAACCTCGCGCGCGGGTGGGCGCCGCTTCGGGGTGTGCTCGTCGGCGTCGAGAAGTTCATCGATCTGCCGATCGCCGAGCTCTACAACCTCAAGGACGACAGCAAGGAACTGCGCAACACGGTGGCGACCCAGCCCGATCGCGCGAGCGTGCTCGAGAACACCCTCAAGAGCTTCAACGTCGCGCCGCCGGGGCGTCCGCAGGCCGAGACACCGGAAACCGTCGAAGCATTGCGCTCGCTCGGCTACATCGGCGGCGGCGCCGCCACCGCGCGCGAGAAATACACCGAGAACGACGATCCGAAGAAGCTCATCGAACTCGAGCAGATGATGACGGCCGCGATGCGCGACTTCAACACGGGCCGGATCAACGAGGCCATGGCGACGTACGCGCAGGTGATCGCGCGGCGGCCCGATATGGAAGATGCCTACCGCAAGCTCGCGTTTGCCTACTGGCGCACCGGACGGCCGAATGAGGCCGTGGCGACGCTCGAGGCCGCGCTCAAGGCCGGCGTCACGCAGACGGAAGTGAAGATCAAGCTCGGCGAGTACCTCGCGCAGTCGGGCCAGACCGCGAAGGCCATCACGCTCCTCAGTTCATTCGCGGGCGACGATCCGGACGCACTCATCGCGCTCGGCAACGCGTATCAGCTCTCCGGCCGGCGCGCCGAAGCGATCAAGACCTTCCAGCATCTGATCGCCGTGGATCCGAAGAACGGCGTCGCGCATCAGAACATCGGCGTGTCGGCGCTCGAAACCAACGACGTCAAGACCGCCGAAGCCGAACTGCGCAAGGCGATCGACCTCGATCCCGCGCTGGGCGGGGCCTACACGGCGCTCGGCGTGGTGTTCGCGAAGACCGGGCGCGGCAACGACGCCCTCGACGCGTGGAAGCGCGCGGTGACGATCGACGGCAGCGACTTCAACGCGATGTTCAACCTGATCAGCGGCCTCGCCCAGTCGGGCCGCGTGGACGAAGCGCGGCAGTACGGCGAGCGCTTCGTCAACACCGCACCGCCACAGCTCGCGGCAGAAATCGCCGCGGTGAAGCGATTGCTCGGACGCTGAACGAACAATCAACACGGCCAATCAACACGGAGACACGGAGGCACGGAGAAGACCTATGGATTTTTGAAGACCTTGGTAGCTGGCGCCAAAGGTCTTGAAAATCCTTGGGGTTCTCCGTGCCTCTGTGTCTCCGTGTTGATTGACCGTCTTGATTACTTGATCCGTGGCTGTTCGGGGATGGCCGCGCCATCATGTCGCGGTTCGCTGCCGGCGTAGTGCACGCCGGTGCCATCACTCATCACCGCCTGGCCATAGCCAAACGTGCCGGAACGCGGTGGAATCGTGCGGACCCCATGCCCCATGGCCTGCAGCGCCCTGCGCGTGGCGTCGGGCACGAGCGCTTCCACGTCGACGTCGCAGCCGGTGAATGAGCCCTTCGTAAAACGGCCGACCTCCAGCGCCTGCTGCACGTCGAGGCCGAAGTCGGCAATGTCCGACACAAACTGCGCGTGCGCCTGCGCCTGATTGAACCCGCCCATGATGCCGAAGCCGATCTTCACGTCGCCCTTCTCCATGAAGGCGGGAATGATCGTGTGCAGCGGCCGCTTGCGTGGCGCCAGCTGATTGGGATGACCGTCTTCGAGCGTGAAGAGGCCGCCGCGGTTATGCAGCATCACGCCCGTGCCGGGCGCGACAAGGCCTGAGCCGAACGACGAGTAGAGGCTCTGAATCAGCGACACGATGTTGC
>CAYFLU010000217.1:0-5157 GCA_964343975.1 uncultured Solibacteraceae bacterium
CGTGCTGCGCCACTGGCCTGCGACCGGCCGTCACTGACACAATAGAGGCCGTCCATGACCAAGGCGGCGGCGTGAACGATCAGCGAACGACCAGCGGACGTCAGCCTGTCCGCCGCGTTGCGGTGCTGTGGGAGTATCTGGCGGGCTATATTCAGGCCGCGCTCCGCGAATTGGCCTCGCATCACGGCGTTGATGTGCTCGTGGTGCAGCGGTCTCGCGAACAGAATGCGAGCTACGCGCTGGAACTGGGTGACCGCTGTCAGGTGTTCGAACTCCCGGGCGGGGCGCCGGCCGACGCGCTGGTGTCGCGCATCGAGGCCTTTGCGCCGGATGTCACGCTGATCACCACCAACAAGGATCCGCGGTACCACGCCGTCGCGGAACGGAATCGGCAACAAGGACGCCTCACGGTCTGGGGCAGCGAAGTGCCACCGCGCGCGCTGTGGCGGGATCTGCGCGGCATCGTCCGCGGCTGGACCGGCGGGCTGCGCGCCTATGATGCCGCGTTGGTCGCCGGAGCCGTCTCCCATCGCTACGCGCGTCGCATCGGGTTTCCCGAGGCGCGCATCTTCGAAGGCTTGTTGACCTGCGACACCGCGATCTTCCGTCCGGTCGGTGTCGCTCGGCACGCCGCCACATCCGCTCCCTGGCCATCGGTGTTTCTGTTCGTCGGGCAATTCATTCCCCGCAAAGGCTTGGACACGCTGCTGGCCGCGTATGCGCGCTACCGGCAGACGACGACCGCCCCGTGGGCTCTGTGGTGCGTTGGCGCGGGGCCGTGGCGATCGCAGCTCGATGGCCATGCGGGGGTGCACGTGCACGACTTCGCGCCGCCGGCCGAATGCGCGCGGCTGATGGGGCAGTCGGGCGTGTTTGTGCTGCCGTCCCGCATCGATCATTGGGGCGTGGTCATTCACGAAGCCGCTTGTGCCGGTTTGCCGATCATTGCGAGCCGCACGAGTTATGCGTCCGCCGACCTGGTCACGGACGGCGACAACGGCTGTGTGTTCGACGCGGGCGATGTCGATGCGCTCGCACGCGCGCTCGCCGCGTGTGCGGACCCGGACCGCGCGCGTGCCATGGGGGCCCGTAGTTTGGCCGCGTCGGCGCGGTTCGATCCGACGATCTTTGCCGAGGCGCTGACCACGCGCATTCCGGCAGCGGTGCACGGGTGACGTGATGGCGCACCGCGAACGGGCCTGGGTCAGTGCGATCGCCGTGGGGCTGCTCGTCTACGCGTTCGCGTACGACAACGCCAACAGCTGGCCGATGGCGCTCGGCTATGCGTGGACGCGACTGACACCGATCGGCCGCGAGGCGCGACTCGTCGAGATTCCGGTCGTGCTCGGGTTGGTCGGCTGGGCGATGGCGACCGGCATGAGCCGGGTGACGCGGCGATTGCTGGCGTCCCTGCTCGCGTTCATCGCGCTCGGATTGCTGTCGTACTACCGCGACGGCGACGTGCCGCTGCTGGACGGCGTGCGGCTTGTTTACATGTGGGTCCTGCCCGCGCTGATGTTCATCATCGGGCGCGAACTGCCGTGGCCGGCGGGGACGGCCATCTGGATTCGGCGCACGGTGCTCACCTTCGCGCTCGTCACGAGTGTGGTGTCGTGGGTGCAGCTCGTGTGGTTCCAGTACCCGGTCGGTGATGACATCACGGGCCTCGCCAAGGATGCCCACGCGAATGGCACGCTGCTGATGTTCGTGGCGATTCAGTGCACGGCCGCGGCCCTCTTCCGATCGCGCCCGGTGCTCGTGGCGGCCGCCCTGTTCTTCCTCATCACGATGGTGCTCAGTAGCGTGCTGAAGGTCATGTTCTTCGGGATCGCCGCGCTGGCCTGGGTCGGCGTCCGCTACCTGCAGTCACGCGGGGATCTCGCGCGCATCATGCGCGCGGCCGCCGGCTGGGGGGTGGCCGCGGTCCTGGCAGTGATCGGCATGTTCTCGGCCTTCAGCCACATTGACGAAATCAGTTCCAGCCGCTTGGGTGAGACCCTCGACAAGATCGTCTCCGATCCGACCTCCTTTGGTCCGGTGCTTGCGCATCGGGTGGCGTTCTCGAAGATCAGCACCGAGTTGCCGACGCTCGCGCTGGGCATGGGGCCCTTCCACCTAGCCAATCCCATCAGTGTCGGTCAGGTGTCGGGCACGCTCTCGTCGAAGGCGAGTGGGGATGTGCTCGCCATCCTCGATGAGAAGGGCGAACAGGCCCGGATCACGCTGACCTCCAGCCTGCTCGGCGAATTTGGCATTCCGGCGTTTCTGATCGTGCTGTTCGCCTATGGGGTGATCGCCGCCGAGATCCGCAGGGCCGCACGGCATGCCGACCTCGAGATCCGCTGGCGTGGGGTCGGCGCTGTGGGCGCTGGCCTCGTCTTCATGCTGATTCCGGTCGCCAGTCTCTTCGGATCCTTCGACGTGATTTCCGTATCGTGGGCCTTCATGTTGAGCGCCGGCGTGTTGTGTCGGGACGCGGCGCACACGCCGCCACGCGAGGCCGCATGAAGGTCGCGTGGATTTGTGAGTATCCGGCGGCGGCGTTTCCGGATCGTGCCGCGCTGCGTGGTGCGCCCGCGTCGCACCCGGTGCCGTGGATCGCGGCACAGGCGCCGCTGGTTGCCGCCTCCGGGATCGAACTGCATGTGGTGACGTTGTCGCGGTACGCGCGAGCCGACGATGTCTTCGCGCGGGACGGCGTGCACTTTCATTTCCTGCGGATCCCCGCGATTCCGCGGGCGTTGCTCGCGTATCAGTGGGACCGCCATCGTCTGCAGTCCGCCGTGCGTGAGATCCAGCCCGACCTCGTGCACGGATTTGGCACGGAGTCGAGCTTCGGCTATGCCGCGGTCTCGGCCGGGCGGCCCAACGTCTTGATGATCCAGGGCATCGTCCGGCGCATCGTGGAGGCGCGCGGGTGGCACACGCTCCTGCGCCAGCCGGGCCTCGTCGTCGCGCTCGCGTGCGAATGGCTGACGGTGCGTCGCGCCAGCCACATCGTGTGCGAGACCGCGTTTGCCGAAGCCTTCGTCCGCGCGTGTGGTTCGCATGCCGCGACGCATCTTATCCGCACGCCGATCCGCGACCTGTGGTTCGCGGCGCCCGCGCCGCGTCCGTCGTCTCCGCGTGTGCTGTGCGTGGGCTGGGTGGTGCCGGCCAAAGGCGTGGATGTGCTGGTGACGGCGTTTGCGCACATGGCCGCGCGCCAGCCGACGGCGGTCCTCGACATCGTCGGCCCGGTCGATGCGGCGTATCGCGCCACGGTGTTGCAGCCGGCGCTCGAGCGAAGCGGCCTCGCGGCCCGTGTGCATTTTCATGGCGGCCTGCCGCCGGAAGCGATCGTCGAGCGCATGCGTGCATCGACGGTGCTGGCGTTGCCGACGCGAATGGATACGGCGCCGAATGTGCTCGCCGAAGCGCGGGCGGCCGGACTCCCGGTGGTCGCCACCCGGGTCGGCGGGATTCCGGAGTTTATCGAGGACGGGCAGGACGGCGTGTTGGTGCCGGTCGATGATCCGCGCGCGCTGGCCGATGCGCTGACGCGGCTTATCGAGCATCCGTCGGAGGCCGACGCGATCGCGGCGCGCGGACAGGCGCGGGCGCGACGTGATCATCGGTTGGCGACACAGGTGCCGAAGTTGTTGGCGCTCTATGACGAGATCCTCGCCGCCGGAGCGCAGCCGTGAGTCGCCCGCGCATCACGATCGTCACGCCGTCGTACAACCAAGGGCGGTTTCTGGGGGAAACGCTGCAGAGCGTCCACGATCAGGGGTACCCCGAGCTCGAGCACATCGTGATCGATGGCGGATCGACCGACGAGAGCGTGTCGGTGATCGAACGGTTTGCCCCGCAGCTGACGTACTGGGTCTCGGAACGGGATCGCGGGCAATCGCATGCGATCAACAAGGGGTTCGCGCGCGCGACCGGAGAGATCCTGACGTGGCTGAACTCCGACGACACGTTGGTGCCCGGCGCGCTCGAGGCCGTCGCCGCGGTGTTCGAGGCGCATCCCGACGTGGATTTGGTCTATGGCGATTTCGTGTACACGGACGCCGACGGCCGCCCGATGCGCCGGCGCCACGTCTTTGCGTCGATGCACTACGAGACGCTGCTGTATCACGACTACCTCGGTCAGCCGGCCGTGTTCTTCCGCCGGTCGCTGCTCGATCGCGTGGGGCCGGTCGACGAGTCGCTCCACTACTGCATGGATTGGGACCTGTTCTTGCGGATGTGGCGCGTGGCGAAGACGCGGCATGTGCCACGAGTGCTGGCCACCTACCGTCTGGATCAATCCGCGAAGTCGAATGCGGAGGAATCCGCGGCCGCGGTGGCTGCGGCGCATCTGGTGCAACAGCGGAACCGCAACCAGCGATTCGCATCGCCCGGGTTGAACGGCGCGTGGCACCGCGCGTGGTTCTATGGCTCGTTCTTCGTGCGGGCCTGGGTGGTCGTGCGCGACAATCCGCTGCACTACGTGAAGACGATCACCGCCATGTTTCCCGGCCGCCGTCTGTGGCGGCTCTTTCTCGCTCGGATGCGAGCGCCGTTCTGATGCGCCGCCTGTACCTTCTCGGAGCCGTGCTGGTGCTGGCCATCGTCTGGTGGGTGCCGGCCGCGGCTTCGCGCAATTGGGTGTCGTGGCAGTGGCTGCGACGGGGCGTCCCGGCATCGGTCCCGTCGGCGTCATCGCCGATGCTGGCGTTGCGTGTCGCGCTCGCACACGGCGACTGGGCTGCCGTCGGTCCCGCGCTGCAGGCGCTGCCGGATGCGGACCGTCTGGGCCCGCTCCTCGTGATCAATGCCGCGGAGCAGCGCGCGACGGCGGGTGAGGCGGCCGCGGCGCGTACCTTGGCCGCCGCGGTCTTTGCCGACACCCGGTACGACGCCGAGATCTGGTATCGGCTCGGCGCTGTCGCCGAGCGCGCCGGTGACGAGGGCATGGCGCTGGCCGCCTATGATCGCGGTGCCGCGCGCGACGCATCGGCTCCGTGGACGGAAGGGGCGCATCGTGCCGCACTCGTGGCGGAACGCCAGCGCGACTGGACGCGCGTCGTCGTCCGGCTGGCCCCGCTGCTGGTGATGGCGACCGATCGCGACCTTGGACGGCCGATCCAGACGCTGCAGCCCGGCGGCGCGATCTGGCAAGGATCCTTTCTG
>CAYFLU010000218.1:0-5124 GCA_964343975.1 uncultured Solibacteraceae bacterium
ATCTCGAGCTTCTCGTCCGGCGAATGCACGCCGGTCATCGTCGGGCCGAACGAGACCATGTCCATGCCCGGGTACTTCTCGCCGATGATGCCGCACTCGAGACCGGCGTGCACCGCGCGCACGGCCGGCGTCTTACCGGTCATCTTCGTGTACGTCTGCTGCGCGAGCTTGAGAATCGGCGACGCGAGGTTGGGCTTCCACCCCGGATAGCCTGACGGCGCTTCGAGCGACGCGCCCGCCAGCTCGAACACGGCGGCAACCGTATTGGCTGCGTCCTTCAGTTCCGAGGCCACTGAGCTTCGCTGACTCGTGGCGATCGTCACGCCCTTCTTGTGCGTCGTCAACACGGCGAGATTGCTCGATGTCTCGACGAGGCCGGCGATGTCGGGGCTCATTTTGATCACGCCGTGCGGCAGCGCGGCGATGGCCGCGAGGATCTTCTTCTGGACGGCGCGCGGGAACACGCGTGACACGCGTTTGCCTTTCGGCTGCACGAGCGCGACGGCGACGTTCGGTTCGAGTGAGTCGAATTCCGCGGTGATGTCGGCGACACAGCGCTCGATGGCGACGCGGGCATCCGTCGCCTTTGCGGCGGGCACCGCCAGCACCGCATGCGCGTCACGCGCGATCGCGTTGCGCTTGCTGCCGCCATCCATCGCCGCGACACGCGCGCCGAACGACTGCGCGACCGTGAGCAATCGCCCGAGAATCCGGATCGCGTTGCCGCGTTGCTTGTCGATCTCCATGCCGGAGTGGCCGCCCTTGAGGCCCGACACCGTGATCGTCCACGTCACGAGTCCTTTCGGCGCCGCGTCGAGCTTGAAATGCCAATGCCCGAGGTTGTCGCACGCGCCCGCGCACCCGACGCAGAGCTCGCCTTCTTCTTCCGAGTCGAGATTCAGCAGGATCTTGCTTTCAACGAAGCCGGGCTGCAGTTCGTTGGCGCCGGTGAGTCCGGTTTCTTCATCGACCGTGAAGAGGAACTCGAGCGGTCCATGCACGAGCGACTCGTCTTCCATGATCGCGAGATTGGTCGCCACCGCGATGCCGTTGTCGGCGCCGAGCGTCGTGCCTTCGGCCATCAGATGCTCGCCCACAATCCGCAGCTTGATCGGATCCTTCAGAAAGTTGTGCACGGTGTCGGGCGTCTTCTCGCAGACCATGTCGAGGTGCCCCTGCAAACACACGCGCGGGCGACCCTCCATGCCCGCCGATGCGGGCTTTCTCACCACGATGTTTCCCGCGTCGTCACGCCACGCCTCGAGATCAAGAGAGGCGGCGGTCTTCATCACGAAGTCGCCGACGGCTTTCTCGTTCTTCGATCCGCGCGGGATGAGCGAGATGGCTTCGAAGTATTTCCAGACGAGGGCAGGGGCGAGGCCGGAGGTCACCATGAGGACATCATAGACCTCCGGATTGCAGGCGGGAGTACCGGCTTACGCCGTGCGCGGGCCTTCGAGAATCGCGCGCCGCACGAGCGAGATGAGCAGCTGGAGCTCGCCATCCGTCAGGCCGAAGTGCGGCGTGAAGCGGAGCGAGTTTTCGCCGCCGTGGATCACGCCGAGTCCATGCTCCCGGAGCCATTCCTCGAGCGAGCCGGTGCCGTAGGCCTTGAACTGTTTGCCGAGTTCGCACGAGAAGAGCAGGCCCGTGCCCTGGGCTTTCGTGATGAGGCCCGGAAATTCGAGGCGCAGCGCTTCGAGCGCGGCCACGGCCTGCTGCCCGCGCGTGCGGATGTTCGCGCGCAGGTCGGGCGTGAGGCGGCCGAGCACGGTGGTGGCAATGTCGAGCGCGCGCGGATTGCCGGTCATCGTGTTGCCGTACGTGCCGTTCTTGTAGAGCGCGGCGGCGTGCGGCGTCACGGCGAGCACCGACAGCGGATACTGCCCGCCGTTGATCGCCTTCGAGTACGTCTCCATGTCGGGCGGCGTGATGCCGGTGAAGCCGGGGTAGTCGATGATCGACAGCACACCGTGGGCGCGGAGGCCCGCCTGGATCGAGTCGATGAGCAGCAACGCGCCGTGCGCCTCGGTGAGCGCGCGCGCGGCGTCGTAGAAGGCGCGCGGTACGGCGCGGCCGGGATCGCCTTCGCCCATCACGGGTTCGAGGAACATCGCTTCGATGAACCAGCCGTGCGCGTCGGCGTCGGCAAATGTCTTCGTCAGCGCGTCCACGTTGTACGGCTCGACCACGAGCACGCTGTGCTCGTCGCGGAACGACGCGAGGTGCTGCACGTAGCTCTTGCGGCTCGAGTCGGAGTAGAGCGCGGGCCGTTCGGTGCGGCCGTGGAAGCTGCCCTTCACGACCACGCGCTTGATCGTCTTCCCCGCATGGCGCGCGCCCGGATCGGTCATGAGCTTCGCGTTCACGTCGACGATGCGGCTGGCGAGCGACACGGATTCGGAGCCGGAGTTCAGGCAGAGGAATTTCTCGTAAGGGCAGTGGCCGTGCGTGTGGCCGATTTCCTTGCGCATCGCGCGCGCGAAGCGCAGCTGCGCGAGGTTCGGCGTCATCACGTTGGCCATGGCCTGAGGTCTGGCCATCACATCGAGCACGTCGGCCGGCGTGTGCGCGAAGCCGAGCATGCCGTAGCCGCCCGAGTCGTAGAGCACCGCGCCTTTCAGCGTCACGATCCACGGCCCGCGCGCCACGAGGGCGACGTAGGGATTCGCGGTGTCGTTCGAATAGAAGTTCAGGATGCCGCCCTGTACTTCGCGGATCTGGGCGTCTTCGTCGAGATCGAGCAATTCCGGCAGCTCCGCGCGCACGCGCGCGTATTCGATGGCGGCGGCCGCGATGGCGTCGGCGAGCGCCGGGTGGGTAGCCGCGTGCGTCTCGATGGTCTGGTCGTCGAGACCGGTGGTGCGCCGACGGCCCGCGTGGGCCCGCAGGGGGGCGAGGGTATCGAGAAACGCCATGTAGGCAGTATGCGAGGTCGATTGGTCAATAAGTAGTGCTGATCTGTTCAGATTCACGGTATATTTCGGCGAATCGACGTGAAGCTCAGTCAGACGGACCAGCGGCTCCTCACTCTGCTCAGGGAAAACGCGCGCACCTCCACGGCGCAGCTCGCGCGCAAGCTGGGTGTGTCGCGAACGACGGTGCAGAGTCGGCTGGAGCGGCTCGAGCGCGACGGCGTGATCGGCGGCTACACCGTGCGGCTCACCGACGAGCACGAGCACGGCCGCATCCGCGCGCACATCATGATTGCGGTGCATCCGAAGCAGCAGACGTCGGTTGTGGCGTCGCTCCGCGCGATGCCGGAACTGCGCAGCCTGCACTCGGTGAGCGGCACCTACGACCTCATCGCAATCGCGGTTGTGCCGGCCGTGAGCGACATGGACGTCCTCACCGATCGCATCGGCGCGCTGGAGGGCGTGGACCGCACGACGTCATCGATCGTGCTGTCGACGAAGTTCGAGCGATGACGAACAAGAGCCGGCAGCGCGGCCTTGCCTCGGACGTGCGCGTGTGGTTGTCGATCGGCATGCAGGAAGGTGACGAGGCCATTGCCGACACCCGTCGTCTGCGCGATGTGATCGTCGCGATGCGGCGCGGCAACCGGTCACGGTTGCGGTATGTGGAGTATTCGGGCGGCACGCACAGTGAAGACGCGTGGCGCGACCAGCTGCGGGATGCGCTGGATGCTACTGCCAGCCGCCGCCCAGCGCTTTGATCAGCGCCACGGTGGTGGTGAGGCGTGAGCCGTCGAGCTGCACGGCCGTGCGCCGCGCGGTGAGCACCGCCTGCTGCGACGAGACGAGGTCGAGCGCCGACGAGGCGCCCGCGTTGTAGCGGCTGGTGGCGATCGCGAGCGCGCGCTCTGCGGCGGCGACGGCCGCGGCCTGCGAGGCGCGCGCCTGGTCCACGGCGCCGAGCGTCGACAGCGCGTCCTGCACTTCACGAAACGCCTTCAAGGTCACCGCGCGATAGTCGGCCACCGCGGCGTCGTAGCCCGCGTCGGCAAATTGCTGGCGCGCCTGCTTGGCGCCGTTGTCGAAGAGGTTCTGCGCCGCCGCCGCGCCGAGAGACCAGATCCAGCTCGGCGCGTCGAGGATCTTCGAGAACGCGCTGGCCTTGAGGCCGCCGCTCGTCGCGAGCACGAGCGACGGGAAGAACGCGGACCGCGCGATGCCGACCTTCGCGTTCGCCACAGCCACGGCGCGTTCCGCCGAGGCGATGTCCGGACGCCGCTCGAGCAGCTCTGACGGCGTTTCGAGCGCCACCGGCGGCACCGTGCGCGTCATCTGGGCCGCGGCCACACGGAAGCCGGCCGCCGGCTGGCCCGCGAGCACCGCGATCGCATGCTCGAGACCCGAGCGCTGATCCCGCAGGAGCGCGAGCTGCGTGCGCGTGGTCTCGAGCACCGTCTGCTGTTGCGCGAGGTCGAGGCCCGACACGAGTCCGCCGTCATGCCGCGCGCGAATCAACGCCAGCTGCTTCTCGAGCAGCGCGATGGATTCGGTGACGACGCCGATCTCGGCGTCGAGGCGGCGGAGGGTGAAGTAATTGGCCGCGAGATCCGACGTGATTGCGAGCCGCACGTTCTCGAGATCATCCTCCGCGCCGGTTTCGCCGGCCCGCGCCGCGTCGATGTTCGCGAGCCGCTTGCCGAACAGATCCATTTCGTACGACGCCGACGGCAACAAGCTGATCGTCGGTCCCGTCGTCGTCACGCCCGAGGCCGTGCTCGTGCGCGACTCCGTGAGGCCCGCGGTGGCGTCGATCGACGGCAGCGTGGGTGCGAGCGCCTGCTGCGTGAGCGCGCGCGCCTGGCGGAAGCGCGCGGCGGCGCCGGCGAGTGTCGCGTTCGACGACACGGCCTGCGCTTCGAGCGCGGTCAGCGCGTCGTCTTTGAAGATCGTCCACCAGGTGCCGCGCGGAATGCGGTCGGAGGGCGCCGCGGGCTTCCAGCCGTCGGCGATGTCCCACATCTGCGGTGCGGGCAGTTGCGGCTTGTCGTACGGGCGCGGCGACGCGCACGCCGGCGCCAGCGCCAGCGCCAGCAGGGCGCTGAGCGCGAGGGCCGCCCGCCGGGCCGGAGCCGTCATTTCTTCGCGGCGCCTTCCGCGGCCGGCGCCGGCCGCTGCGCGTGCACCGTCTGTTTGTCGGCGAGCGAGTCGC